>JAQCKI010000069.1 GCA_027592645.1 Chloroflexota bacterium | reverse complement strand
CGCGGCGTGCACGGCCGCCGCGGCGTGGCCGGGCGCCGCCAGCAGGATCGCGTCCGCCTCGGCGTCCTGGATCGCGCGGGCCGGCTGAATGGCGCAGGGGAGCGCGGTGACGGAGGAGGCACGAACGAGCGCCGGGGTGGAGTGGTCCACCACCAGCACAGCGCGGAATGCGCCGGTCGCTTCCAGGGCGGCGATGAGCGTCGGGACGGCTTCGTCCCAACCGCACACCGCGAGCCTGCGAGCCTGCATCTCTGCTCCTCCAGCGGGTCAACCCAGACGGTACGACTGGTGCGCGGACGCCTGAGTCGGGGATTGCCCGGGGGAGCAGTGTGCGTGCTCCCTGATTCAGGGGATAGGGGACGGAAGAACCCTTAAGGCTGCGGCCACCCTGCCGATGATGCTTGTGGAGCGCGGAACGGGTCCGGAGCCGGACTGCGCGCCAGTCATCTCGACATGGATGTCGGCAACGACGGCTGAGGAGGCCAACCGATGGCAATGATCATCAACACAAACGCGGCTGCTCTGAATGCTCAGCGGAACCTGAGCACCACGAACAGCAAGATGGGGAAGACGCTGGAGCAGCTCTCCAGCGGCTTGCGCATCAACCGCGCTGCGGACGACGCAGCCGGTCTCGCGATCAGCGAGAAGATGCGCGCTCAGGTGCGCGGCATGCAGCAGGGCATGCGCAACGCGCAGGACGGCGTCTCGATGCTGCAGACGGCGGAAGGCGCGCTGGACGAGGTTCACTCGATCCTGCAGCGGGTCCGCGAGCTCTCGGTGCAGGCTGGCAACAGCACGCTGTCTTCGTCCGACCGCCAGGCGATCGGTGAAGAGATGGTGGCACTGCGCGCTGAGGTGGACAACATCGGCACGCGCACCCGGTTCAACGGGTTGAGCCTGCTGAACGGTTCGCTCTCGGTGGGCCTCGCCGGTGCGTCGACCGCTGACGCGGTGACGTCGGTGGCGAACGGTGCGACGGTCTCCGTGGCTTCGATCGACGTCGGCAACGCCGAGGGCGGTCGGACGTACGCGCTGAGCAACGTGGGTGCGGTGCTGACGGCGACCACGACCGCTGCGGGCTACACCCGTGCGGAGACGTTTACGGTGCAGGACATGGGCGCGAACGCGACCCAGTCGGTGACGTTCGAGGAACTCGGCGTGACGCTGAACCTGACTCACGACGCCAACGCTGGCAACGTGACCGGTGCGGGCATCGCGACGTCGTTCGACGGTTCGACCGTGGTGACGACCGCAGCGAGCGCGGCGACGTTCCGGGTGGGCTCCGAGGTCGGCGACGACATCTCCCTGTCGTTCGACGACATGTCTTCGGGTGCCCTGGGTGGCGCGTCGAAGCTGGATGCCCTGATCGCGAACAACAACGCGGTCTCGACGACGGCTGAGGCGGACACGCTGCTGGCCTCGGTGGACGAGGCGATCCAGCAGGTCTCGACGTTCCGGGCGAAGCTCGGCGCGCGTCAGAACCAGCTGGAGACGGCGATCAACTCGCTGGGTGTGTCGGTGGAGAACCTGAGCGCGTCCGAGTCCCGAATCCGGGACGCGGACATCGCGCAGGTGTCCTCGGACATGGTGACCCGCCAGATCATGCAGCAGGCCGGTGTCTCCGTCCTGTCGCAGGCGAACACCGCTCCGCAGTCGATCCTCCGGCTGCTGGGCTAGTCCTCGACCCGTCGAGGCGTACCGCGGGCCCCCGTCGTGAGACGGGGGCCTGTTCGTTTGCCGGCGTCAGGGAGACCCCCGATGCGCGGTGGTGTGGTGCCCTTGCAGACTGATAGCCGGATGCCCTGTGGAGGTGCGCACGATGGTGCTACTGGAACGCGTGCAAGAGCAGTACGAGGTGCTTCCGTATCCGCATCGCGACCCGGCACGCGAACTGGAGATGTTGCGGCAACCGATGCTCTCCGAGTTGCCCCGCGTGAACTCATTGCTGTGGGGTGGTCGCCGGCGTCTCGGCGCGGGCTTCCGCGTACTGGACGCGGGCTGTGGCACCGGCGACAGCACGGTTTTCCTCGGTGAGCAGCTGCGTGACAGCGGCGCGGAGATCGTTGCGATCGACTTCTCGACGACCTCGATCGAGATCGCGCGGCAGCGGCTGGACGCGCGCGGGATCGCCGGTGTCCGCTTTGTGCACGCGGCGATCGAGGACGCCCCGGAGCTGGGCCTCGGTGAGTTCGACTTCATCGTCTGCTCGGGAGTCCTCCACCACCTCGCTTCGCCAGACGCGGGGCTGCGAGCGTTGCGTTCGATGCTCAAGGCGGACGGCGGACTCGCGCTGATGGTCTACGCGACCTACGGCCGCGCGCCGGTCTACCTGATGCAGTCGTTGATGCAGCGCCTGGCCCCCGCCGAGTTGGGCCCGGAGCGACGACTGAAGGTCCTGCGTACCGCCCTCGCCGGCCTGCCTTCGCACAGTCGTACCCGTCGAGGCTTGCTGGAACACGAGACGTTCGGCCCCGAGATCAGCCAGAGCGATGCGGGAGCGTACGACCTGTTATTGCACACGCAGGACCGCTCCTACACCGTGCCGGAATTGCATGACTGGTCCACCCAGGCGGGGATGCGCGTGCTGGATTGGGCGGTGCCACGCGCGTACGCCCCGCAGACGTACCTGCCCGGTTTCAAGCTGCCCGTCGATGCTGGCGACCCCGCGGCGGTGGCGGAACTGATGCACGGCGGCATGACGAAGCACGAGTGCTACCTGGAGCGCGATGACGCTCCACCGCGTGATCGCGTCGATCCGTCCGACCCGGACGCCGTACCGGCGTGGTGCGCGTGGGGATTCGGCGAGCAGGTCAAGGTGGCGCTGGCGCGGCCTGGCACCGAGTTCAAGTGCTCGTTCGGTCCAGAGCGCGACATCGCAGTGCCGGCGGACGCGCTCGGGCGGCACTTCATCGCCTCGATCGATGGCGAGCAGACGACCGGCGAGATCCTAACGAGCGCGGCTGCGCGCTGGCCGGGACTGGCTCCGGGCCGTACGCGACGTCGATGGGTGGAGTTCTGCGAGGCGTTCCAGGCGGTGGCAGCGCTGGCGTTGCTGCGCCGGTAGCCCGCACGCAGCGGCCCGCCGTCAGGCCTACTGGTCGGTCAGGCGATCGACCAGGAATGCTGCCGTGCCGAGGAATGCGAAGAAGCCGGAGAGATCCGTGGCGGTGGTCAGCCAGATCCCGCCGGAGAGCGCGGGGTCCTGCCGGAAGCGCTGCAGGAGCATCGGGATCAGCACCCCGGATATCACGCCGACCGTGACGTTCATGGTCAGCGCGAACATCACCACGCCCCCGAGCCAGACGTTCCCCTGCCATGCGTAGGCGATCAAGCCGACGAGTAGGCCGGTGGAGAAGCCCAGCAGCAGTCCCACCCGCAGTTCATGCCAGACCAGGTGACCGGTGTCCCGTAGGCCGATGCGGCCGAGTGCCATGGAACGCACGATGATGGTGAGCGTCTGGATGCCTGCGTTTCCGCCCTGTCCACCGATCACCGGTAGGAACGCCGCAAGGATCGCGACCTGTTCCACGGTGGTTTCGAAGGCGGCGACCACCCAGGCGGCGGCGAGCGCCGTGACCAGGTTCACCGTGAGCCATGGCAGACGGTGGCGGATGGAGTCCCACACGTCGCTCAGGTCTTCTTCCTCGTGGACGCCCGCCATGCGGTACATGTCCTCGCTGGCTTCCTCCTCCAGCACATCGAGCAGGTCGTCCGAGGTGATCGTGCCGAGGAGCCGGCCGTGCGGATCCACGACCGGCAGCGCGAGCAGGTGGTTGCGGGCGAGGAGGCGCGCCGCTTCCTCCTGGTCGGTGTCGGCCTCCACCGACAGGACGTCGCCGCGCATCACCTCCGTGATGGGCGTGTCCGCGCGCGCGGTCAGCAGCGCACGCAGGTTCAGGACGCCCAGCAACTGACGGTGCTCATCGGTCACGTAGAGGTAGAACGGCCGATCGGCGTCCGCCGCCGTCTCCCGCAACTGGCGCACGGTGTCAGAGACCGTGAGGTGCGGCGCGACGGTGATGACCTGCCCGGTCATCCGGCCGCCGGCGGTGTCCTCCGCATAGGTCAGGAGTGATTCGATCTCCTGGCGGCGTTCCTCCGGCAGGCGATCCATCGCCGTGGCCGCAGCCTCCGCGTCCAGATCTTGGACAATGTCCGCGGCGACATCGTCCGGCACGTCCGTCAGTGCATCGGTGAGTTGGTCAGCGTCGAGCGCCTGGACAATGTCGGAACGCGTCTGGGGCTGCGCGAACTCGATGACGTCCGCGACCATGTCCGCGTCCATCTGGTGGACGACCTCGGCGACCTCGGACTCGGTCAGGTGCTCCAGGACATAAGCAACCTCAGAGGGCCGGAGGTCGGCCAGCGTTTCCGCCGCGCCCTCCGCGTCGCCGGCATCAAGCAGATCCTCGACCGTCGTGACGCGCTCGTCCTCGATGGACTCGCGATCCTCGCGCTCTTCGCGCAGCAGCAGGTCGTCGGGCGGCGTGGTCATGGGGGGATTGTCACACAGGGAGGCGATACGACCGCGAATCTGCGCGAAACGGGGCATGAACGTGAAACACAGAGGCTCGGCGATGTCGCCGGGCCCCTGACGTGCGTGGACGCCTCAGGGCTACTGGAACTGGGCGAGCCAGTCCCGTGCGCGCGCGACGGCCTTCGGCTCGTCGTGCAGGATCGAGTGGCCGATGCCGGGGAAGATCTGCAGTTCGGAGTTGCAGATCAGCCGGTTCATGATCACGGAGCCGCCGGCCGGTGTGGTCGGGTCGGCGTCGCCCACGATGATGAGTGTCGGGAAGTCGAACCCCTTCAGATCCTCATCCATGGTGTAGCGCGCCACCGCCCGCTGGGCGGCGGCCAGGTGCGGCTTGGTCTTGTCGGTCTCGTCGGCCTGCTTCAGCCATCGCTCGGCCGCAAGGGCACCGACGCGGCTGGAGGTGGAGAGCAGCAACAGTGCTTCCACGCGCTGGGGGAAGTCGATGGCGAACCGCTGGGAGATGGCCCCGCCCATGGAGTGGCCCGCGATGATCGCGTGGTCGATGTTCAGGGCGCCCATGAGCGCGTCCAGGTCCTTCGCCCACAACTCGAGCGAGACGGGGCCATCAGTGCCTTCCGACTGCCCCATGCCACGGACGTCGTAGGCGACGTGGCGGAAGCCGGGGAACTGAGGCAGATCCTGGTTCCACGTCTGGAGGGAACTACCGATGCCATGCGTCCAGACGATGGTCCGAGGCCCATCGCCGGTGATCTCGTAGTTGATGCGGACGCCGTTCGCGTTGACCTGTGGCATGAGTCACCCCCGTGATGCGCGGGGAGTATAGACCTCCCGGACAGCCCCTCGGTGCGTGTTACCATGCCGCGGCCGGAGCGTGATAGGGAGTCCCATGGCCGAGCCGACCATCGAACCGCGCACCTTTCGGGACACCATGGGCCGCTTCGCGACCGGTGTCACCGTGGTGACGGTGGCGCACGGCGACCGGCTGCGCGGGATGACAGCGAACTCCTTCACCTCGCTCTCGCTCGACCCGCCGCTGCTGCTGGTGTGCGTGGATCACCGCGCCTCCATGCACGAGTTGTTCGAAGAGGCGGACGCGTTCGCCGTGAACGTGCTGGCAGCGGATCAGCAGGAACTCTCCGCCTTCTTTGCGACGCGAGGTGAGAAGACGGAGCCGATGGGCAGCCAGCCGTTCCACACCGGGCCGCTGGGCTCTCCGATCCTGGAAGACGTGATGGCGTGGATGGACTGCCGGATCGAGTCCCGCTACCAAGGCGGTGACCACACGATCGTGGTCGGCCGCATCGAGGAGATGAAGGTTGAGCGCCCGGACTCGGGCCCGCTGCTCTTCTTCTCTGGCAGGTACCACGCCCTCGGCGAGGCGCTCTAGTCCCCGACTTTCCTACCCTCGTTTCGGGGTTCTCCCGATGTCTCCGCGCCCGGCGTCGCCGATAGCCTGCCTGCGTGTCGATTGATTCCGTCCACGCGGCCACCGCAGCCGCGGCCACCCCGGCCGCCGCTCCTCCACGCCGGGCGCGACAGGAGTTCGCGATCGCGCTGGAGCGGCACCTGGAGGAGCCTCGCGCGGTGGTCGCCGACGTGCGCGCGCAGGTGGCGGCGCTGAGGGGTGGCGGCGCGCTGGCGCTCGCGCTCTCGGGCGTGAGCGCACCCGAAGCGCCTCCGGACATCGGCATCACCTCGATGCCCCCAACGCTCAGTGCTGAACTCGAACGCCTGTCGACGGGCGACATCGCCGATCCGTACGGCTGGCGCGCGCTGGCGCGCATGACCGGCGAGTCTGTGATCGGCTCCGGCTACGGCGCGATGTTCGAGCGTCAGATCGACCAAGAGTCCGGCTTCGCGCCGGATGTTGTGTACGGCCTGCGTGTCTCCTCCGCGGGTGCGGAGGGCATCGCGCAGTTGATGCCACAGTTCTACGGCCAGGTGGACCGCCGCGATCCCGCAGCGTCACTGGTGGCCGGCGCGCAGAGCATGCACACGTACCTCAACGAGTGGGACGGCGACGTGCGTCGCGCGCTCGCGTCCTACAACGCCGGGATCGGGCGTGTGAGGTCGCTCGTCGAAGCGCACGGCGATGGGTGGGAGGCTGCGCTGCCACAGGAGACACGCGACTACCTCGCCCAGATCGTGGGCGACGCGCAGCCCCGATTCACGCCGCCGGACGCGTTAGCCCGTTGAGCGACCTCGATGCTACGATTGCTCCGCGGTGGTGGGTGTGGCCTAGCGGTTAGGGCGTCAGGTTGTGGCCCTGAAGATCGGGGGTTCAAATCCCCTCACCCACCCCATCCCAGTCTCACGTACGTCCCGCGTCGATTGACGCGGGACGTTGCGTTTCAGGGGACAGGCGGTGGTACCGGCCGCCGGTGGTACGATTTCCGCCTCCTACCTCCGTGGAGGGCGCGCATGTTCAGTCACACTCGCCTGATGTTGCTCGCGCTTGCCGCGGGAACCGCTCTCCTTGCTGCCTGCGGCGGGTCCGATGCGCCCGACAGCGCCGGCACCGCGCTGGCCGATCGGTGGCTGCGGCTCGGTGAGGAACCCCGCGCCGAGGTCTTGATCTTCGACCGCGCACTACCGCCCGGTTTCTCGGCGCTCTTGAACCCGGACGCCACCACGGACACCCCCGCGGAGGACCTGGTCGCGCTCCCGGTACACCCGGAGGGCGTGCTGCTGGGCTCCTCCCTGATCCGTCGCACGGACGGCGCCAACCTGATCTGGGTGATGGTGGATGTGCCAGGGCGCACCATCGAGGAAACGCTGGCGACGGTGTCGCAGCAACTGGACGAGACGCCGTGGCAGGTGACCGGTGGACAGGGGCAGGAGGCGTATTCGCTCCTCAGTTTCCAGTCGACACGCAGCGGCGACATCCAGGGCACGGCCGTGGTGCAGCCGGTTCCTGCCAGCGCCACATTCGAACTGACCGTGGAGCGCGAGGGATCGCGGAGCACGCTGACGGTCGCTCGTGGTGCCATCTATCCGTTGCTGGATGCCGACGTGGCGGATGACCTCCGCATTCTCTCGACGCGTCCCGGGCTGGTGGCAGCGGCGGGATTGCGCCAGGACGATCGGATCGTGGCCCTCGGCGCCACCAATGTGGCGACGCGCGCCGAACTCGATGCGGCGCTGAGCGCGCTGGCCAGCGTGCCCGGGGCGGTCGCCTCCATCAGTTACCTAATGCAGATCGCACCGCCGCTGCTGGTGCCGCCGCCCGCGTTCGCCGCGCCCACCGGGCTCGGCCTGCCGGACTCGTTCCCGGCACGCGAGGCGCTGGATGGATTGTTGGTCCTGGAGTACTCGTGGGCACGGGAGCCGGCCGGCGTCTTCTACCAGGCGAGCCTGATCAGCCGCGACGCGACGAGCGATGTGGCCGATCGTTTGCGAGCCGGTCTGGAAGCGGGCGGTTGGACGATCCTCGACGACTCGCCCTTTGGATTCGCGACGCAGATGGTCTTCGAGCACGAGGTGGATGGCGTCGGTGGGGTTGCTTCGGTAGACCTCTTCGACGTAGATGAGGACTACACGGAGGTCCTGATCCGGATCCAGACGGACCCGACTGCGGGGAACTGACCCGCCTGCTGCGTAGATCCCCTGATCTGTCCCGGCTCCCCGGCCTCGATGATTCGAGTGTCCAGGGCGAGGCAGGCGCCTGTCCCGGATGGTGCGGCATGGATGCCGCGCCCGACCCCGGTACAGGAGGCCAGGAATCATGTCGCTTCAGATCAACACCAACGTCGCCGCGATCAACGCGCAAAGGAACCTTGCGGTCACCAACCGCAAGTTGGGCGGGCTCTTCGAGCAGCTCTCCAGCGGCCTCCGCGTGAACCGGGCCGCGGATGACGCCGCCGGCCTGGCCATCAGCGAGAAGATGCGCGCGCAGATCGGCGGCCTCCGTCAGGGCCAGCGCAACGCGCAGGACGGCATCTCCATGCTGCAGACCGCCGAGGGCGCTCTGAGCGAGGTGCATTCGATCCTCCAGCGCGTCCGCGAACTCGCGGTGCAGGCCGGCAACACCACGCTCTCGTCCACCGACCGCCAGGCGATCGGCGAGGAGATGGTGGCGCTGCGGTCCGAGCTGGACAACATCGCCAACCGCACCCGCTTCAACGGCCAGCAGTTGCTGACCGGCGAAATGGCGGTCTCCGTGGACACCGTTGCTTCCAGCGCGGACACGGTGACAGCCGTGCAGAACGGTGCCACCGTCTCCGTCGCGAACATCGATGTGAGCCGGGCGCAGGGATCCACCACGTACACGGCCAGCGCCGCTGGCGCGGTGATGACGTTGTCCACCACGACCGGCGGGTTCACCCGCTCTGAGACGTTCACCGTCCAGGACATGGGCGCCAACGGCAGTCAGGCGCTGTCATTCCAGCAGCTGGGCGTGACCATCAACCTCACGCACGACGCCAACGCCGGCAACGTGACCGGCGCGACGATCGCCGCCGCGTTCAACACGGAGGACATCGTCACCTCGGCCAGCAGCAACGCGGTCTTCCGCGTGGGCGCTGAAGTGGGCGACGACATTGCCCTCCAGTTCGCGGACATGCGCGCCACTGCTCTGGGCGACGCCAACAAACTGAATGTCCTGATCGCGACGAACAACGCGGTCTCGACCTCGCTGGAGGCGGACACGCTGCTGCAGTCTGTCGATGTCGCGATCGCCCAGGTCTCCACGTTCCGCGCGAAGTTGGGCGCGGCGCAGAACCAGATGGGCACGGCGGTGAACAGCATCGCCGTTGCGGTGGAGAACCTGACCGCCTCCGAGTCTCGGATCCGAGACGCGGACATCGCGCAGGTGTCCAGTGAGCTGGTTTCCCGCCAGATCATGCAGCAGGCAGGTGTGGCGGTGCTCTCGCAGGCGAACGCGGCGCCGCAGTCCGTGCTGCGTCTGCTCCAGGGCTAGGACGCATCCCCGGGCAAGAAGCGATCCGGGTGAGGCATCACGGGGCGGTCCGTCAGGACCGCCCCGCATCAGTTCTCGGGAAATCCCCGGCTCCGCTCCGACCGCGCACGGTCGATGATCCGGTGACGGGAGGACTGTCCCATGCCTGAGATACGTGTTGGGCCGGGCCTGCCGGTGGGCTCCGCGGACGGTGTCGCGCCGGCCTCCGGAGAGCAGCGCCACCAACGCGAGCAGCGCGAACGCCAGGATGATCCGCCACCGCGTGGTGCCGAGGAACTGGCGCTGGCGCTCGATGAGGGCCGTCGTGCGCATCTCGTCGCACACTTCGAGCAGGACGCCGACGGTGCGCCGCTCGTACGCATCGTGGACCGCGACCGCGGCGAGACCGTGGCGGTGATGACACCCGAGGAATTGCGAGCCGTAGCGGAGCAGACCGGACTGCCTACCGGGCTGCTGCTCCAGGTACGGACGTAGGAGACTGGCTGAGTGGTCAACAATCGCATCTCCTTCGGCGGCATCGCCTCCGGGATCGACACGAACTCGATCATCGATCAGTTGATGGCGATCCAGCGCCGCCCGATCAGCCTGATGCAGAACAAGCAGCTGCAGATTCGGTCGCGCGCGGATGCGTTCTCGCGGGTGAACGCGGCACTGTCTGCCGTGGCGACACGCGCGGCGACGCTGAGCCAGCCGGACACGTTCCGGCAGCGGTCTGCCTCGGTCGTGGCGAAGGAGGTGGACGCGAACAAGGTGCAGGCGAATAGCACCACCGGTGCTGCCGTGGGTTCGTTCACCTTCCATGTCACGGCACTGGCGACGCAGACGCGTGCCGAGAGCGCCCAGGCCGTCGGCCAGGCCGTGGACGCGGATGGGCCGATGGACCAGGCCGGCTTCGGCACGGCGCTGAAGGCGGGCACGTTCACCATCAACGGCACGGCGTTCACCATCCCGCCGGCCACCGCCACCGCCGTGGCGAGCGCAGCGAGCATCGGCGCGGGCTACAACGCCTCGCTGCCACTCGACTCCGCCGGTGGTGACATCACACCGAGCGGCGGCACGTTCACGATCAATGGTGTCTCGATCAACTTCAGCGCGGAGACCGACAAGGTCTCCAACGTGATCCAGTACATCAACGCCTCCGCCGCCGAGGTGATCGCCTCGTTCGATGAGGCGACACAGGTGTTCACGCTCACGCATCGCACGACCGGCGCAGGGCAGTCGATCACCCTCGCGGACACGTCCGGGAACTTCCTGGAGTCGATGAAACTGATCGATGGTGGCGGCGGCACGATCGGCGCGCAGACCGCCGGTGTTGACCTGATGTCGTTGAACGATGTGATCACCGAGATCAACGGCGCCGCCATTGGTGTCACCGCGACGCTCGAGGACGACGCGCTCGGACGGCCGAACCTGCTGCAGCTGAGCGGCGGCGGTGCGGTGCAACTCGGCTCCGGCGCGGACACCAGCAACTTCCTGGCGATGACCAGCCTGCTGGAGTCGCCGGGCGGTGCCACGCGCATCAGCCAGCGGTCGCTCGGCGGTGTCTCGCGCACCGCGAACCTGGAGGACGCTCGCTTCGAGACGGCGCTGACGGAGGTGACTGGTGCCTTCAAAATCAACGGGGTCGAGATCACGTACGACGCGGAGGGTGAGTCGCTCTCGAACGTGATCTCCCGCATCAACACTTCGAGCGCGGGCGTGACTGTCACCTACGACTCGTTCACGGACCGGCTGAAGATCGCCAGCAATGCGACTGGCGCGCTGGCGGTGACGTTCGAAGACGTGACGGGCAACTTCCTGGACGCGACGGGACTCCTGGGCGCGACCCAGGTGACAGGCCAGAACGCGGCCTACTCGATCGATGGCGGTGCCACGCGCTACTCGACCACGAACACGATCGCCGACGCCGTGGATGGTGTCACGCTGACCGCGACCGGCGTGACCACCGAGGCGGTGCAGGTGCAGGTGAACCTGCGGCCGAACCAGGTGGTGCAGGCGGTGGAGGCGTTCGTCGCCGACTTCAATCGAGCGCTAGACACCATCGACACGCTGACCGCGTTCGAGGAGGGCGGCCGCAGTGCCGTGCTCTTCGGCGACAACACCGTGCGCAGCGTGGAACAGTCGTTGCGCGGCTTCCTCGGGCGGTCGGTCGAAGGTCTGCCCGGCGGGCTGCGGACGGCCTCCGACATCGGCATCTCGTTCGGCGCGGTGGGGGCCGGGGTCGGACAGACGAAGCACCTGGTGGTGAATACGCAGAAGCTGATGGACGCCGCCACAAAGGACCCGGAGGCGGTCACGGCGCTGTTCACCACGTTTACCTCGGCGGCCAGCCTCGTGCCCGGCGGGACCGGCACGATCGAGGCGGTCAGTGGCACGCCTACCGCGCTGCAGAGGGCCGGGCGGTACGTGGTGAACTCGGACGGCCTCGGCGCCCTCTCGATCACGTTTACGCCGAACGACGGGTCGCCGCAGTCCTCGATGACCGGTTCGATTGCGGCCGGCGGCACGAACACCACGCTGATCCCGGGGCTGACGCTGACGGCGGGCAACCCGCTGGTCGCCGGGTCGAACGAGATCATCATCAGCGCCACGCGCGAGGGCTTCGCGAAGTCGCTCAGTTGACCTGCCCCCGGTATTCATACCACCTGGAGAGTTAGTGTTTCGTCCCTGAGCAGCGGTGCCCCAGCCACGACCTCCGGTGCCGGGGAGCGGTATC
>JAQCKI010000068.1 GCA_027592645.1 Chloroflexota bacterium | reverse complement strand
CGTGACCACCTGCGCGCCCACCACGTCGATCTGCCGGACGCGGAGCGCGTCGCTGGTGAGCACCCATGCGCCGCCGTACGTCATCGCGCCGAGGGCCGCGAGGCCGCCGAAGGCGATACCAATGCGCCGCCACGGGACGTTACGGAGCGGCTGCCGCCGCGGACGCGGCCGTTCGGCCGGCCCCAGCGCCCACGTGCGCGAGGTGCGCGCCGTGTCGCGGCGCACGGGCCCGCCTCGGGGTGACGGCGTCACACGACCGCGCTGGTACGGGCGCGGGCGGCTGCCTGGCATGCGCAGGTCGCCGAGGAAGTTACGCACGAGAGCGCACCTCCTCCGACCGCTGGATCGCCAGTTCCACCAGCCGCGTGATCAGGTCGCGATAGGAGAGGCCCGCCTCCTGCCACAGGCGTGGGTACATGGAGATCGGCGTGAAGCCGGGCAGCGTGTTCACCTCGATGCACTTCACGCCGCCGTCTGGCTCCACGAAGAAGTCCACGCGGGAGAGCCCGGCGCAGTCCAGCGCCTGGAACGCCTGCACCGCGAGCGCCTGCACGCGCGCGGCCGTGTCCGGATCCACCTCCGCCGGCACGATGAGTGCAGCCGAGTCGTCCAGGTACTTCGCGGAGTAGTCGTAGAACTCGGTGCTCGGGCGGATCTCGCCCAGCGGGGAAGGCTGCGGGTCGCTGTTGCCCAGGACGGCGCACTCCACCTCGCGGCCGGTGAGCGCTTCCTCCACCAGCACCTTGCGGTCGAAGCGTCCCGCCTCCGCGATCGCCGTGCCGGCGTCCTCGCGTGACCGCACCTTCCCCACACCGACCGAGGAGCCGCCGTTCGCCGGCTTCACGAAGTACGGGTAGCCGATGGTGCGTTCGATCGCGCGGAAGGTCTCGTCACCCGGCGTGCGGGTTTCTTCGTCGCGCAGTACCAGGTAGCGCGCCTGCGGGATGTCGTGCGCAGCGAAGACGGCGCGCATCAGCACCTTGTCCATGCCAACGGCACTCGCGGCGACGCCCGGGCCCACGTAGGGCAGGTCCGCCATCTCCAACAGACCCTGCAGCGTGCCGTCCTCGCCGAAGGTGCCGTGCACAATCGGGAAGACCACGTCCACGCCTCGCAGCGTCTCCATCACACGCGGGTAGGCGAAGACGCCGCCGCCGGCCTCGTCGCCGAGGTCGCGACGCTCACCTGCCTCCACACGCGCGAGGCGTACGAGCGTCTCCTCCGGCGTCAGCCACGCGCCGCCCTTCGTGATGCCCACCGGCACCACCTCGAAGCGCTCCGGGTCCGCCTCGCGCATCACGCCGCGCGCGGAGACCACGGAGACCTCGTGCTCCGCGGAGCGGCCGCCGAAGATCACGCCCAGGCGCTGGCGGGCGGCGGTCATTGCACGCCCCCCAGCCGCTCGATCACCATCGGGCCCACCTCGGTCACGTCGCCCGCGCCGATGGTGAACAGCACGTCGCCATTGCGCAGCGTCTCCGCCAGCGCCTCCGTGGCCACCTCGAACGAATCGAACGTGGTGGGGGCCAGGTGGGGCAGCGCCGCAGCCAGTGCTGTGGCGTCCAGCCCGCGGTCGGCCGTCTCGCGCGCCTCGTAGGTGCGCAGCAGCGTCAGCACATCCAGCCCGTCGAAGCAGGTCTTGAATTCGTCGAGCAGGTACTCGGTGCGCGTGTACGTGTGCGGCTGGAAGCAGCCCACCAGCCGCCGGCCGGGGAAGCGCTGCCGCGCCGCCAGCAGCGTCGCGCGCACCTCGGTCGGGTGGTGCGCGTAGTCGTCCACCACCGTCGCGATGCCGCCATCGCGCGTGGGGACGTCGCCGAGCACCTCGAACCGCCGTCGTGCGCCCTGGAAGTCGGTCGCGGCCTGTGCGGCGCGGTAGAAGTCCACCCCGGCGCGCATCGATGCAGCCAGCGCGCCGAGCGCGTTCAGCAGGTTGTGCCGGCCCGGCACGCTGAGCGAAAGCCGCCCGAGCTCCGCGCCGTGCAACCGCACCACCGCATCCAGCCCGCCGTGGTCGTTCCCACGCACGCGCGTGGCGCGCCAGTCCGCGGACTCGTCCTCGATGCCGTACCGCTCTACGCGTGCGCCCTCGGCAGCGCGAGCGGCACCGAGCGCCGCCGAGCCGGGGTGGTCGGCGCAGACGATCAGCGTGCCGTCCGCACGGACGCGCCGTGCGAAGGCGGTGAACGCTTCGTGGTAGGCCTCGGCGGTCACATAGTAGTCCAGGTGGTCCGGCTCCACGTTCGTGACCAGCGCGATGTACGGGTCGTACTGCAGGAAGGCGCGGGCGTACTCGTCCGCCTCCACGATCGCGAAGCGGCCCGCGCCGTCGCGCGCGTTGGCGTCGCCCAGGTCACGCGCGTCGCCACCGAGCAGCACCAGCGGGTCAAGGTCGGCGCGCACGGCCATCAGCGCGACGAGTGACGAGGTGGTGGTCTTGCCGTGTGTGCCGGCGACCGCAATCACCTCGCGGCCCGCGATCAGGCGTTGGACCATGTCCGCGCGAGAGACCACGGGCACGCCGCGCTGGGCGGCTTCCAGCAGTTCGGGGTTGTCGCTCTTGGCAGCCGCGGTGGTCACCACCAGTTCCGCGCGGCCGAGGTTGGACGCCGCGTGGCCCTGGTAGACGGTGCCTCCGAGACGTTCGATCCGTGCGGTGTGTTCGGAGAGCGTGATGTCGGAGCCGGTCACCTCGTGCCCGCGCTGCAGCAAGATCTGGCCGATGGCGGACATGTGGATCCCGCCGGCGCCCACCAGGTGGACCCGCTTCGGGATGCCGTTGCCGTTCTGGCCGCGCGGGCGTGGCTTCAGGCCGATCATGCCGCCACCTCCCGCAGCATCTGTGCGAGGCGTTCGGCGGCGTCTCGGCGTGCCAGCCCGCGCATCGCGTCGGACATCGCGTCGCGCCGTGGGCGGTCGCCGAGCAGGTCGAGGACGAGCGCCTCGAGTTCGTCGATGCGCTCCGGCGGCAGGTGGACGGCCCCACCGGTGCCCGCGAGGAAGGCGGCGTTCACGTCCTGATCGGAGTACGCGCCGGGGATCACGATCGCGGGCAGCGCCAGCGCCGGCAGTTCGCCCAGCGTCGATGCGCCGCCACGGGTGACCGCCAGATCGGAGGCGGCCATCGCGTAGGCCATTTCCTCGGTGTAGGCGTGCAGGTGATAGCGGTTGCGCTGCCATTCCGGCAGTCGCATCCGCTCCTTCGCCAGCCAGTGCTCCTCGTCGCGTCCGCAGATGTGGATCACCTGTGCGCCCTCGAGCCATCGAGGCAGCGCGCGCGAGACGACCAGGTTGATGGCGTGCGCGCCAATGGAGCCGCCGCCGCCCACCAGCAGCGTCGGCAGGTGCGCATCCAGGCCAAAGCGCTGCTGGCCCTCGGCGCGGGTGGCGTCCAGGAACTGACGGCGCACCGGGTAGCCGGTGACCACGGTCTTACCCTTCGGGAGGCTGGACACGGACGCCTCCACCGCGCAGGCGATCGTGGTGGCGTACCGCGCGAGGAACCGCACCGCCCAGCCGGGCCGTGCGTCTGGCAGGAAGACGATGAGCGGGATGTTGCGACGTTTCGCCGCGCGCCCCACCGGCGCGGCGGCGTAGCCGCCGGTCACGAAGACCGCCGAGGGCCGATCGCGATCGAGCCAGTCGCCCGCCACGCGCGTGCCCTGCCAGAGACGGAACAGCCCGCGTGCCAGACGCAGTGGCGAGCGCACGCGCACCTGGGCCGCCGGCACCGCGCGGAAGACGTAGCCCTCGCGCTCCGCGACCTCGTGCTCCGGGCCGCGCTCGGTGCCGTAGTAGTACAACTCGGTGCCCTCGGAGGCGCGCAGGCACTCCGCCACCGCCACGGCGGGGTAGACGTGCCCTCCGGTGCCGCCACCTGCGAGCGCGAACCTCATCGCGCACCGCCCGAGGTCGTCGCGGGACGTCGCGGTGCGGGCGCTCGACGCAGGCTACCCGAGGCGGGCTCGGCCTCCGAGTCCGGGAGTGCGGTGTAGCGGCTCACGGAGAGCAGCACGCCCATGCCAATGAAGATGCTGAGCAGGGCAGATCCGCCGTACGACAGGAACGGCAGCGGGATGCCGGTCAGCGGCAGCAACCGCGTGACCCCGCCCACGTTGATCAGCATCTGGAAGGCGATCCAGGCCAGCACGCCCATGGCGATCAGCGAGCCGAACTGCGTGTCCGCGCGGCGGGCGATCATCAGCCCTCGCCACAGCAGCACCACGAACAGCCCCATCACGACGGCGATGCCGATGTAGCCGAGTTCCTCGCCGATGATCGCCAGCACGCCATCCGTGTGGGAGCCGGGGACATAGAAGAACTTCTGGCGGGAGACACCCAGGCCCACGCCCGTGAATCCGCCGGAGCCAAAGGCCACCAGCAGTTGCAGTGCGTGGAATCCCACGCCTGAGGGGTCTGACTCCGCATCGAGGAAGGCCGTGACGCGGTCCATCCGGTAGCCGCCGGCGAGCGTCAGCAGCACCACCGTCACCAGTCCGGTCGCGGCTAGGACGATCACGTGGAAGAGCCGCGCACCGGCGACGAAGAACAACACGCCGGTGATCCCGGCGACCATGATCGCGGTGCCCAGGTCCGGCTCCAGGATGATCAATGCACTGATGATGCCCACCATCCCCACGAACGGCAGGACGCCCAGCGAGACGTCGTGTAGCAGGTCGCCCTTGGCCGCCAGCCACGCCGCCATGTAGATCAGCACCGCCAGCTTCGCGACCTCGGACGGCTGCAACGGCGGCAGCGGGGCGGGCAGTGAAATCCAGCGATATGCGCCGTTCTGCTCCATGCCCACACCGGGCACCAGCACCAGCGCCAGCAGGATCAACGCACCCAGCATCAGCAGCGGGCTCAGGCGCATCAGCGCGCGATACGGGAACCGCATCGCCATGAACATCAGCACCAGGCCCATGACCAGGAAGACCATCTGCCGCTTCACGAAGTAGTTCGCGTCGCCGAATTGCGCCTCGCCGAGGACATACGAGGACGAGTAGACGGCGATCAGGCCGATGATGCTGAGCACGATCACCACGGTGAGCAGCAGGTAGTCCGGCGCATGTGCGCGCACCCGGACCGCCGTGGGGCGGGACTGAGGTGAGCGCGTCATCGCGCACCCTCCAGCCCATGGACGGCGTCGCGGAAGGCGCGACCGCGGATCTCGAAGTTCGGGTACTGGTCGAAGGAGGTCGCGGCGGGGGAGAACAGCACCACGTCGCCGGCCTGCGCCAGCGCGGCGGCGGCCTGCACGGCCTCCTCCACCGACTGCACCTGGCGCACGGTGACCCCGCCACTACCGGGCGCGGCGTGCATGGCGCGTGCGTACAGGTTCCCGGACTCGCCGAAGGTGATCACGGCGCGGCAGCGGCGTGCCGCCTCCGCGGCCATCTCCTCGACCGGCAGGTTCTTGTCGCGCCCACCGAGGAGCAGCACGACCCGCTCGCCAAAGGCGCGGAGGCCGGCCAGCGTCCGTTCCGGGGCGGTCGCGATTGAGTCGTTCACGTAGAGCACGCCACCGACGGTCGCCACCGGCTCCAGCCGGTGCGGCACGCCCGCGAACGACCGCGCCACGCGCGCCGCTGCCTCCGCCGAGACGCCGAGTTCAGCGCCGACGGCGATCGCGGACAGCAGGTTCTCCAGGTTGTGCTCGCCGCGCAGCGCCACTTCTCCGCGGGTCGCCACGGTGTCGCGAGCGGAACCGCGGACGCGCACCAGCGCATCGCCATCCATCATCGCGCCGTCGCCGGCGATCGCCTCGCGCATCGAGGTCGTGACGACGCGCCCCGGGGCGTCACGGCTGAAGGCCCGCGACACCTCGTTGTCGAGGTTGAAGACCGAGGTGTCGTCTGGCGTCTGGAATTGGACGATGCGTCGCTTCAGCGCGACGTAGTCCTCCCACGAGTAGCGGTCGAGGTGGTTCGGCGTGACGTTGGTCACGCACGCCACGTGCGGACTCGCTGACACGCGCTCCAGTTGCGAGTGCGAGATCTCCGCGACCACCCGCGTCTCCGGGCTGATCGAGGGCAACAGCGAGAGCAGCCCCACGCCGATGTTGCCGCCGACGACGTGATCCAGCCCTTCGGCCTCCAGCATTGCGCCCACGAGGGCGGTGGTGGTGGTCTTGCCGGAGGAGCCGGTGATCCCCGTGACCGGGGCGGGGCAGCGCTCCAGGAACAGGCCGAGCATCGATGAGATCGGGACGCCCGCGGCCACGGCCGCCTCGACCGCCGGGTTATCGGATGGGACGCCCTGCGACACGAACAGCACGTCCGCCGTGGCGGCGTCCTCCGGTCGGTTCGCGCCGAGCGAGAGGGTGACGTCGCATTCCTCGATGGCGGCGAGCGCCTCGGTCAGGTCGGCGGGCTGGCGGCGGTCGGACACGGTCACGCGAGCGCCCTCGCCCGCAAGAAAGCGGACGAGATCGATGCCCTCGATCCCGAGCCCTACGACCGTCACTCGTGCCTCCCGCAAATTTTGCATATCTGTCATAGCGGGTGAGCCAATGTTATCCACAACATATAGCACACCCCCGCCCGCCCGTCACACGGAGATCGCCAGCGCGACGCCCACCATCGCCCCGGCGATCCCGAACAGGTAGAGCCGCATCACCACCTGCGGCTCGGACCAGCCGAGCAGTTCCAGGTGGTTATGCAGGGGTGCTCTGCGGAACAGACGGCGGCCGCCGGTGGTCTTGAAGTAGGCGATCTGGATGACGTCAGACATCGCCTCAGCGACGAATACGACGCCGATGATCGGCAGGAGTAGCCAGTGGCCGGTCATCAGTGCGACCGTGGCCAGACTGGCCCCCAAGGGCAATGCGCCCGTATCGCCCATGAACACGGAGGCGGGGTGGGCGTTGTACCAGAGGAACCCCAGCAGGGCACCCACCACCGTGAAGCAGAAGACCGCCAGGAACTCTTGCCCCTGCATGAAGGCGATCACCCCGTACGCCGCAAAGGCGAACGCGGCGAGCCCACCGAGCAGCCCGTCCAGTCCGTCCGTCACCGCTACGGCGGTTGTCGTCGAGAACACGGTGATGAACGCGACCAGTAAATAGACATAACTCAACTGATGCTGGCCGGCCCACGGGATGTTGATACTTTGTGCATCAAGTACCCAGAACATCGTCCCGGCGACCGCCGCCGACAGGGTGCCTATCAGCCCGAACTTCAGCCGCCAGGAGAGTCCCTGGTAGGTGCCGCCCACCAGCGTGCCCATGTCGTCCCAGATCCCGATCAGGGCGGTGGTCACGATGACCACGAGTGGGAGGGCAATCGAGCCACGCTCGAACACCAGCACGCCGTCGCGCAGTTCGAAGATGTTCGTGAACAGGGTGATGATCGCGACGGTGCCCCAGATGAAGAGGCCGCCCATCGTGGGTGTGCCCGACTTCACCGAGTGCGTGCTGGGCGCCCACTCCGAGATCGCCTTCCCGAGCTTTCGTTCGTGCAGGAGGCGCACCGTGGGCCGCCCGAGCAGGAGCGCGAGCGCGAACGCCGCGCCGCCGGTCAGCAGGGCGTGAATCATCGGGCCTCTCCGTTTCCGACCGGGGCAGGCTGCTCCAGTGTTGCCACGACGTGTTCGAGGCCGAGCGCGTGCGATCCCTTGACCAGCACCGCGTCGCCCGGCTCTAGCAGTGCCAGCAGCATGGACTCGGCACCGGCGCGCGTCTCCGCGTGCTGCACGCTGAGGCCGGCCTCGCGGGCAGCGGCGCCCAGGGCGCGTGCCTCTTCGCCCACCGTCACCAGCGCCGTCACCACCTCGGCCGCGCGACGCCCCACGCGCTCGTGTTCCGTGCGGGAGACGGTGCCCAGTTCAAGCATGTCGCCGAGGAGCGCGATGCGGCGGCCCGGCATCGTCGCCAGTAGGTCCAGCGCGGCGATCATGGAGGAGGGCTGCGCGTTGTAGGTGTCGTCCAGGATTCGCGTGCCATCGGCGCGCTCGATCACGCGGAGGCGCGTCGGCACGTCCAGCGCCTCGATGGCGTCCGCGACCTCGTCCAGCGTCATGCCGTCCGCGAGTCCGGCCGTGGCCGCTGCCAGCACGTTTGAGACGAGGTGCGCGCCCGGCAGCGGCACGCGCACGCGGCGCTTCGCCGCGTGCCAGCCGAGGTCAAACGTGAAACCTTCGGCGCCGTCGGTCTTCAGGTTCGTGGCGCGCACCTCCGCGTCCTCACTCGTCCCGAACCACCAGACGCGCGCGGGGGTGTGCGCAGCCATCCAGCGCACACGTTCGTCATCGACGTTGAGGATCGCGGCACCGTCCGGGGGCAGCGCCTCCGGCAACTCCTGCTTGGCGCGCGCAATCGCCTCAATCGAGCCGGCGCGCTCCATGTGAGTAGGGCCAACGTTGAGCACGATCCCGGCGCGCGGCTGCACCCACTGGCAGAGCAGGGCGATCTCGCCGGTGGTGTACATACCGAGCTCGATCACCGCGCGCTCGGTCTCCGGCCGCAGCTCCAACAGGCAGAGCGGCACGGAGATCTCGTTGTTGTAGTTCAGCGGGTTCGCCTGTACGCGGTACCGCGTACCGAGGATCCCGCCCGCGATCGCTTTCGTCGTGGTCTTGCCGACGCTGCCCGTGATGCCCAGCACCTCCAACGGCAGCACCGCTCGCCACGCCGCGCCCAACGCCTGCAGCGAAGCCAGCGTGTCGTCCACGATGAACCCGGCGGCGGCATCGATGCCCTCGACCGGGCGGGAAAGCAGGCAGCCCGATGCGCCCGCTGCCACGGCCGCGGCGGCGTGGTCGTGACCGTCCGTCCGCTCGCCCGGCAGCGCGACGAACAGGTCGCCCGGTCGCGCCTCGCGCGAGTCGATGATCGCGCGCTCGAAGCGGACACTATCGTCCGTGTTGCCCGTGCGCGCCTGCAGGCACGCGGCGAGCGTGCCGGCGACGAAGCCCCCATTCAGCACGGGCGTCGATACGTCTCGGGCGGTCACGGTTGCACCACCATCGGGTGCGAGGGCGGCACGCGCAGGTACGCCATGATCTGCGCGGCGAGGTCGGCGAAGACCGGCGCGGCCACCTGGCCGCCGAGGTTCAGGCCGCCGCTCGGCTGATCGATCTTCACGAGGATCGAGACCTGCGGATTGTGCGCCGGGATGAATCCCGCGAAGGTCGCGATCGTGGTGTCGATGTCGTAGCCGGTGGGGATCGAGACCAGCGTGGTGCCGGTCTTGCCGGCGACCTCATAGCCGCGCACGCGCGCGCCGTGCCAGTCCGGACCTTCCACTACGTCCCGCATCAACTTCAGCATCGTGTCCGCCGTGGCGGCGGAGACGACCTCGCGCACGCGCACCGGCTCAATCGTCCGCACGTCGCCGGCGGTGACGATCTGCGAGACCACGTAGGGCCGCATCAGCACGCCGCCGTTTGCGAAGACGTTCACCGCGGTGAGCATCTCGATCGGCGTCACCGCCAGCCCCTGGCCGTAAGAGTTCGTCGCGAGGTCAACGGGGTACCAGTTCGGGTCGGACGGCGTGCGGAACGTGCCCTCCGCCTCACCGGCCAGGCCGACGTGCGTTGGCTCGTCCAGCCCGAAGCGGCCGAGGTAGTCGTAGAACTGCTCCGCGCCGATCTTCTCGCCCAGCCACACGGAGCCGGTATTCAAAGATGCCTGCAGGTACTCCCGCACGGTGACCGGGCCGTAGGCACGCAGGTCCCAGTTGCGGATCGTGTAGCCGCCGACGTCCACGGCGCCTTCGTCGACGTACGTGCTCTCCGGGGAGATCAGGCCCAGGTCGAGTGCGATCGCCGTCGTGAGCGTCTTCAGCACGGAGCCTGGCTCGTAGAGGTCGGTGATCGCGCGGTTCCGGATCAGGTCCGCGAGGTCCGGCGTGTCCAGGTCCATCGCGCCGAGTGTGATCGACGGCTGCGAAGCCATCGCCAGTACCGCGCCCGTGCGCGGGTTCATCACGACGATCGAGCCGCTCGTCGCTTCGTAGCGTTCGAGCGCCTGCGTCAGCGTGCGCTCCACCATCGCCTGGATGAACCGGTCGATCGTCAGTCGCACCTCGCCGCCGGCGATCGGGTCGCGTGCGCGCTGCTGCGTGAAGGCGATCGGCCGGCCGATGGCATCACGTTCGATCGAGGCCCAGCCGTCACGCCCACGCAGGACGTGGTCGAAGTCCGACTCCACGCCCCACAGCCCGCCGCCCTCGAGGCCGACATAGCCGACGAGTTGTGCGGCGAGGTCGCCCTCCGGATAGACGCGACGGGAAGAGGGGAGCAATCGCACGCCCCACAGTTCCTGCTCGTTCAGCAGCAGCCCGCGCCCGTACTCCATCGTCCGCGACACGACGACGTCGCCGTTGTCGCCGGACGTACCCAGCGTCCACAGCGCGTCTGCGTCCAGGCCCATGAACTCGGCCAGTCCGTCCGCCGCCGGGCGGGCCAGATCGCGGTCGCGCCACAGGAAGCGGTCGATGTAGATGTCCCAGGTGTCCACGGAGGTGGCGAGCGGGTAGCCGGTCGCATCCAGGATCGCGCCACGCGAGGCGGGGAGGGTGCTGGCACCCTGCCGCGTGATCGCCGCCTGCTCCAGGTAGTCCTCGTGGTTGACGATCTGCACCTCGTAGAGGCGCACCATGACAGCGCCGATCGCCCCCAGGGTGAGCAGCGCGAGCACCCAGTGGCGCCAGGTCAGATGGTCGGGGCGGTTGGTGCTCACCCGCCCACCTCTCTTTCATCGCTTCATGACAGACACGGCCGGGTGGGTTGACCCGGCCGCGCGTTACTGGAATCCCGGGACCGAACCGATCAGTTTCTCCCACCACGCCGGCTCCGGGACCGGTTCTCGCGCTGGCAGGTGTACGTAGCGGCGAGGAAGCGGCTGGTTGGCCGGCGCCTGGGCCTGCACCGCGATGCGCATCGTGGTCTCCGGGGGGACCATGCCCAGACGGGTCACGGCCTGAAGTCGCAGCCGTTCGAGGTTGGAGACCTGCGCGATCTGCGCCTCCAGGATGCGGATGCTGGCGTCCAGCGATTGCCGCTCCACCTCCAGCGCGCGCAACTGGTACCCGACCTCCGCGACGCGGGTGGTCTGGAGCACCTGCACCAGGCCCACCGCGGCAATCGACAAGAGCAGCATGGAGATCACCATCAGCCGGGAGATCCGCTTGCGGATCACCCCCCAGCCGGTCGGCAAAGCGCGCGGGATGCCTCGATCGCGGACCGCGCCCGAAGCGGCCGGCCCCACGCTCACGCGAGGCTGGCTGGCAGGGCGGCGTGCGCCCGGGAGCGCGGCCATCAGGCGGCCACCCGGTCGACGATCGATTCCGCCACGCGCAGGCGGGCGGAGCGGGCGCGTGGGTTCTGGCCGGTCTCGGCATCGGAGGGGCGTAGCGGCTTGCGCGTGATCTCGCGCAGCGTCGCGCGGTGGTCGCATGTGCAGACTGGTTGGCGAGGCGGGCAGATGCAGTCGCGACTGTGGAGGCGGAAGAACTCCTTCACCCGCCGATCCTCCAGCGAATGGAAGGAGATCACCACGAGGCGAGCACCAGCGCCCGCGAGCAGGCCGTGGGCGGCCGCCAATGCCGTGTCGAGTTGCTCGAGTTCCCGGTTCACGGCAATGCGGAGGGCCTGGAACGTCAGGGTCGCGGGGTGCAGCGTGCGCCGCCGTCCCCCCGCCCCGGGGCGTCCCACGGCCTGCTCGATGGCGCTGGCGAGTTGCCCGGTGGTCTCGATCGGCCGTCGCGCGACGATGGCGCGGGCGATCCGTCGGCTCCGCGGCTCCTCGCCGTACTCATAGATCAGCGCCGCCAGCCGGCGCTCTTCGTACTCGTTCACGATGTCGGCGGCGGTGATCTCGTCGTCCGGGTCCATGCGCATGTCCAGCGGCTCATCGCGCTGAAAGGAGAAACCGCGCCCGGCCTGGTCCAGTTGCAGGGAGGAGACGCCCAGGTCGAACAGGATGCCGTCCACCGGCGCGAAGCCGTGGGCTTCGCAGACCGTGGCGATCTCCTCGAAGCCGCCACGCACGAGCAGCACGGCGTCCCCGAACGGGGCGAGGCGTTCCGAGGCGATGGCGAGGGCCTGCGGGTCACGGTCGATGCCCAGAAGGCGTCCGCCGGGCTGCGCCGCGGCGATCGTCGCGCTCGCGTGGCCACCGAGGCCGACCGTGGCATCGACATAACGACCACCCGCGTGGACGGCCAGACCTTCCACGGCTTCGCGCAGCATCACAGGGGCGTGCCGGGGGTCGGGGCGGGTCATGCGCTGCCCTCGGCGCTTTGTACAAGCGCCTCGCGTTCTCCCGCCCACTTCTCAGGATGCCATATTTCCAGGTAATCGCCACAGCCGATGATCAATATTCGGCCGGACACGTCGCTCTCGGCGCGCACCTGGGGCGGGATCAGGATGCGGCCCTGCTTATCGAGCTCCACGGCGTAGGCATCAGAGAGGAAGCCACGCCGAATGCGCCGCGCGTCCACGCTGCGGTTGCCGTTCTCGCTGCCGAGCCGGCGTTCTACTTCTTCATCGAATGTGGCCGGGGTGTACATCTCGACGGCCCCCTCGGGACCGACGCGGAGGACTCCCCCATCGACGAACGCGTGCCGGTAGCGGGCGGGGATTGCTACCCGGCCGCGTTCGTCGATGGAGTGCTCGAAGGTGCCGAAGAAGAACACACCCGCCACCTTCGATTCGCCTCTTGTGGGGATGGGGGTTGCGTCCCATTACCCCCCACAACACTCCAGAATCTACCATTCTGCCGCCCGCCTGGCAACACTTCCCCCCACGCGCCCCCAGATTTCTTTTTCA
>JAQCKI010000067.1 GCA_027592645.1 Chloroflexota bacterium | reverse complement strand
GGGGCACCGCTGCTCAGGGACGAAACACTAACTCTCCAGGTGGTATGAATACCGGGGGCAGGTCACGCTGCCGAAGCGCTTGCGATCGGCGGTGGTGTCTGCCAGGACTACGCGCACGTCATGATCTCGATCTGCCGCCTCCTGGGGCTGCCCGCGCTGTACGTCTCCGGACACCAACTGGGCGAAGGTGGTACCCACGCATGGGTTGAGGTGCTCCTGCCAGCGGCAGACGGCTCGGACAGCGCGGAAGGCTGGCCGCTGGACCCCACGCACGGCTGTGCGGGCGACCTGACGTACCTGAGCGTCGCTGTCGGGCGCGACTATGGCGATGTCGCTCCGACCTCCGGCAGCTACCGGGCCGGCCACGGCGGCAGTCTCGCGGCACGCAAGGAAGTGTTCGTGTCCGAGATCACCTACTTCGACTAACCGGCACGCAGATCGAGCGGCGAGCGCCTGCCGGCAGGCCGCGAGCGACCGTCCCAGCTCCGGCGGCGGTGATCGGGTCATCGGCGGGTAGGGGCCCTCTTGCCGCATCAAGGCTTACAGGTCGTATCCTGCGACTGGTCACCGGGAAGGTACCTGACGCCGTGAGCGATCTACGCATCACCCAGCACCCATCGCTGCGCCGCCCCCTGCTCATTGCGGGCTTCGCGGGCTGGAACGACGCCGGCGAGGCCGCCAGCAGCGCCGTGCGTTTCATCCACCGCCGCTGGCGGTGCGAGACGATCGCCGAACTCGACCCCGAGAACTTTTACGACTTCACACAGATGCGCCCGCAGGTTCGCCTCCGCGATGGCGAGCGCATCATCGAGTGGCCGCCGAACACCTTCTCCGCCAAGCGCGTCGACCACCTCGACCGCGATGTGATCCTGATGCAGGGCGTGGAGCCCCACCTGGCGTGGCGCACCTACGTGGAGACCGTGCTGGAGGTCTGCCGGACGTTCGACGTCTCCGGAGTGGTCATTCTCGGTGCGCTGCTGTCGGAGGCGAGCCACGCCAAGGCGGTACGCGTCAGCGGCTCCTCGACCGACCCGGAACTCGCGCGGATGCTCAGCCTGGACGAGCGCAGCCGGTCCACCTACCAGGGCCCCACCGGCATCGTCGGCATCCTCTCGCAGGCGGTGCGCGAGGCCGGGATCCCGATGGCGTCCATGTGGGCCAACATTCCGTTCTACATCCAGCGCTCGCCAAACCCGAAGGGGACGCTCGCGCTGCTGGAGCGGATCAACGCCGGACTGGACTTTGGCCTCACCCTCCACGACCTGGAAGTCTTCGCCGCCCGCTTCGAGGCGCAGGTGGCCGCCGACATCGAGACGAACCCGGAAGTCGCCGAGTACGCGCGACGCGTCCAGGACGATGACGACGACGACGATGAAGAAGGCGAGATCATCGACGACGACCTGCGCGACGAAATCGACGAGGCCGCCGACGCCGGTGCCGAACTGCCCGACGCCGCCTCGATGGTGGACGAACTCGAGCGGTTCCTGCGGGAACAGCGCGGCCAGTCCGGGAGCGGCGACGCCTGAGTCCGGGCGAATCTCCCCCGCATCACAACTCGTATCACTCAGGTACTTGAGCGAATCATCAGCATCGGCGTATCCTAAGTGGAACGCGCTTCGCGTTGTCTTTAACTCGGTCCTGTGAGGCCGGGAAGGAACGCCACCATGCCGCTCGCGCTCAGTCGCGTACGCCTTCACACACCCCGGCTTCGGATCGTCGTTCCCTCCCCAGTCCCGGGGAGTTTGTTTTATGTCCCCGATGCGGAGGTCGCCCGTCATGGGTAACGCCGCACCGATTCTCGATCAGGACGGCGTCCGCCGGACGCTGCGCCGGCTCGCCCACGAGATCGTGGAGGCGAACCAGGGCACGACCGACCTGGTGCTCGTCGGCATCCAGAGCGGCGGCGCTGTGCTGGCGCGCCGGCTGGCCGAGCAGATCGAGGAGTTCGAAGGCGTTCGGCCGCCCCTCGGTGCCATCGACATCACCCTCCACCGCGACGACCTGGCGCAGCGCGGCCTCAACGCGTCGCCCCTGCCCTCTGAGATCCCGGACATCGATGGTCGCATCGTGGTACTGGTCGACGACGTGCTGATGACCGGCCGCTCCGTGCGGGCGGCGATGGACGCGCTGAACGACTACGGCCGCCCGCGCGCCATCCGGCTGGCAGTGCTGGTCGACCGCGGCCACCGAGAACTTCCCATTCGCGCCGACATGGTCGGCAAGAACATCCCCACCGCGCGCGTGGACAACGTGCGTGTCCTGCTGGAGGAGGAAGACGGCCGCGACGCTGTCGTGGTCGTCCCCGGGAGGGTCGAGGTATGACGACCACGGCGAACAACCCACCCGCCTCGGGAGAAGCAGGGGCGCCACTCGGCGTCCGTGGTGGGGTCTGGAATCACCACCACGTCCTGGATCTGGACGACTTCGCGCTGCCCGAGATCGAGATGGTGCTGAACCTAGCCGACCGGATGCGCGAGGTGCTCGACCGCCGTATCGCGCGCGTCCCGGCCCTGCGTGGCTACACCATCGTGAACCTGTTCTATGAACCCTCCACCCGGACGCGCGCCTCGTTCGAACTGGCGGGCAAGGTGCTGGGCGCTGACGTGATTAGCGTGAACTCCACGACCTCGTCCGTGGTGAAGGGCGAGTCCCTCATCGACACGGTGCGCACGCTCCGCGCGATGCGTGCCGATGCCATCGTGATGCGCCACTCGCTCTCAGGCGCGCCCTACCTGGCCGCCGAGCACACGGACGCCTCGATCATCAACGCCGGCGATGGTGCCCACGCGCATCCGACGCAGGCGCTGCTGGATCTCTACACGATTCGAAGCCGCATCGGCGACCTGCGGGGCAAGCGCGTGGTGATGGTGGGCGATATCGCCCACTCGCGCGTCGCTCGCTCCGACATGTGGGGACTGACGGCGCTCGGCGCGGAGGTCGTGGTGTGCGGCCCGCCCACGCTGCTCCCGCGCGGCCTGAAGGCCAGCGACCGCCCCGCGCATGCCGAGTCGGCCCTGCCGCCGGTCACCATCGAGACCGACATCGACCGCGCGATCGAAGGCGCGGACGTGGTGATGGCCCTACGGCTCCAGAGCGAGCGCCAGCAGGGCGGCCTGCTGCCCTCACTGCGCGAGTACTCGCGCCTCTACCAGGTGACCGCCGAGCGCCTCTCGCGCGCCAAGCCGAACCACCTCCTGATGCACCCCGGCCCGAAGAACGAGGGCGTGGAGATCGCCGCCTCGGTCGCGGCGGGCCGTCACTCGATCATCGAAGAGCAGGTCACCAACGGCGTCGCCGTGCGGATGGCGCTGCTCTACCTGCTTTCCGGCGGCTCCGGCCTGTCGGGCGACCCGACCGGGGAGGCGCGCTGATGCCCACGCTGGCGATTCACAACGGGCGGGTGATTGACCCCGCCCTCGGGCGGGACGGCATCGCCGATGTCGTCATCGTCGATGGCCGCATCGCGCGCGTCGGCCCGAACGAAGGCGACATGGTCGTGGAGGCGGAACGGATCGACGCGACCGGGATGATCGTGACGCCGGGGTTCGTGGACCTCCACACGCACCTCCGTGAGCCGGGCTTCGAGTACAAGGAGACCATCGCCACCGGTACGGCGGCGGCGGCGCGGGGTGGCTACACCACGGTCTGCGCGATGCCGAACACCTCGCCCGCGCTGGACAGTCGCTCCGCCGTGGAGAGCGTGCTGCGCGAGGCGGAGTCCTCCGGCCGAGTGCGAGTGCTGCCGATCGGTTGCATCACCATCGGCCGGCTGGGCAAAGAACTGGCGCCGCAGAACGAACTGATCGAGGCCGGCGTGGTCGCGATTTCGGACGATGGTGACGCCGTCGCCGACCCGAGCCTGATGCGCCACGCGCTCGCCTACTCGACCGCCTTCGGCCTGCCAGTGGCGCAGCACTGCGAAGACCCCAGCCTGGTGCGCGACGGCCAGATGCACGAAGGCTGGGTGGCAACCCGCCTCGGCCTGCGGGGCCGCCCGGCGAGCGCGGAAGAGACGCTGGTGGCGCGAGATATCGCGCTGGCCGAGTTGTCCGGCGCGCACCTGCACATCTGTCACATCTCCACGGCCGGTTCGGTCGCGCTCGTCGCGGCCGCCCGCGCCCGAGGCGCGCACGTGACCGCCGAGGTCACGCCTCACCATCTGACGCTGACGCACGAGGAGGTCGCCTTCGGCGATGACTACCGGCACATCCGCTACAACACGCTCGCCAAGGTGAATCCGCCCCTGCGGGAGGAGGCCGACCTGGTCGCACTCGCCGAGGCGCTCCGCGATGGCGTGATCGATGCCATCGCCACCGACCACGCGCCCCACGCCGTGAGCGACAAGGAAATCGAGTTCGCCTTCGCAGCGCCGGGCCTGACGATGCTGGAGACCTCCTTTGGCCTCAGCATGCGGCTGGTGCACGAGGGCCTGATCTCGCTGCCGGTGCTGATCGAGCGCATGACCATCGGTCCGGTGCGCGCCTGGCGCCTGGACGAGCGCACGGGCATCGCGGGCCTCGGCACGCTGGCACCCGGTGCGCCGGCGGACGTGGCGATCCTGGACCCTAACGCAGAGTGGACGGTGGAGCCCGAGAGCTTCGCGTCCAAGGGCAAGAACACGCCGCTGGGCGGGCGCACGCTGCGCGGCCGCGTGCTGGCGACCATCTACGGCGGCGCGGTGGTTTTCGAGACCGACCGCGTGGGGGCGTACTAGCGCGGCGCTGAGCGTCGTGAATTCAGACGGATTGAAGGGGACTGCGTGAGCCTGTTGCACACCTCGGAGCGGCCACCGGCGCTGCTCGTCCTGGCGGACGGGCGGGTGTTCGCCGGTGTGGGCGTTGGCGCGGCCGGGCACTCGGACGGCGAGGTGGTGTTCAGCACCTCCATGACCGGGTACCAGGAGGCGCTGACGGATCCCTCCTTCCGCGGCCAGATCCTGACGATGACGTTCCCCCTCCAGGGGAACTACGGCACCAATGCCTCCATGGAGGAGAGCGCCACGATCCAGGTGCGCGGCTTCGTGGTGCGCGAGATGACCGACCTGCCCTCGCACTGGCGCTCGATCGAGACGCTGCACGCCTACCTGGAGCGCCGCGGCATCCCCGGCATCGCCGAGGTGGACACGCGCGCCCTCACCCGTCACCTGCGCTCACGCGGCGTGGTGATGGGGACGATCACCCGCGATGAGACCGCGGAGCAGGCCCTGGCCCGACTGCAGGCGATGCCGGACTACGCGACGTTGGATTATGTCGCTGAGGTCTCCACCGACGCGGCCTACGACTTCGAGGAGCCGAACCGCCTGCTGGCTCCACAATCGGATGGCTCGCCGCCGCCCCACATCGTGGTGCTCGACCTTGGCGTGAAGCGCAACATCATGCGGCTGCTGCGGCAGCGCGGCTGCCAGGTGACCGCGGTCCCCCACACCACCGATGCGGAGACGATTCTCTCGCTGCGGCCGGATGGCGTACTGCTCTCCCCCGGCCCGGGCGACCCGATGCTCCTGGATCACGTCACCGAGGCCACCCGTGGCCTGATCGGGCGGACGCCGATCATGGGCATCTGCCTGGGCCACCAGGTGATCGGTCGGGTCTTCGGCGCCAGCAGTTACAAGTTGAAGTTCGGGCACCGAGGCGCCAACCACCCGGTACGCGACGAGATCACCGGTAAGGTGTACATCACCTCTCAGAACCACGGATTTGCGGTCGATGGGGATCACCTCGATGCGGCCGTCCAGGTGACGCAGTTGCACCTGAATGACGGGACCGTGGAGGGGCTCCAGCACACCTCGGAGCCGGTGTTTACGATTCAATATCACTCGGAAGCATCACCCGGCCCGAACGACACAGAGTTCTTGTTCGACCGGTTCATGACAAGCGTGCGAACCTTGCGCGAGTCCTCGCGCGGTGGACGCTAGGGATACGGAGACAGAGATGCCTGGAATCGTCCGGAAGGCCACCAAGGCTGATGCCCCGCAGATCGCTGAGATCATCAAAGAACTCGTGCACGAGGAGGGCCACGGCGGCTTCCAGCGTGAGTGGAGCACCACCGAGATCGAGCAGTGGATGGACCGCCAGGGCGAAGACGGCGCGTTCTTTGTCGTCGAGGATCGCGCCCACATTCTGGCGTTCGGCACGGTCGACTTCGCCTCGGACGAGCCGGATGCGGTCTCATTCGGTGCCTACGTGCGCGCACTCAACCGCCGCCAGGGCCACGGCTCGATGTTGGCGGAGGCCTGCATGGCGTTTGCTCGTGAGCGTGGCTACCGACGCATCAAGGGCCGCCTGCCCGCCAACAACGAACCGGCGCTCTCGTACCTCTCCTCGGTCGGCGCCCTCGTACCGCTGACGAACCCCGGCTCGAGTTTTGAACTGCCGATCTACCAGGACAGCGACCGCGGAGGGGACGCCTGATGCCGACGACCGACACCACCGCCATCACCGAGGCCTACCGCGAGCAGCGTGAGCGCGAGTGGAACGCCTTCGCGACCTCCCGCGACCCGCTGCCTGACTACTGGGCGCATTGGGACGCCATCTCCTTCGGCTGGCGCGTCCCGGTGGAGTTCATCCAGCCGCTGGGCCTGGAGTCGCCGGCCGCCTTCGAGGCGCTGGCGCCGCTGCTGGAGAAGTTGCGCGAGATGCCCGAGGTGGAAGTGGCCCCGATTCCGTGGCTGCATGCCTCCTGGGTGCGCGCCGGTTTCCTGATGTCCACGGACATCATGTGGTCGCAGGTGGAGACGTTCTACGTGAACGCCGCCCCTCGTCTGCGCCGCGTGGAGCCGTTCACGGTGCGCCTGGAGGGCGTCTCCGTGGTCGACGGCGAGCGCCTCTACCTGGGCGTCGACGACGGCGGCTCGTTCCGCGAGGCGCGCCGCCAGGCGAAACTCGGCGTTCCGAAGGTGTTCGAGGTGCTGAAGACTGACCCGCTGATCACGCCGCAGGGTGACACCTACATGCCGCGCGTGGAGTTCGGCTTCTTCACCGGCCGCGGCAGCCGCGAGAGCGTGATCGAAGCGCTCGAGCCGTACCGGAACCTGGTACTCGGCGAGGTGGCACTGACGCATCTCAAGCTGGCGCGCCTGCCGATCCAGCCGCACAGCCACTTCGAAGACCTGGACGTCGTCGCGGAGATCCCGATGCTGGGCGCGGCACACCGTGGGGGGTACCACAACTGAGCACGGACAATGCCACCACCGCCGCCGCCTCGGCGACGGCGGACTCTTTGCGCCCACCGAAGCCCGCCTCCGTCCTGATCATCGGAAGCGGCCCGATCATCATCGGGCAGGCCGCCGAGTTCGATTACGCCGGGACGCAGGCGTGCAAGGCGATGCGCGAAGAGGGGATCCGATCGATCCTCGTGAACTCCAACCCGGCCACGATCATGACGGACGAAGAGGTGGCGGATGTCACCTACATCGAGCCGCTCACGGTCGAGGTGCTGGAGCGCATCATCGCGCGCGAACGCCCTGACGCTCTGCTCCCTACGCTCGGCGGCCAGACCGGCCTGAACCTCGCGGTCGAACTGCACGAGGCCGGCATCCTGGGCAAGTACAACGTCCGCCTGCTGGGCAGCAGCATCCGCACGATCAAACTCGCCGAGGACCGTGAGCTCTTCCGCCAGTTGCTCACCGACATCGGCGAACCGACCCCAGTCAGTGTCATCGTCGAATCGTGGGAGGCGGCGCAGGCTGCGCTCGATATCGTCGGCCTGCCGGCCGTCGTCCGGCCCGCGTACACGCTCGGCGGCACCGGTGGCGGTATCGCCCATTCGCTCGAGGAATACGAGCGGATCATGAAGAACGGGCTGGACGCCTCGCCGATCTCACAGGTGCTCGTGGAGCAGTCATTGCTCGGGTGGAAAGAGCTCGAGTACGAGGTGATGCGGGACGGGAACGATACCTGCATCACGATCTGCAACATGGAGAACCTGGACCCCATGGGCGTCCACACCGGTGACTCCATCGTCGTGGCGCCGTCGCAGACGCTGTCCGACCGCGAATACCACATGCTCCGCAACAGCGCCCTGAAGATCATCCGCGCGCTGGGCATCGAGGGCGGCTGCAACGTCCAGTTCGCGCTCGCGCCTCGGCCAGACGTGGTCGGCTGGGCCGAGTCCGACACGGCGGACTGCCTCCCGTACCACGTCATCGAGGTCAACCCGCGCGTCTCGCGCTCCTCGGCGTTGGCGTCGAAGGCGACCGGCTACCCGATCGCACGCGTCGCCGCCAAGATCGCCGTCGGCAAGCGGCTGCACGAGGTGGAGAACGCCGTCACGCGGCGCACCACCGCCGCGTTCGAGCCGGCGCTGGACTACGTCGTGGTGAAGATCCCGCGCTGGCCCTTCGACAAGTTCGCCGGCGGCGACCGCACGCTCGGCACGCAGATGAAGGCGACCGGCGAGGTGATGGCGATCGACCGCACCTTCGAGGGTGCGCTGCAGAAGGCGATCCGCTCGCTGGAGTTCGGCTCACGCACCATCCTCTGGGAGCGCTCTGACTGGCCGGCGGTGCCCCCGCTGGACGCCACCGACGAGCGCATCTGGGCCGTGCTGGCCTCGATCCGTCGCCACGTGCCGCTCGAGGAGATCTCGGGCCGCTCCGGCATCGACCCGTGGTTTGTGGAACGCCTCGCGCGGATCGTGGAGATGGAGCGCACACTGCTGGCGCAAGACCTGACGCCGCTGCTGCTGCGCGAGGCGAAGCGCCTCGGCTTCGCCGACCGCGACATCGCGACGCTCGCCGACCGCCTGCCGGATCAGGTACGCGCACTGCGTGAAGAGTGGGACATCCGCCCGGTCTACAAGATGGTGGACACCTGCGCCGCTGAGTTCGACGCGGTGACGCCGTACTTCTACTCCACCTACGAGGACGAGAACGAAGCGCCACCGACGTCGCGGGAGTCCGTACTGGTGCTGGGCTCCGGGCCGATCCGTATCGGCCAGGGGATCGAGTTCGACTACTGCTCCGTCCGCGCCGCACGGGCGCTCCAGCACGCCGGCATCGAATCGATCATGGCGAACTCCAACCCGGAGACCGTCTCGACCGACTACGACACGTCCGACCGCCTCTACTTCGAGCCGCTCGACGAAGAGTCCGTGCGCGATCTCCTGGAGAACGAGGCGGGCGACTCCGGCGAGGCACCTCGGACGATCGTGCAGTTCGGCGGGCAGACCGCGATCAACATGGCGAAACCGCTCAACAACGCGGCGCTGCCCATCGCGGGCTCCTCGGCGGACAGCATCGACCTCGCTGAGGATCGCGGACGCTTCGGCCAGATCCTCGCGGAACTCGACATCCCGCAGCCGCCCGGTGCTGCCGTCCACACGCTGGAAGAGGCGCTGAGCACCGCCGACGCCATTGGCTACCCGGTGCTCGTGCGCCCGTCCTACGTCCTCGGCGGCCGCGCGATGGAGGTGGTGCAGGACGCGAACGAACTCGTCCGCTTCTTCGGCGCGGCGCTCGCGGAGAATACCGGCGCGGTGCTGATCGACAAGTACCTCGTGGGCCCCGAGGTCGAAGTGGACGCGATCTGCGACGGCGTGACGGTGCTCATTCCCGGCATCATGGAGCACATCGAACGTGCGGGCGTGCACTCGGGCGACTCGATGGCGGTGTACCCGCCGCAGCGACTGACGCCGGAGCAGCGTGACGCCATCGTGGACTACACCACGCGCATGGCGCTGGCGCTGCAGGTGCGCGGGCTGATGAACGTGCAGTTCGTGATCGCTCCCGCCGCCGCGCCCAACGGCCCCGGTGTCTTCGTCATCGAGGTGAACCCGCGCTCGTCGCGCACCGTCCCGTTCCTCTCGAAGGTGACCGGCGTGCCGATGGTGGACCTCGCCGTGAACATCATGCTCGGCCGCTCCCTGCTGGAGCAGGGCTACTCGGCCGGACTGTGGCCGGAGCGGAACCTGGTCGCCGTGAAGGCGCCGGTTTTCTCGATGTCAAAACTGGTCGATGTGGACACGTTCCTCGGGCCGGAGATGAAGTCGACCGGCGAGGTGATGGGCGTGGACTACACGTTCGGTGCCGCCGTCCGCAAGGCGCTCATCGCCTCTGGGCTCCATGTGACTGCCGGGACGCCGTTCCTGCTCTCGCTCTCGAACCAGTCGAAGGCGGAGGCCGTCGCGATGATCCGCGACCTGCACGAGGCGGGCTGCCGCCTCTACGCCACCGAAGGCACAGCGGCGCTGATCGAAGGCCTCGGGATCCCCGTGGAGATGGTGACGAAGCGACTGAACGAGGGCCACCCGAACGTGGTGGACGTGATCCGCGCGGGTACGGTGAAGGCCGTCATCAACACCGTCGAGGGTGGTCGCGCCGCGGTGCAGCGGGACGGCTTCCACATCCGCCGCAACGCCACCGAGATGCGCATCCCCTGCTTCACCTCGATCGATACCGCACGCGCGGCGATCCAGGCGCTGGCCCACCCGGACGCCTACGAGGTGCGCCCGCTGCTCGAGTATCGCGACGGTGTGCGCCCATGATCCACAGTGGGCGAACGGTCCGTGCTGCGCTCTTCGACCTCGACGGCACGCTCGTCGATTCGCTCCCGACGATCGCGGAGGCCATGTCGAAGGCGCTGGCGATGCACGGCCACCAGGTGGCGCCGCGGGACATCGTCCCGTTCATCGGCCCGCCCATGAACGTGATGGCGCGCGACCTGGCGCATGTCGACGACGCGACCGCCGAGGTGATCAACGCGGACTATCTGCGCATCTACCACCATGAGTTCATCAGTCAGACGCCGGCACGTGCCGGAGCGGATGTACTGGTGCGCGGCCTCCACGCTGCCGGTCTCACGCTGGGCGTGGTAACGAACAAGGTGGAGGCCGGTGGGCACCTGATGCTGGAGATCATGGGCTGGACCGACCTGTTCTCCTACGTCGCCGGTCGCGAGACCTCCGAGCCGAAGCCGCACCCGGAGGCCGCGCTGCACGTGCTGCGGACGCTGGGCGTGCCGCCGGCCGAGGCGGTACTGGTGGGCGATACTGAGTTCGATATGCGCTGCGGGCGCGCCGCGGGGCTGGCGATGACCATCGGGATCACCGGGTCGCGCACCGCCGCTGACCTGCGCACGCGCGGCGCCACGCACGTGGTGAAGCGCCTGGACGAGGTCGGCGGGCTGCTGCTGGGAGCGGGAGCGCGGGCGTGAAGTCGTTCGAGGCAGAACTGACCGAGGGCGCACGTCTCTACGGCAACACGCACATCGCGTGGTTCCGCCAGCCGGAGCATTTCCAGGGTGTCACCCCGGGCCAGTTCGTGATGGCCTACGCCAGCGAGTCGTGGGGCGAGACCTGGGATCCGCTGCTCGGCCGCGCCCTCTCCGTGCATCGAGTGCGCGATGGCGTCGACGGGCCAGAGTTCGCCCTGCTGTACGACGTCATCGGGCGCGGTACGGACTGGCTCTCGCGCCGCCACCAGGGCGACCGCGTGCGGATGGTCGGGCCGCTGGGCCGCGGCTTCGAGCCGCGCGATCGCGTCCAGCACATGCTGCTGGTCGGCGGCGGCATCGGGAGCGCACCGCTTGTCTGGCTCTCGGACATCCTCGTCGCCCAGGGGCGCGAGGTGACGCTGCTCCTCGGCGGGCGGTCGGCGGCGCAGATCTTTCCGCGCGAACTGCTGCGCCCGGAGGTTGAACTGGTCGTGACGACGGAAGACGGTTCGCTGGGCGAGACCGGGCGGCTCACCGCACCGTTCGGGCGGCTGCTCTCCTGGTGCGACCAGGCCTTCGCCTGTGGCCCGGACGCGATGTTCGAGGCGCTCTACCGCGTGCAGGTGGACACGGGCCTCAACAAGCCCGTGCAGGGCCTGCTGGAGGCTCGCATGGCCTGCGGCCTGGGCATCTGCTATTCGTGCGCGGTGTTCCCGCGCAAGGGCGGCGTGCGCCTCGTCTGCCACGACGGCCCGATGTTCGACCTGCGCGAGTTGTACGGGTGAAACTGCGGCCGCATCACCTGATCGTGGTGGCAGGCATGGTGATCGGCGTGGTCGTTGGCGACGTTGTACTGAATACGTCGCCTGCCGTGATCGGCTGGGTGTTCGGCCTCGGGATGGGGCTGCTCGGTGGCGCGTTCGTGGCCGCAATCACCTCGGGCGAGGCGATTGCCGGCAGCGGGAGCACGGGCGGCGGTAGCGCCCATCGAGGCCGCCGCAGCGCGGCCCCGTGGCTGGAGCCGGGCGGCGACGACCCCAAGAAGCGTCCTTAGACGATGATCCGGTCGGCCACGGAGTTCAACTCCAGGTAGTGGTCGGCCAATGCGCGCATCTCCACGGAGGTGCTGCCGCCGAACGCGACTACCTCCACGCGTACGCCCTTCTGCTGCACCGCCTCAACGGCGCGCGCAAAGTCGGCGTCGCCTGAGACGATCGCCATGATGTCCACACGGTCGGCCATCAGGATCATGTCGATCGCCATCTCGACGTCGAAGTTGCCCTTGATCGATCCGTCCGCGAAGCGCTTCAGCGGCTTCGTGACGATGCGGTACTCGTACGGGACGAACGGCGCGACGAAGCGCTGCTGCTCCACCGGCTCGCGCGGGTCGTCCGAGACCGGCGAGTACGCCGTGGCGCGGATCAGTTCGCGCCCGGAGCGGATCAGGTCGAGCAGCCGCCCCATGTGGACGTTGCCGTTGCCTTCCCACCCGTAGATCAGGTTCGGCACATCCACGAAGATGCCGAGGCGTGAGCCGGGGCCGCCACTGACGCGCCCCATGTGCTCGGCCAGCACACCCATGCCCGCGCGGACCTCATGCAGCAGGCCGCGCTGCTCTTCGAGCGAGCGCTTCAGAGTGGCCACCTCGGCGGACAGC
>JAQCKI010000066.1 GCA_027592645.1 Chloroflexota bacterium | reverse complement strand
CTGCTCGAGAGCCGCTTGCATGAAATCGGAGGGCACGTACGCGCCTCCCGTCCGATCAGGAACCGGACTGGTAATCGCGATAGATCCGGCTGGCGGTGGGACGGGTCTGGCCCTGGTAGCGCGAGCGCAGTTCAGGATGGCCGTACGGCCGGTCCGCCGGGGTGGTCAGGTTCTGGAAGGAGAGCTGGCCGATCTTCATCCCGTAGTAGAGGCGAATCGGCAGAGTCGAGACGTTCGACAGTTCCATCGTCAGTTGCCCGTCCCACCCGGGATCGACAAACCCCGCCGTGGCGTGCACGAGCAGGCCGAGGCGGCCCAGCGAGGACTTGCCCTCCACCCGCGCGACGATGTCGTTCGCGAGTTTCACGCGCTCCACGGTGGAGCCCAGCACGAACTCGCCGGGGTGCAGGACAAACGGCTCGTCGTCCGCGACCTCCTCCTGCTCGGTGAGGTCGGGAATCTCCTCGCGGATATCGATGTAGGCCTGGCGGTGGTTTCGGAAGACGCGGAAATACCGATCCAGTCGGATATCAAGCGAAGCGGGCTGGACGGCGTTGTCGCCAAGCGGCTCGATCACGAGCCGGCCACTCTCCAGCGCCTCGCGGATCGAGCGGTCACTGAGTACCAACGTGAGCCCTCGGGTGTCCTCGGGGAGAGGAATCTGTCGTGTGCGCGAGCGTACCATCACGCCGATGCAGGATCACAATCGACGCTTCCGGGGACAGGTGTTGCTGGCCTTTGGCGTCCTCGCGGTGGTGGCGGGCTACGCCGCCGCCCCTTCACGGAGCCCGGAGCGGTGTTGATCTTCGCCGGGACGGGATCGATCATCTCGGCCGTGCTGGTCTTCCTGCGCGTACCGGTCGTGGTGGCGCTGGCTGTGGGCGTCGTCATCCTCGTGGCGTGTACCGGCGTGATGATTGAAGACCTGCGTGGCCGAGGGCAGTGACGCCTTCCGGTAGGGCGCCAGTCCTGACCGAGCCCGGACGGTACGATCAGGGGAGAGCCACCTCCGGCCCTGCACTCGATACGAACTGAGGTTCCCCCCGCCGTGATGACCAGCAACACGTTCTTTGCGCAGCAACGGGCGAACCGAATGAAGTCGTTCCTGCTGCTGATGAGCGTAGCCGTCTTGCTCGGTGCGTTCGGCTTCGCCGCGGGGTACGGCACCACCGGCGACCCCTTCGGTGGCCTCGGCTTCACCGTGATCGCGGTCATCATCGCGGTGGTGATGTCGCTCAGCGCATACTTCGGCGGCGCGAAGATGGTGCTCGCGGCTAGCCGTGCCCGCCCCGCCGAGGAGACCACGCACCCGCAATTGCTGAACGTGGTGCGGGAACTTTCGCTCTCCGCTGGCATCCCGATGCCGGCCGTTTACCTCATCCATGACAGCGCCCCCAACGCCTTCGCCACCGGGCGGAGTCCGAAGCATGCCTCGATCGCCGTGACCACGGGACTGCTCGAGAAGTTGGACCGCGAGGAGTTGCAGGGCGTCATTGCCCACGAACTGGGGCACGTCCGGAACCTGGACATCCGCTTCATGCTGCTGGTCGGGGTGCTGGTGGGCGGTACCGCGCTGGTCGCGGATCTGTTCCTCCGCAGCACGTTCTGGGGGATGGGGCGCCGCAGGGGCGGCGACCGAGGCGGCAGCGGTGGCCTCCAACTGATTCTCATGGCGGTCGCGCTCGTCCTGGCGATCCTCGCGCCCATCGCCGCGCGCCTCGTGCAGCTGTCCGTGAGCCGCCAGCGCGAGTACCTGGCGGACGCCACGGCGGTGGAGCTCACCCGCAACCCGGTGGGCCTCGAGGGTGCGCTCTGGAAGATTGGTGCCGACCGGGACGTGCTGGAGGTGGCGAACCGGTCGACCCAGCACCTGTACTTCGCGAACCCGATCCGCAAGTTCGAGGCCCGCGCGAGCAACCTCTGGGCGACCCACCCACCGCTGGGCGACCGGATCGACCGCCTGCGGACGCTGCGCGGCGGCTCGCCGCTGACGGAGGACGAGCGGCGTCGGCTGGAGTCGGGCGGGTAGGCGCCACTAGCGCCTGTCCCGGGACGCGACCATCATTGAAGATCGCGAATGAGTACCCCCCCGGCCACTGCCGCCCTCATGGGCCTTGCCTGCGCCGCCGTCCTGCTGGCGGCAGGCTGCCGCAACGACACGGGCATCGGTGGCAACGGCAGCGGCGCGACCCTGACACCGACCGCGATGCCCGAGGCCTCGGTGACCCCCAACAACACCGGAGGCGACCCCACTGCCGCCACGCCGACCCCCACGCCCGACCAGACGGATGAACTGCGCGACCTGATGCTCTCATCGCTCACCTCGGCGGCAACTTCCGCCGAGATGGAGCGCGCCCTGGAGGAGTTGGACGTGTCCTCGTTCCCCCTGGAGGGCACAGACCGCGACCTCTGGTTCGCTGTCTCCACGGGGTCCGGCGTCTACGAACTACCCGAGGCCCAGCATGTCGCCGGGATCTACGAGCGGCGCTCGAACGGCGCATGGGTGGAGATCGCAAGGCTGGTGCTGGAGTCCACACCTACGCACGCCTCTGCGGAGGCGATCCCGGTCAAGGGGCCGTCCGGGTTCCCCCTCTGGGTAGCGGTGACGGGCGGCACCGGCGCGCACAGCGGCACCTTTGAACTGCTCCGCTTCGATGGCATCGCCCTGACCACCGCGCTCTGGTGGTTCAGCCCCAGCCCGGACGTGGTGACGCTCGAGGACCTCGATGGCGACGGCTTGCCCGAGGTGATCCTCAACGCAGACGATCCTTACGTCTTCTGCTACGCCTGTGGCGTCGTCGCCCACGCGGAGGTGATCTACCGCTGGGAGAACGCGGAGCCCACCACGGTCACCCTGGAGGAGGAACCGGGTGAGACCACCGTGGCATTCCTCACGGCCCGCGCGGCGCGGCTCGTAGAGGCCGACCTGTGGCGAGAGGCCCGAGGGATCATCCAGGAGGCGCTCGCCCTCGAACCCGCGAACGAGCAACTGCAGTGGTCCGCCCGCGTCGTCACGCGGACGGCGGATGAGCGTCTGGCGCAGGCGGGGTCACCTCCGCAGCCGGTGGTGACGAACCTGCTGGCCGGTGAGTACGGCTCCATCGTGGCGCTCATGCGCGCGCTGCCACCAGCAGACGTCTTCGACCCCGAAGGCCCCCTGGTCGCAGGCACCGTGGCCGAGGGCTGGGAAGGGCTGATGGGCGAGTACCTCATCGACTACGCCAGCCGCGCGCTCGCCCTGGATCCCGCGCGGCACGAGGCCTTCGTGGCCCGTGCGCTCGGGCAAGTGCTGCTGGATCCGGCCACCGGCTGGGGCCTGGCCCTCGCCGACATCGATGCCGCGCTCGCCATCGCACCGGACGATGCCTTCTACCAAGCGTGCCAGACGTTCCTGCTCGCACGAACTGGCGGCGTCCGAGGCTAGTCCGCCACCACCGGCATCAGGTGGACATCGCCGGGCGCAAGCTCCAGCGTCCACGAGGCACCTTCCGTCACCCCTAGCACCCGATAGGGCCGCGCCGGCAGGTCGACCTCGATCTCCGGGCCGGGTACCTCGGGCCGGAATCGCAAGAGGTGGTTCAGGCCGTAGCCGTCGTCCTGCACCAGCGTCGCCCGCAGCATGTTCGGGCCCAACTCTTCCGGCACGTTGCGCCGCATCGCCACCCGCTCCGCCCGCACGCCGACATCGACCGCCTCGCCGACGCGGAAGCGGGCCGGCTCGACTGCCGAGCGCCAGCGGTGCGCCCCCACCTGCACCTCCACGGAGTCCGCGCCGAGGGCGACCACTTCACCTCGGAAGAGGTTGCGGAACCCCATCAGCGCCGCCACTCGGCGATCCGCCGGGTGCAGGAACGGCTCATCCGGCCGGCCCGTCTGCAAGATGTGTCCATCCACCAGCACCACGAGCCGGTCAGCGAGCAGGTACGCCTCGCGCAGGTCGTGCGTGACAAAGACCGCACCTCGCCCGAGTTCCCGGCAGAGGCGTCGCAGTTCGCCGCGGAGGGAGTCGCGAATCACCTCGTCGAGCGCGGAGAACGGCTCGTCGAGCAGCAGCAGCGGCCGCTCACGCGCGATCGCGCGGGCCAGCGCCACGCGCTGCGCCTGGCCGCCCGAGATCGTGCGCGGTCGCCGGTCGGCGAGCGCCTCGATGCCGGTGAGCGCGAGGAGGTCGTGCGCCCGGGAGCGACGAGTGACCGAGTCACCCGCCATGCCGAACAGGACGTTCTCCAGCACGCTCAGGTGCGGGAACAGGCCCAGGTCCTGCGGCACCCACGCCGCGTCCCGCTGGTGCGGTGGCACATCGAGACCCGCGGCCGCATCGAAGACCGGACGGCCGGCGATCTCGATGCGCCCCGCGGACGGCCGGAGCAGGCCGGCGATCGCGCGCAATGCCACGCTCTTGCCGGAGCCGGACGGCCCGAAGATGACGACGGTCTCCTGCCCCATCTCCTGGGCGAACTCGAGGCCGAACGCGCCGAGGTCCACGCGGAAGTCCGCGTGCAGCAATGAGTCGCTCATGGTCGCCTCGCGCGGCGCAGGAGCGCCGTCAGCGCCACGAGGATCACGAGGCCACCGGCCGCGGTGACCAGCGCGAGCGCGTTCGCGAGTGCGTGGTCGCCACCCTGCACGGCGTCGTAGATCGCGGCCGGCACGGTGCGCGTGGAACCGGGGATGCTACCCGCCACCACCACGGTCGCACCGAACTCCCCGACGGAGCGGGCGAGCGCGATCAGCGTTGCCGCCGCAAGACTCGGCCATGCCAGCGGCAGCACCACGCGCAGGAAGCGCGTGCGAGGCGCGGTCATCGTCGCGGCCACGTCCAGCAACGACGGCGAGATCTGCTCGAAGCCGGCCTGCGCCGTACGCACGTACAGCGGGAGCGCGACCACCGCCGCGGCGATCCCTGCGCCGTACCAGGAGAAGACGATCCTCAGACCGAGGTCATCGATCAGGAAGTCGCCGAAGCCGCTCTGCCGGCCGAACAGATAGAGCAGGTAGTAGCCGACCGAGACCGGTGGCAACACCAACGGCACCAGCGCGAGCGACGAAAGCACCCCGCTGACCACGGGCCGCGATCGCGCGATCCACCAGGCGAGCGGGGTTCCGACCCCCACGCAGAGCAGCGTGGCCAGCACCGCAACCTGAAGCGAGATGCGAAAGACCGACCAGTCGACCGCCTGCAGCGCACTCATCGAGGCGCCGGCTCAATGCCGAAGCGCGCAAGCACCGCCTGGCCCACGTCGCCGGTGAGGACATCGAGCGCGCACGCCGCCGCCTCCGGCTGCTCGGACCGCGCCACCACCCCGCCCGACTGCACGATGGGGGCGTGCGCGTCCGCATCGATGAGCGTGTACGCCCGACCGCCAGTGATGAGCAGGGACAGCGCCACGATCCCCGCATCCGCGTTGCCGGTGCGGACGTACTCGGCCGCCTGCCGGATGTTCTCCGCGATCACGAGGCGTGGCTGGATCGCCTCCCACACGCCGGCGGCCTCCAGCGCCTCCCGAGCGGCTCGGCCGTACGGGGCGTGATCGGGGCTGGCGATGGTGACGTGACGAACGTCCGCGTGAATCAGGTCATCGAGGTGCCCGACGGCAGGGATGCCATCGCGGGTATCGAGCGCCAACCGCCCGATGCCGTAGTCCCGCGTGCTGCCGGCGATGATCGCGCCGGCGGCCTCCAGTTCGCGCGGGTAGGCGCGATCGGCGGAGAGGTAGACGTCGTAGGGCGCGCCGGCGCGCACCTGGTCACGCAGTTGGCCTGAGGAGCCGAGCGTCACCACGAGGTCGACCCCGCACGTCTGCTCAATCATCGGCGTCAGGTCATCGAAGGCGAGCGCGAGGTCCGAGGCGGCGGCGACGGTGAGTGAGGCGCGCTCCCCGCCGCAGGCGGTCAGCAGGCCGAGAAGCACGAGGGCCGTAAGACTGGGCAGGAGACGCATCGATCGGGGCAAGGCAGCGGCTCCGTGACTGAGCAAGGGCCGTCATTCTACCTGTGCAGCGCCGGTGCTAAACTCGGCTCGTCACCGCGCGGTGACCGGGGAAGTTCGGTGAGAAACCGGCGCTGTCCCGCAACTGTGACCCGCCCCGGCGGGGAGCCAGGATACCGGCCCGCGCATCTGCAACTGGTCAACCCGCGAGGACGGGTGACGGCAGGCACGCGCGGGATCCGCGCCTGTTTCGCCCTCGCCGCCCTCGCACCAGCGGGGGCGTTACTGTCTCCTCCGCCTCGAGGGCTACGGGATGTCCGTCCGCGACCTCGGCATTGGCGTCGCGCCGCGCGCTCAGGCGAGCACTGGCTGGCGCGCAAACATCGCCCTGGCGGGGATCCCGCTGGCGGCGATGGCGCTGGTCGCCGTGGCCGTGCTGTCCCTGACGCAGGGCGTCGCCTCGATCCCGCCGTGGACGGCGGTACTGATGCTGCTCGATCGGCTGCCACTGGTGAGCCTGAGCGTGGACGCGCCCGCCTCCTGGGAACGGATCGTCTTCGACATTCGCCTGCCGCGCGTTGCCGCGGCGGGGCTGGTGGGAGCGGCACTGGCGACCTCGGGCGCGGCATACCAGGGGGTGTTCCGCAACCCGCTCGCAGACCCGTTCCTGCTGGGCGTGGCCTCCGGCGCGGCGCTGGGTGCGGCGATCGCGATCATGTCGCCGCTGCCGGTGAACTCGTGGGGGTTTGGCTGGGTACCGGTGTTCGCATTCATCGGTGCTGCCGCGGCCGTCACCACGGTCTACCTGCTGGCGCGGAGCGGCACCGTGGTGGACAACCCATCGCTCATCCTCGCTGGCGTCGCGCTCTCCGCGATCTGCAGCGGCGCCACCTCGTTCATGCTGCTCACCGGCGGGCAGCGTGCGCAGCCGATCTTCGAGTTCCTCTTCGGCGGCTTCAACACCGCCTCCTGGCAGCGCGTGATGTTCGCCGCGCCGTACATCGCGATCGGCGCGATCCTGATCGCGCTCCACGCCCGCGCGCTGAACGTGCTGCAACTGGACGAGGAGCAGGCGGGCCACCTGGGGGTGAACGTCGCCCGCACGAAGGTGATCGTCCTGATCGGCGCGTCGCTGATGGCGGCCACGGCGGTGTCACTGGCTGGCACTATCGGCTTCGTGGGGCTAGTGGTGCCGCACGCGATCCGCATGATCTTCGGCCGGGACTACCGCCGGACGCTGCTGGCGGCGGCGCTCGTCGGCGCTTCGTTCCTGATCCTCGTCGACCTGTTCTCGCGCACCGTGATCGCGCCGCAGGAGGTGCCCGTGGGCATTGTCACGGCGATGCTCGGCGGGCCGTTCTTCCTCTACCTGATGCGACGCCGAAGGATCTGGACGCTGTGACGGGGCGACGCTGATGGCCGCGCCGGTGCTCGACCGTTCACCGCTGCTGGAGGCGCGCGACATCCGCGTGCGCATCGGAGAGCGCGCGTTGGTGGATGGCGTCTCGCTGACGCTGATGCCGGGCGAGGTGCTGGGCTTGGTGGGGCCGAATGGCGCCGGCAAGAGCACGCTGCTGCGCGCGATCACCGGCGACCGCAAAGCCGAGGGCGAAGTGGCCGTCTCTGGACGCCCGCTGCGCGCGATCCCGCGGCGCGACCTGTTCCGGATGATGGCTGTCGTACAGCAGTTGCCGGAGGCACCGCCCGCGATAACGGTGCGTGAACTGACGCTGCTCGGGCGGTTCCCGCACCTCGGCCTGCTCGGGCGCGAGTCGGCGCACGATCAGCAGATCGCCGATGCCTCGATCGTGCGCGCGGGGTGCGAGGCGTTCGCGGACCGCCCGCTCGCCACGCTCTCCGGCGGCGAGCGGCGGCGGGCGTTCATCGCGCGGGCGCTGGCACAGGAGCCGCGTCTGCTGCTGCTGGACGAGCCCACGGCGAACCTCGATGCGGAGGCGCAGGCCGAGGTGCTGGGCCTGCTGCGCCGGCTCGCCACGGAAGGGGTCGGTGTGCTGGTCGTGCTCCACGACCTGTCGTACGCCGCCGCCTACTGCGACCGGCTGATGTTGCTGCACCACGGCCGCCTGATGGCGGAGGGGCCGGCATCGCGTGTGATCACCGCGGAGCACATCAGCGCTGTGTACGGGCCGCACGTCCGCGTGCTGGCGCACCCGGAGGGTGGCGCGCCGCTGGTGGTGCCGGCGCTCTAGACCGAGGGCTACGTGACCTTCAGCGGGACGCCCTGCTGGCAGAGCGGGCACTCCTCGGCGGTCCAGGTCTGCATCTGCACCTCGGTCGCGGGGAAGAACGGCGTGTCGCCGAACGAGACCTTGCCGCCTGAGCGGTCCACCATCACCGCGACGCCGACGACGCTGCCGCCGGCCTTCTTCACCGCATCGATCGTGTCGAACACGGACTCGCCGGAGGTCATCACGTCGTCCACCACCAGTACTGGCTCACCCGGCGCCAGGTGGAAGTCGCGCTGGAACGACCGACCGCCCTCCGGCGCGCGCTCGCAGAAGATGCCGCGCACGCCCAGTAGCCGCCCGGTCTCGTAGGCCAGGATGATCCCGCCCGTGGTTGGCCCCGCGACCGTGCGAGGCGCCAGCGGGCGCCCGAAGTCCGCGATCTTGCGACAGATCAGTTCGGTGTACTGCGGCCACTGGAGCACATTGAACTTCTCCAGGTAGCGGTCTGAGTGCCGGCCAGAGTTCAACTGGAAGTGGCCGTTCAGTACCGCCCCGCCGTCCTCCAGCGCCTGGATCACTTCCGGGTCTACCGCCACACCAGCACCCCTTCCAACGCCTCCCCGGCCCGGGATGCCGCAGCACCCACGGCGTCGCCGAGGTGATGATCGACCATCCAGAAGCGCCCCAGCGGCCAGTACCGAATGTCCGCACGTCCCACCACCACCTCCTGGTCCACGAGACCGAAGAGGTGCGAGTCGAAGGAATTGTTCCGGTTGTCGCCCAGCACAAAGATCTGGCCCGGCGGCACCGCCGTGGGTGGATAGGCGTAGTTCGGAGGCGCCTCGATGTACGGCTCGTCGAGCGCCACGCCGTCCACGTAGAGGCGGCCTTCGCGAACCTCCACCACCTGGCCGGGCACGCCCACCACGCGCTTGATGAAGTCACGTTCGCGCGGCTGCTGCTGGTACATGAAGACGATGACATCGCCGGGTTGCGGGTCGCCGAAGGGCTGCCACACGCGGCCGTCCATGCCCGGCACCCAGGAGAAGTCGAACGAGCGGTAGGCGAGGCGGTTCACGATCACGAACTCGCCGTCCTCGAACGTGGGCAGCATCGAGCCGCCATCGACCACGTAGTTGTGGGCAACGAAGCGCACCCCCACGAACATCACCAGCGCGAGGGCAATGACCTCCAGCGTCTCGGCGAGCCCGGAGAGTCCCCACGGCCAGATGACCTGATACCAGGCCTTCGGCTCCGCCCACGGGTCGAGTTGGGTGAGGCCGCGGTGGGACTGCGCCGGGAACTCCGGCACGCCATCCCACGGCTCATAACCGGGATCGCCAGCCGCGTCGTGGCTCGCCGCACGGTCACCGTAAGCACCCTCGCCGGTCGCGGGGCCGCCTGCTGCGGGGCCGAACGTCTCCGGCGCGGTGTCGGTCTGAGCGGGTTCGTCGGGCATTCCATCGAGTATAGGCGGGGCATCCCTGCGCGCACTCCGACACGTTGTGTGCGCCCGACTGCACCTGGCCCACCGGACATCAGGCTCGCCGCGCTGCTCCCAATAGGTCGATGCGCTCCGCTGCGACCGTGGCCACGGCTGCCCGGGCCGCGTTCAGCGCGGGACGCGGGTCGCTGCCCGTCGATTGCGCAATCGCCGAGGCGAATGCGGCGTGGATCTCGCTGGAGATGTTCACCTTGCGAATGCCCGCCAGCACCGCATCGCGGAGGTCACGAGGGGTGAGACCGGAGCCACCGTGCAGCACCAGCGGCAGGCCTCGGACGGCGGCGCGGATCTCCCGCACGAGCAAGACATCCACCCGCCCGGCGAGACCGTGCGCGGTGCCCACGGAGACGGCCAGCGAGTCGACTCGGGTCTCCTGCACGAAGCGCGCCGCCGCCTCCGGGTCGGTGAGGACCGCCTCCGAGGTGATCACGCCCGGCTCACGGCCGCCCACGTGGCCCAATTCGGCCTCCAGCGGGAGACGGCCCTCCTGCGCGACGGCGTACGCCTCCATCGTCTCGCGGCGGTTGCGCTCGATCGGGTACGTGGAGCCATCGAACATGAGCGAGGTGAAGCCCTCCCGCATCGCGCGGCGCAGCAATGGCAAGTCCGGGCCGTGGTCAAGGTGGAGCGCGACGGGCACGAGGGCGCGCGCCGCGAGCGTGCGCCCCAACGACGCGGCGACTTCCATCCCACCGATGTGCTTCAGGTTGGACGGGTTGAACTGCAGGAAGATCGGCGCGCGCCGGTCCTCAGCAGCGTCGATCACGGCGAGTGCCATCTCCACGTTGGAGACGTTGAAACCGGGCACCGCGTAGCCGCCGCGCTCCGCCGCCGCGAGCAGTTCCAGGCCGCCAACCAGCGTCATCGATCGTCCTTCGGTGCCCCCGTACGCATCGATGGTCGGAGGACGTAAGCGGGGCCCATGCTAACCTCGGCCCGCCGGCAGGGCGACGGCGCCACCCGACAGATCGCCTTCCCCGAGTGCGCAGATGACGACCTCCCGCCCCGCGACAGCCGAGCCGGACGCCGCCCTTCAGGCGTGGGTGGAGCGCGCGCGCGGCGGCGACTTGACCGCCTTCAACCAGCTGGTGTGCGCTTCCAGGATCCCCTCTACGGCCTCACGCTGCGGATGCTGGGCTCACCACAGGCGGCGGAGGATGCCACGCAGGAGGCATTGATCCGCGCGTGGCAGCGCATCGATACGTTCCGGGGCGGCTCCTTCAAATCGTGGTTGTTCACCATCGCCGCGAACCAGGCGCGCGACGAACTGCGACGTCGGGCCCGGCGCCCGTCGACCAGCCTCTCCGCCCACGCCGACGACCCGGAAATGCCAGATATCGACCTGCCTGACACCGATCCGCTGCCGGAGGCGCAGGCGGAACAGGCCGAACTCCGCGCGGCGCTGGAGGCGGCACTCAAGACGCTGCCGGACGACTGGCGCGAGATTGTGGTGCTGTCCGACGTCCACGGTATGGACTATCGCGAAATCTCGGAGGTGACCGGGCTGGCGCTGGGGACGGTGAAGTCGCGCCTGAGCCGCGCACGCGGACGGCTGCGCGAAGTGATCCGCGGCTCACGGGAACTCCACGAGGCTGCCGAGCGTCTAGGGGACAGGCGGTGAATCTCATGAACCGGTGGCAACGACGTGACCTTGAGGCTCCCTCGACCCCGCTGGAGCGGCTTGAGGAGCGTCTGTCCGCCTATCTGGACGGGGAACTCACCGACGCCGAGCGTTCTGCCGTAGAGGTGGAACTAGCGGCGGACGCCGAGACGCGCGAGACCCTGGATGACCTCCGGCTCGTGCGCTCGGCGCTCGCCCTGCTCGATGAGGGCGTGCGCGCACCTCGGTCGTTCGCCATCACCGCACCGGCGGTGCGCTCGGGCGGCGGCAGCCCCGTGCTGATGCGTCGCCTGGAGTTGTTCATGCGCGGTAGCGCAGCCGCAGCGGCCCTCTTCTTCGTCGTCGCGGTCATGAACCAGCCGACGCTGATGGCACCCGTGGCCTCCAATGACATGGCGACCGGCACGTTCGCGCAGGCAGAGTCCGCACCCGTTGAGACGCTCCGCGCGGCCGCCACCGATGATCCCGCGGTCACGCCGATGTTTGCCCCGGACGCCATGCAGCCCGCCTCGGCTCCGGCCAGGGCCATGCCTGCTGCGCCCCCCACGGCGGGTGGCGAGCCGGGCGAAGGCGGGGTCATGGGCACCGCGGCCGATGGCGGCCTCGGTGGCGACGCGGGTGCCCTTGACGCGCCCAAGGGGAATGACGTGGTGCCTCAGCCGGATGCGGACCTGATGAACACGATGCTGACGCCGGAGACCGCGACGGCGCCCGCGCAGCCGGGAACCTTCCGCGACTCCGATTCGTCTCAGGGGGTAGGAGGCGTGGCCCCCGCACTTGCGACCCTGGCAGTCCTGCTGGCAATCCTGTCGGCGCTCACAGCCTGGTCGCGACGCGAGGAGTCCGGACGGTAGCGCGGGCACTGCAGGCTCGGCATCGCTCTGGATCGCGCATCTGACAAGAACCAGAGGAAAGGCACACTCGTCTATGAACATCAAGCACGTAACACGCAGTCTGCTGGCATTGGGCGCGACCGCCGTGGTCGCCCTCACCGTGGCCTGCACCCCCACCACGCAGGTGCACCTGCCGTCCGCGGAGAACCCCGCGGGCATCACCGTCACCGGCGAAGGTAAGGTCACCGTCCGACCGGACATCGCACTGGTCAACGTTGGCGTAGAGGTCACGGCCCCCACTGTCGCGGAGGCTCGAGCGGCGGCCGCGGAGGCGATGCAACTCCTACAGGACGCCGTGAAGGCGAACGGCGTGGTGGAGAGCGACATCCGCACGCAGTACTTCAACATCTACCCGCAGTACGTCTACCGCGAGAACGATGCACCCCGCATCACCGGCTTCACGGTCAACAACCAGGTGGAAGTGAAGGTTCGCGACATTGACTCCGCGTCCGAGGTGCTGGATGCCGCCATCGCGGCCGGGGGCGACTCCGTCCGTGTGAACGGCATCTCCTTCACCGTGGAGAACCCGGAAGGGCACCTGGCAGAAGCGCGCAAGACCGCGGTGGAGAACGCCCGGGAGCGCGCGGAAGTCCTGGCGGATGCGGCCGGCGTCAGCCTCGGTGCCGCTCGGTCCATCTCCGAGTCCACCGGCGGCGGTGACTACCCGATCCCGA
>JAQCKI010000065.1 GCA_027592645.1 Chloroflexota bacterium | reverse complement strand
AGGTCAATCGAGGGGTGCGCCGGTCTCTGACGCAACGGCGCGGCCTTGCGGCCGCGCCGAGCAGTCACCGCAGTCTGCCTAGTCGGCGGAGGGCAGCACCTTCGGCTGCAGCTCCTCCATACCCCGACCATTGACGTTCAGGTTGCAGTCACCCGGCTTGATGCAGAGCACCTCCACCGAGGTGGTCTCGTCCTTGTAGCGCTTACCCAGTGCCACGGCCATCTAGCGCCTCCTACAGCTGCTCGAGCGGCGTCTCGCCGCAGCGAAGTTCGGCGTCTTCAGCGCCCTTGGTGACAATGAACTCGGCGCCACAGCTCGGACACCGGTACCGCTTGCCAGTCGTTGCAGCCATATCAATCCCCCTCCGCTTTGTCGCCCCGCGATCGACGTCAGTCAGACGCCGATCGAACTAGGGCGCAACCGTCGTGATGTACTCCACCAGCGCAGCGATCTCGTCCGCCGTCAGTCCGGCCGCCGCCCAGGACGGCATCGCCGTGCCGGGCACGCCATTCGTCAAGATACCGATCAGTTCGTCGGTGGCGCGACCGCTCAGCCTCTCAGGCGTCAACGCCGGGCCAATCAGGCCCTGCCGCTGCTGCCCGTGGCAGGTGGCGCAGGTGGCCAGGAAGAAGTCACCCACCGCCAGTCCCTGCACCGTCGCCCCGACCGGAGCCGGCTCGCCACCGGGCGTCGGCGTTGCTTCGCCATCGACCGGCTCGGTCGGGGCGGGCGCCAGCGGGTCACGGTCGTAGAACTCGCGGGCGGTGAGCAGGTTGTACTGGCCGCAGTTCTTGGTGGTCAGCGACAGCGTGGACGGATCCGAGATCAGGATCGTCTCCGCCGTGTCGCCGGTTTCCTCATCGTGGTGATGGCCGTAGTCAATCACCAGATCCCAGCGGCCAGTGGTGATCATCGTGACGATATAGCCGATTTGCGTTTCGGAGAGCGGCCCACCGTAGCGCTCCGACCACACCGGCATGGCGGTGTTGGTTCGGCCACACGAGAGCGTGTTGAACAGGAAGTCGTGCAGGCCCTGCGCCTCGCCATCGGGTGTCGCCGGGACACCCTGTGGGTTGCCCTCCGCCATGATCAGGAACGAGGTGCGGTTGAGGGCCGGCGCAATGCCGCCCTCCTCCTGCCCCTTGCCTTCGAGGCCGTGGCAGGAGCGGCAGTTGTTCACGTACAGCTGCGCGCCGCGCTCGGCGAGCAGTGCCTCCTGGCGCTCGCCCGCGCTCTCGGCACGCGGCCCCTCGTAGACCATGTACCCGGCGAACGTGGCAAACGCCAGGAACATGAGCCCGATCATTACGTTGACCTGCTTGCTCGTGTTCATGCGCTTACCACTCTCCGCGCCGCGGCGTGCTGGCTCATCATCGACCCAATCGTCTCAATCTTCGGCGAACTAGCTCGGCAGCATCGGGTGCTGCACGGCCCGCGTCGGGTTGTCCGGCCCACCCGAGGTGATCACGCCGGTGTTGACGGTGATGTTCCCGGCTGCGTCGATCTCAATCGCCATCGTGTCCATGGAGCGGGCGGCGGGGCCAAAGACCCGGATGCCCGACTTCGTGTACGTGGAACCGTGACACGGGCAGCGGTACCAGCCCTGGGTGTCCTCCCAGGTGAAGGACTCGCGCCATGGCACCGTGCAGCCCAGGTGCGGGCACTTCCGCCAGAGCGCCAGCAGGCCGTCCGCGCCGTCCGTGCCGCCCCGCCGGGTCTCGCCCGGGTCCAGGTTGGCGATCCAGAACTGGCCCTCGGAGTTCGCACGCGGCTCGCCACCGCGGGGGTAGTCCGCCACGTTGCCGGCCGGCACCGGGCCACCGAAGCCCTTCACGCCCCGCGGCCAGAGGAAGTCCAGCAGCAGCCCAACGCTGCCCAGCAGCGTGATGCCCAGGCCGCCCCAGAAGGAGGCGCGGATGAAGTTCCGCCGGGAGACGTGGCGGTCGATCGGCGAGACAGCGGCCAGTGGCAGCGTCTCCGCCTCCGCGACCTCGGTCTTGCGGCTCGCCAGCGCCTGCTTCCAGGCGTCTGTCGGCGTTTGAGTGCTCGGTTCGTTCGTCACGCTCGCAGCCCTCCGCGTCCAACCACCCTAGTGCAAGGGGTCGGCGAAAATCGTGTACGGCACCAGGTTCAGGCCCTCGCCACGGAAGTAGGTGCCAATGATCGTCAACGTCACGAACACGGCGATGAAGCCAGAGAACTGCAGGATCATGTGATCCCGCTTCGTCTGCGCGATCTTCAGTTTGTGCGCCACCAGCGACAGCAGCAGCGGCAGCCCCACCATGGCGTTCACCGGGATGAACTGCTCCACCAGGAACGCCGGGATGTTCCAGTCCAGTTCAATCGCGGGCAGGCCGAGCAGGTCCGCGCGCAGCAGGTTGCCCAGCGGCACGTCCAGCGTCCACGCCGGCCAGGCGATTTCGTTCTGGATGCCACGGAGGCCGCGCATGAAGTTCAGCGCTTCCGGCCATTGGGCACCGGTCAACTTCTCAAACGCCCAGATGTGCTTCGACTCGTCGTAGAAGACCAGCAGCGTGGTGCCCACGGCGCCGACCGCGGCACCGAGGTAGGTGTTCTTCCACGCGCGGGGCGTGGAGAGCCACTCACCCTGACCCTCGGGCGTGTTGTCGAAGTACGGGATAGCACCCAGCGCGATCAGCGCAATCGTCGGCACCACCACGCCGGCCAGGGCCGGGTGCATGTGCAGCAGCAGTTCCTGCAGGTTCAGGAAGTACCACGGCGCCTTGGACGGGTTCGGCGTCACGGCCGGGTTCGCCCGGTCCAGCAGGATCGAGTCCACCATCACGGACAGCACCACGATCAGGATCGTGAACAGCACCGCCGCGATGAACTCGATGAATACCAGGTCCGGCCAGACCAGCAACTCTTCTTCGCGGGCACGGCGCTGCCGTCCCTTGACCGCCTGGGAGACGGGTTGAGCCTGGGCCTGTGGTGCGGCTGCCATCGTCGCTTCCTTCCGGCTCTACCTACAGCGGGCGGGCGAGGCCGCCGTCACGGCGGATGCGCCAGAAGTGGACCATCATGAACACGGCAGCCATCAGCGGCAGGCCGATGACGTGCAGGGCGTAGAACCGCGTCAACGCGGCCTGACCGACCTGGAAGCCACCCACCAGGATGAACCGGTTCGGCTCACCGAGGATCGGGGCGGAGCCCACCATGTTCGTGCCCACCGTAATCGCCCACAGCGCCAGCTGGTCCCAGGGGAGCAGGTAGCCGGTGAACGAGAGCAGGAGCGTCAGCACCAGCAGCACCACGCCCACGACCCAGTTGAACTCCCGGGGGGGCTTGTACGCGCCGGTGTAGAACACCCGCATCATGTGCATCAGGACCGTCAGCACCATGCCGTGGGCCATCCACCGGTGCATGTTGCGCATCAACTGGCCGAAGCGGACGTCCGTTTCCAGCGCCAGGATGTCCGCATACGCCCGGTCGACTGAGGGCACGTAGTAGAACATCAGCAGCACGCCGGTGATGGTCAGGCCCAGGAACATGAAGAAGGACAGGCCACCCAGGCAGAAGGTGTGGGTGATCTTGACGTGCGTGCGGTGGATCCGCGTGGGGTGCAGGTGCAGGAACACGTTGGTCGCCACGGCGAGCATCTGGTTCCGAGGGGTATTCGGGTACCCCGACCGGAAGATCGAGCGCCAGAGGCGGTTCTGGAAGATCGCGTCGTAGAGCCGGTCGCCCATTGAGCGGCCCTGCGGTCGTTCCGTCGCTGCCATCAGCACATCCTCGTCACTACGCCGGGCTTACGCCCGACACCCCCGCCGGTAGCGCAGGTGCGCGCGCCTAGGCTTCCCACCACTTGCCGAGCACCACCATGACGGCGAGCCCGAACACGAACGTTCCGAATACAGCAGCCAGTTCCAGGCCTTCGCCCATTCCCAGCATGTCTGCCCCCTTCAGCGTTCAGGCCTCTCAGCCGACGCACAGCCGCCGCCGCAGCAAGGCTGCGGGGCCGGGGCGAATGTAGCGAGCCCACCTAGATACGGTCAACGCACCCCACTACCGCGGACGGGCGGGCTATCACGGGGCGCATCATTGTGCACACCACCGGAGCCCCGCTACGCGGGCCGTCCGGGCACCCGAGGCACCCCGCCGCGCTTCAGCCGCCAGATGCCGGAGAGGTCCTCCCGGGCGGTCTTGACGATCTTCACGCGGGTGTCCGGGTCTTCCACCCAGCGCACGGGCACCTCGCGCAGCCGGTAGCCGTTGACCTGGGCGATCCACAGGAGTTCGGTGTCGAAGAACCACTGGGTGTCTCGCACCAGCGGTACCAGCGCCCGGGCGGCCTCCCGGCTGATCGCCTTGAAGCCGCACTGGGCGTCCGTGACCCGCAGCCCGGCCACCCGGTTCAGGATGAACACGTAGGCCCGGCTGATGAACTCCCGCTTGGCGGACCGCTGCGTCTGCGAGTCCCGGTGCAGCCGGGTGCCGTAGGCGAGGTCCACCTCGCCGGCCGCGATCGGGTCGATCAGCGCCGGGATGTGGGCGATGTCGGTGGAGAGGTCCACGTCCATGTAGGCGGTGACGTCCGACTCGGTCGTCAGCCAGGCGGTGCGGAGGGCGATACCGCGGCCCTTCACGGGGATGTGGAGCGCCGCCACCCGGCCGGGGTACTGCACCTCCAGCCGCTGGGCCACCTCCAGCGTGGTGTCGGTGGAGGCGTTGTTGGCCACCACCACGCGCCACTGGTGCTCCGGGTGGGCGTCCGCAAAGGCGAGCACTCGCTCCACGCTGCCGGCCAGCACGTGCTCTTCGTTGTAACAGGGGATCACGAGGTCAACGGTCGCCATAGGTGCGCCCCTCTCTGGCCGGTCGCTGGCCTGGTGCTAGTGGCGGAAGTGCCGCACGCCGGTCACCACCAGCGACACGCCCTCGCGGTTGGCGGCGGCCACGGAGTCATCATCGCGGATGGAGCCGCCGGTGTGCGCCACCAGCGTACAACCGGCGCTCGCAGCCACCTCTAGCGTGTCTGGGAACGGCAGGAAGGCGTCCGTGGCGCACACAGCGCCACGGGCACGCTCGCCGGCCTGTTCCTTGCAGATGCGGGCGCTCCCAACGCGGTTCGGCTGGCCCGCGCCCATGCCCACCAGCACGCCGTCCTTCACAAAGACGACGCCGTTGGACTTCACGTGCTTGCAGATGTTCCAGGCGATGCCGAGGTCCGCCAGTTCGGAGGCCGTCGGCTGCCGTTCGCTGACCACCTTGAAGGTGGTCTCCGTCTCGAACGAGACGTCCGAGTTCTGCACCAGCACGCCGCCGCGCACGCTCTTGAACTCCACCCGCTCGCGGCGGGCGTCGCCGATCGGCGCCTCCAGGATCCGGAGGTCCTTCGACTTCTTCTTCAGGTGCTCCAGCGCCTCTGGCTCGTAGCCGGGGGCGATCACGATCTCGTAGAACATCCGCGTGGAGCCATCGGACGGGCTGCGCACCTCGCGCAGCGCCTCCGCCAGCGCCATGTCCACTACGCGGTTCACCGCCACGATGCCGCCGTAGGCGGAGACGAAGTCTCCCTCGGTCAACGCCCGCTCGTAGAGCGAGGCGATTGAGGCCTCCCCGACGGCGAAGCAGGCGGGGTTCGTGTGCTTGATGATCGAGATCGCCGGCAGGTCGAACTCCGCCACCGAGTTGAAGGCGGCGTCCGCGTCCAGGATGTTCACGTACGACAGGGCCTTGCCGTGGTGCTGCACCAGCCCGCCGATGCCCTCGCCGGGGGAGCGCACCGAGTCCCACGCGTAGAAGGCGCCCTGCTGGTGCGGGTTCTCCCCGTACCGCAGCACCTCGCGCCGGGTCATGCCAAAGGTCAGTTGCTCCGGGAACAGGTCCGCCTCGTCCCGCAGGTACTCGGCGATCGCGGTGTCGTAGTGCGCCACGTGCTGGAACGCCTTCGCGGCCAGCCGCCGGCGCGTGTTCGCGGGGACGCCGATGGGGTCGCCGCCGGCAGACTTCAGCGCCACCAGGATCGAGGTGTAGTCGCGCGGGTCGATCACCGGCAGCACCCAGGGGTGGTTCTTGGCCGCGGCGCGGATCATCGTCGGCCCGCCGATGTCGATCTCCTCAAGCGCCTCGGCCAGCGAGGGCGTGCCCTTCGTCACCGTCTCCACGAACGGGTAGAGGTTCCCGGCGACCAGGTCGATGTTCGGGATGTCGTGGGCGGCCACGTCCGCCTCGTCCTCGGCCAGGCCGCGGCGGTAGAGGATGCCTCCGTGCACCTTCGGGTGCAGCGTCTTGACGCGCCCGCCGAGCATCTCCGGACTGCCGGTGAGGTCCGCCACCTGCGTGACCGGCAGGCCGGCCTCCTGCACCGTGCGTGCGGTGCCGCCGGTGCCGACCAGTTCCCAGCCCATCTCGTGCAGTCCGCGAGCGAACTCCACGATGCCCGTCTTGTCATACACCGCGAGGATCGCCCGTCGCGCCATCTGTTCCCGCCTCTCTCGGCCCGCGTCCGCCCTGCTAGCGCAGCGGCAACCCTCGGACCGCCCCGCCATCTCCCCGTCGCTCTACCGAGCCGATGCGCCACGACCCGGGGGTCGCGTCCAGCACCGCCTGCGCGTCAGCCTCGGCGACCGCCAGGATCATGCCCACGCCCATATTGAACGTGCGGAACATTTCGGCCGCGTCGACATTTCCTGTCCGCCGGATCAATTCGAACAGCGGCGGCACTGTCCATGAAGCCGCCTCGATCACGCCGGCGACCTCATCCGGCAGCACGCGCGGCAGGTTGCCGGGGATGCCGCCACCGGTGATGTGCGCCACACCCTTCAGGTAGGGCAGGATCGGCTGCAGCTGGGGCCAGAACGGCGGGTGGGGCGCCGTCAGCGCCGCTCCCAGCGTCCCGCGCAGTTCCTCGTGCCGCTCGTCCAGGATGCGCCGGTCGTGCTCGACGCCAAGCCCCTTGCCGAGGCCCCACGCCTCGCGCACCAGCGAATAACCGTTGGTCATCAGGCCGTTCGAGGGCAGCGCGATCAGCGCATCGCCCGCGGCGATCGTGGAGCCATCGATGCCGCCGTCGCGCTCCATCGCTCCGACGACGAAGCCGGCGAGGTCGAAGTCGCCGGGCCGGTAGACGTCTGGCATGTCCGCGGTCTCGCCGCCAATCAGGGCGATGCCGTTCTGCCGGCAGGCCTCCGCGATTCCCTCGACGAGCGCGATGCGCTGCTCGGTCGCCAGGCCATTGGTGGCGATGTAGTCCAGGAAGAACAGCGGTTCCGCGCCCACGGTGATCAGGTCGTTCACGTTGTTGTTCACGATGTCGTGGCCGGCGAGGCGGATCGTGTCGAAGGCGGCGTGCAGCAGCACCTTGGTCCCCACGCCATCGGTGGTGGCGACGAGCACCGGGTCGCGGAAGCGCCCGCCGAGGTGGAACAGCCCGGCGAACCCGCCGGAGCGGCCCAGCACCTGCGGCCCGTGCGTGGTCTTGGAGATCGCGCCAAAGCGCTTCGCGATCGCCTCGCGCGCGTCGAGATCGACGCCGGTGCCGGCGTAGGTGATGGCGGGGCGTTGCTCGTCGCTCATGGGGTGACGGCTCGCTCGGGTGGGGAGGGTGGTGCAGAGGGCCAGCGGTCGGCGTCGCCAGCCCGCTCAGGGTAACGCGGGGCCGGACTACGTGCCGGTCTAGGTGCGCCTGGAGGTGCTACCGACGGTGACCTGCAGGAAGCTCAGCGGAAGCGTGGCTGGTTCCGGGATCGCGCGCGGGAGCGCATGATCGGGCCGTGACGCCTCGTCTTCCAGAGCAAACTTGTCGAACTGGAGCGGCACCTCGGACGGGTACTGGCCGGAGAAGCACGCGGTGCAGTGCTGGCCCGTGCCCAGGTTCGTCGCCCAGATCGTGCCTTCAAGAGACAGGTAACCCAGCGAGTCGGCGTTAATGAACTCGCGGATCTCTTCCAGACTCTTGTTCGCCGCGATCAACTCGCCGCGCGTAGCCATGTCCACACCGTAAAAGCAGGGATGGGTGATCGGCGGCGCGGTGATGCGCATGTGGACTTCGGTGGCACCGGCGTCCCGCAGCATCTTCACCACGTGCGGCGTCGTGGTGCCACGGACGATCGAGTCGTCCACCACCACCACCCGCTTGCCCTCGAGTACCTCGCGGAGCGGGTTGAACTTCATCTGCACGCCACGCTCACGGATGCGCTGGTCGGGCTGGATGAACGTACGCCCCACGTAGCGGTTCTTGACCAGGCCTTCCGCATACGGGATGCCGGAGGCGCGGGCGTAGCCAATCGCCGCCGCCGTCGCGGAGTCCGGCACGCCGATCACCAGGTCCGCCTCCACGGGGTGCTCCTCCGACAGCCGCGCGCCCATGCGTCCGCGCACCGGGTGGAGCAACTGGCCCGACACCCGCGAGTCCGGGCGGGCGAAGTAAGTGAACTCGAACAGGCACAGCGACTGCGATTCCCTACCCGACGTCATCGTCAGCGGCTCACCGAGCGGGAACGAGGACGTCAGGCCATCACGGTCGATGCGCACGACCTCGCCGGGACGCACGTCGCGCACAAACTCCGCACCAAGGTGGTCCAGGGCACACGTCTCGGAGGCCAGGATGTAGCCGTGACCGTTCAGGCGACCAATGCTCAGCGGGCGGATGCCCAGGGGATCACGCACTGCGTAGACCGCGTCGGGGGTCAGGATCGTCAGCGAGTACGCGCCGTTGGCCCGGCGCATCAACTGAGCGAAGCGCGCGTTCCAGTCCTCGCCGTCGCCGTCGATCAGGATGCGGCCAATGACCTCGGTGTCGCTGGAGGTCTCGAACGTGAAGCCACGTTCCAGCAGTTCCTCGCGCATCACGTCCGCGTTCACCACGTTGCCGTTGTGCGCGATTGCCAGTTCGCCGTGCTGTCCCTTCAGATGGAAGGGCTGCGCGTTCCCGATGGTGCTGGAACCGGTGGTGGAGTAACGGGTGTGACCAATGGCCGAGTGTCCGGTGAGGGCGGCCAGCGCATCCTCATCAAACACCTGGGAGACCAGGCCCATGTCGGCGAAGAGGTGGAGGCGGCGGCCATCTGTGGTCGCGATGCCTGCGGACTCCTGGCCGCGATGTTGCAGCGCATGGAGTCCGAAGAAGGTGAGGCGCGCCACGTCTTCACCCGGCGCGTACACGCCGAAGACTCCGCACTTTTCACCGAGGTTGTCGTGCAACGACCACCCCCAGACGACCGCTAAGGCCGCTTAGGAACCCACTGTATCACGCACCCTCGGGAGCGGCCCCGGACGGCAATCGAGCGTGCTCGATCTTTGTGCAGCGATCCATCACGACTTCGAGACCGGCCGCCCGAGCAGTGGCAGCCGCCTCCTCGTTGACGATCTCCAGTTGCATCCAGACCACCTTCGCGCCCGCCGCGATGGCGTCGTCCACCACGGGCGGCACATCGCCCTGCCGCCGGAAGATGTCGACGATGTCCACCGCCACCGGCAGGTCACGCACCGAGTCGTACACGGGCCGCCCGAAGATTTCCGTCTCCAGCGGGTTCACCAGGTAGACCTCGTACCCGTGATCAATCAGGTACTGCGCCACTTCGTTCGATGCGCGGTCGGGGCGCGATGACACTCCCACCACCGCGATGCTCTTCGCGTCGCGCATGATCTCCATCGCTCGATCCATCAGCGTGCCTCCTCAGGCGAGTCGCCGCCCTCATCGAGGTTATCAAGGTCATCGAAGTCCTCGTCATCGAGCAGCGCCCACGCGGGGACCTCGCCGAGCACCGCGCGACTGCCGCTCATCTCCGCGAGCGCCTCGGCCAGTGCGTTCGCGCGATCGAGCGCCAGATCCGCCAACGGGCGCGCCGCGCTCACCGAGGCCACCGGCAACGACCGCCCGTTGTCCTTGATCAGGAAGACCTGCCAGTGCACCACGTCCTGAAGGTCGCCCGAGGCGAGTTCATCCTCGAAGTCGGTCGTTACCTCGAGCCGGTCGATACGCGGGAACGGCACCAGTTCGCGAGTGCCCAGCCCAAGCCCCAGGAAGCCCTGCTGCCAGCGGCAGGTGCCCTTCTTGCGCTCCATGATGAACGCGGATCCCAGGACGTTGTAGATGAGCCCCAGCACGGCGGTGGGACCGGAGATGATCACGAACGTGAGCAGCACCATCAGCAGCCACAGGGGCAGCGAATTGATGTAGGTCGCAATTGCCCACACCGCGCCCAGCGTCAGTAGCACTTGGATTGCCGGGCCGATCAGGCCCATGCGCGCGGGCTTGATGGTGATCTGATCGGGCCGGATCACCGCGTAGGAGCGGTTGAGGGCGATCCGCTCGGCCCCCTGCGCGTCCGCTGTGCCGTCCGCCATGCTCGCCCCACCCATCACGCCTCGACCCCTTCGAGTTTACGGTGGCCCGCCGGTTGCCGCTGTTCGCCGACCCCGCCTACGATTCCCGCAGGGAGCACCATGCAACGCCAACTCGTCGAGATCCTCGCCTGCCCGCTCTGCAAAGCGCCGCTGACGCTCGCCGTCACCCGCGAGGACGCGACCGAGGTGCTCGAAGGCTCGCTCACCTGCACCGCCTGCGCCGAGGTCTACCCGATCATCGAGGGCATTCCGAACCTGCTGCCGCCGGACCTCCGTCGTGCGATGGAGCAGGAAGCGACGCGGGGCGGAGGCCACTAGTGCAGGGCCTCACGCGGGAGCAGTCGCGCCAGCTCGGGCAGCTGCTCATGGCGCTGTCGGCGCTCCAGGCGCTCGTGTACTTCATCGGCGCGCTACGGCGCTCCTACCTGGTGCTTGCGATCCCGGCCGGCATCGTTTCGGGCGCGCTCGCCGGCATCGGCGTCTGGGTGGGCTACACGATGGCCACCGGGAACTTTGACAACCCCGCCGACTGGCCCCCCGACATCGAAAGGGCCGAGGGCGCCCCGCCCCCGGATGCGCTGGGGTAGGTACCCCGAGCGCTGCACGGTGGTGCTAGAATGGCTCCATTCTGGAACCATTCTGGAGCCATTCGATGCCTGTGAACCTCTCGATCAAGAACGTCCCCGACGACCTCGCTGAGCGCCTGCGCGAACGCGCACGCCGCAACCACCGCTCTCTCCAGGGCGAACTCCTGGCGATCCTCGAGGGCGCGAACGGCGGCAGTGCACCCCTCACACCTCGAGAGCTGTTTGAAGCTGGCCATGCGCTCGGCCTCACGACGCCCGGCGAGGCCGTCGAGATCATCCGCGCGGATCGCGATGGCCGTTAAGGTCGTCGACGCATGAGCGCTCGCGGCACTCGCGTTCATCGAGCCCGAAGGCGATGCGATCGTTCAGGCGCTGCAAGGTTACGAACTACATGCACCAACACTGGCGCGGTACGAGGTCGCGAACGTGGCGCGAACGAAGGTTCGCCGCCATCCCGGCTCGCAGCCGGAGGTCGCAGCACAGCTGGCGAACTCTCCAGACTCGACATCACGCTGCACAACCTCGACCCTCGCGCGCTCCTAGATGCGGCCATTGCGGCCGACTTGACGGCCTACGATGCCGCCTATCTCTGGCTCGCCCGCGCGCTCGGGCGGAGTTAGTGACGCTCGACGACCGACTCGCTCGCGCCGCGCAGGCCTAGCCCGCAGCCCACTCCGGGCCACGGATCTGCACCACCTCCGCGCGCTCGGCGGCCGGGCACAGTTCGCGCATCGAGGCGATGCGCAGTCCCGCCTCGGGGTGGACGTAGTCACCGGTCACCTCGGCGAGCGGCACGAGGACGAACAACCGCTGGCCGAGCAGCGCGTGCGGCACCCGCAGGTCCGGCTCGTCCACCGTTTCGCCATCGATCAGCGCGATATCGATGTCGAGCGGCCGCGCGCTCCAGCGCGGCGCACGGAAGTCCCGCCCCTCGGACGCTTCGATCTGCTTGGCAAGTGCCAGTAGTTCACGTGCGCTGAGATCGGTCAGGCCCGATGCGGCAGCGTTGAGGAACGCCGGTTGCTCCACGACACCCCATGGGGGCGTCTCGTAGAGCGATGACACGCGGTCAACCTCGACACCCCCGGCGCGCAGGCCGGCGATGGCGGCGCGGAGGTGCGCCTCGCGATCATCGAGGTTGCTGCCGAGCGCGAACCAGGCGCGCCGGCGCGGGCCCGTCACGGCACGGCCTGCCGGACGATGGCGTCCGCGATCCGGGCCACCTGCACCATCTCCTCGACATCATGCACACGCACAATGTCGGCACCTTGCTGGATTGCCAGCGCCACCGTCGCAGCCGTCCCCCACTGGCGCTCCTGTGCCGGACGGTCGATGACGTAGCCAATCGCGGACTTCCGAGACGCTCCGATCAGGAGCGGCCGGCCCAGGTCGTGCAGCTCACCCAGGCGGCGCAGCATCTCGAAACTCTGCACCGGACCCCACCCGAAGCCAAAGCCCGGATCGATGATCAACCGGTCGCGCGCGATCCCTGCTGCCGTGGCGGCCTCGATCGAACGCTCGAGGCCCGCGCGCACGTCGGCGATCACGTCGCCACCGAAGGTGCGGTCGCGCTGGTTGTGCATCACGATCGCCGGCACACCGGCGCGTGCGATCACGCTGGCCATCGCGGGATCGCCCAGCAGGCCGGTGACATCGTTCACCGCGCTCGCGCCGTACTCCAGCGCGCGCCGGGCCACCTCGGCCTTGCTCGTATCCACCGAGATCGGGACGCGCACCGCGCGACTGACGGCGCCGAGCACCAGCATCAACCGCGACCACTCAGTGTCCGCGTCGACCGGGCCGAAGTCCGGTCGCGTCGACTCGGCGCCGATGTCCAGCAGGTCGGCACCGGCTTCCACCATCGCCTCGGCCAGCCGCGCGGCGGCCGCGGGGTCGACGACACCATCGCCCGAGAACGAGTCCGGCGTGGCGTTGATCACGCCCATGACGTAGGTCTTGCGGCCCCACTCGAACGTCTTGTCGCCGACCGTGA
>JAQCKI010000064.1 GCA_027592645.1 Chloroflexota bacterium | reverse complement strand
CAGCGCGAGCGCATGCCAGAGGTCGGGCGGGAGGTCGGGCAGGTGGGGGGTATCAGGCATCAGGCTACGATCCTAAACGCTGCACCCGGAGGTTCGCCTTGACCTCGACCACCCCTTCTGTCACCGGCGTGGTGCTGGCCGGCGGACGCTCCAGCCGCATGGGCCAGGACAAGGCGTCGCTGGTGCTGGACGCCGCCGACGGTCGCACGCTGCTCCAGCGCGTCGTCGATGCCCTCGGTGAGGTCGCCGACGAGATCGTGGTCGTCGGCGCACCGGGGCAGACGCTCCCCGCCGTCACGTCGAGCCACCCGGTCGTGCTCACGTACGACGCTGTCGAGGGCGAAGGGCCGCTCTTCGGCATGGCGACGGGCCTCGCGGCCGCCTCCGCGCCGGTCGTGCTCGTGGTGGGGGTCGACCACCCGTTCCTCCAGCCGGCGCTGCTCCGCGTGCTCGTGGAGCAGGTGCGTGCCGGGCATCGATGGGTACTGCCGATCGCGGAACGCCGCCCGCAACCGCTCTGCTCCGCCTTCAACCGAGACGCCCTCGAGGTGATCCGCGCACACCTGGCCGCCGGCGACCGAGCGCCGATGGTGGTCGCGGCGGACCTCGGGATGCTGCGGCTCACGCCGGAGGTGTGGGAGGCGGCCGATCCCCAGGGGCTGTCGTTCGTAGACGTCGACACGCCCGAGGAATTCGAGGCGGCGCGGGCACGCCTCGACCGGGAGTAGGTTCGGACAGTGGGTCGGTGAGACGCTGACGCGCTACAGCGCGCGGTAGGCGGAGCGCAGGGTCGCCGTGTCGAAGCCCTCCGGTACGGCGCCGGTGGCGAAGTCGTACAGCGCCGCCTTGAAGATGCCCTCGAGCGCCGCGACCACCGACAGCGTCACGCCGATGGCGACGGCGCCAAAGATGATCCCGATGAGCGGCGCAAACATGAACAGCAACGCGGCCGGGAGGATCACCGCAATCACCGCCAGGATGTAGACGATGCCGAAGCCGAACGAAGATGCCACCTGGCGGCCCCAGGTCTGGCGGAACAATTCGGCCGACTTCTTGATCGAGGCGATCGGGCCAGCGTCCTGCGCCACCATCACCGGCACCACGAAGAACGTCATGTACGCCCACACGCCACCGACCATGCCAATGGCGATCCGGCCGATGATGTTGTCCGTGCGGTTGCGCAACGCCTGCAGGATCAGGCCAACGGTGGCGGAGATGGCCGCCCAGACGATGAGCGCCGGGACGTGGGTGGACGCGGCTTTCAGGCCGTAGCCAACGTTGGGATCCCCGCCCTTCAGGCGCAGCATCGCGGAGGCGATGAGCGCCGTGTTGAAGAACAGCACCACGAACGTCGTCATGAACAGCACGCCGAAGCCCAGGATGACATCGATTGGGGTGAACTGTGCCTCTGCGCCGGCGGCGGAGGCCGCATCGAGCCGCCCGAGCGTGCCCGTGGCCGCTGCAATACCGGCGAAGCCGCCGGCGATGATGAGCGCGCCGATAGCCCCCATGATCGGGAAGAAGATCAACTCCCGATCCTTCTTCAGGACCCCCCAGGAGGCGCGCATCAATTCAAACGTGTGGCGAATGGTGGCGAGCATTCGCGGATTGTATACAACATCACACACGTTTAGCGAGGGGGTGTTCCACGATTAGTTGACGCGGCTACGATGTCCCCGCGGACCCGGTGGAAGGCGTGTCGTTCATCGACCTCTCGCGTGCCGAATGGCTCGAACTGCTCATCGCCCTCGCCATCTTTGGCGTGGGCTTCTCGATTGCGTTCGTCGCGCGCGGCCTGGTGCGGACGGTGGTCAGCCGCATCACCCGGTCGAACGAGTCGCACCTGAACGAACTGCTCGCACGGGCGCTGCGGCCGCCGCTGACGTTCCTGTTCCTGCTGGTCGCCGTGGCCGTCGCGGTTCGTTCGATCTCGTTCCTCGAAGGCGAGTTGGAGACACCTCAGCGCATCTGGCTGGCCCTGACGCTGCTCATGGTCGTGATCGCCGTCCAGCGCACCATCTCCGCGATCCTGACGTGGCTGTCCGTCCGGCCGACGACATCACCGGACGCCCGATTGAACTCGCAGTCGCTGCCGCTCGTGCGGCGCGGCGTGAACTTCAGCATCCTGCTCATCGGTGGGCTGATCATGCTGGATGCGGTGGGAGTACAGATCAGCCCACTGCTCGCCGGTCTCGGCATCGGCGGCCTCGCCGTGGCACTGGCGTTGCAGCCGCTGCTGGCGAATGTGTTCGCCTCGTCCTACATGCTCTCGGACGCCTCGGTGCGCGTCGGCGACCTGATCGAGATTGCTGGTGGCCCGGTGGGAACCGTGGAGGACATTGGCTGGCGCGCGACGCGGATCATGAACTTCGACAACAACATGGTGATGATCCCGAACTCCCGGCTGGCGGACGCCACGATCACGAACTACAGCAGCTCCGACTCCTTCTCCGATGCTCGCGTGGACATCGGCGTGGCGTACGAGGAGGACCTGGAGCGAGTGGAGGCAGTCTGCCGGGACGTACTCACGGCGCTGCGCGACGCGCACGAGGTTGCGGTGAAGGACGCTGACCCGGTCATGCGCTTCACGGGCTTTGGCGAATCCAACATCGAGATCATGATGAAATTGCGCGCGATCACGTGGACCGATTCGTTCGCGCTGCGGCACGAGTTGATCAAGCGCATCCACGCGCGATTCCTGGCCGAGGGCATCACGGTCAACTACCCGACGCGGCGGCTCTTCTTGCAGGCCGAGGACGCGTCCGCGCTCACCCGGTCAGCGCCGGACACCTAGTCGCGGACCGCCTCTTCCTCGACCGGAATCATGTCGACCAGTGACTCCAACCGCGGGAGCGTCGGGAACGAGCGGTGACGCCGCTCGCGCTCCTGTTCGATGCGTTCACGGTTGCCGGGCACCGCGGACGGCAGCGGGACGGGGAACCCCGGCCGCCCGCGCTCCGCGGTTGGTGTGTGTGCGGGCGTTGAGGTCGGCGACGCCGTGGGGGTGGCGGTCGGAAGGTTCTGCGGCGACAGCACGTCGCGGAGGCGATTCCGGGCCGAGCCGCGCAGCAGTTCGCTGGCTCGCTCTTCGAGTTTCTCCGCCAGCCCATCCTCTGCCCCTGCGAGCGCGGCCTGTAGGGCATCGCGGTCCGCACGCCGACGCGTGAGGTCGTCCACGATCTCCAGGCGTTCCCGGGCCACCCGGCTGCTCGCCTCGACGATCGAGGCGAGCAGCGCCCGGATCGTCGCGTCGTCCCCATCATCGAGGGCGGTCTCGAGCACGCGGCGGAACTCGCTGGCGCGCGCCGGCACCTCGATCGTCGCGGGGACGTCCGGCGTGGCGCTCGGGGTGGTTGTTGCGGTGAGATCGGGGGTGGCCGTGCTCGTCGCCGTCGGATTGGGTGTGGCCGTGGCCGTGGCCGTGGGCGTCTCGGTCGCGGTCGCCGTCGCCGTCGCCGTCGGTGTAATCGTGGCGAACGGCCGCCCGCGCTCGTTCCGGCCCGCCGTGGCGGCCGTTGCCTCCGCAGTGGCGGTGGCGGTAGGCGCTTCGGTCGGCGTCGCGGTGGGGGTGGCGGTCGCGTCACGGTTCGGGCGCCCTGACGACGCAGACCTGCCCTCGTTCCGGGTCGTCTCTACCACCCGCACGGCGGGAACGGTCGCAACGGGCTCCGGCAGCGCATCGAGTGTGCGCAACGTGGTGCGCCCTTCGATCACTTCGACGGCCACGCGAACGCTGGACGCAGCGCCAGCAGCCGGTAGCGGCAGGCGCACCTCGCCTGCCGGGGTCTGGAGCACCACTTCCGGCTCTCGCGCACCCTCGACGGGGTCTGTGTCATTCGCCTGGCGGCTCAGCCAGAGCGTGTACACGCCCGGCGGAGTGTCGCCAAAGAAGAACTGCTGGCCACCGGTCGCGTCCTGTGAAGTGGCCACGCCCGGGATCTGGCGGACCAGCAGGCCATCCTCGCGCGCGCCGGTCGCGGCACCGTCTTCCGCCATCAGCGCAGCCGTGGTGCCCACATCCACGGTCACGGAGGCGGCGACCTCCACCATGCGCACCGGCGTGATCTGCTGGGCAGCGGCGCGTACCTCCTCGCCGGCGACCAGTCTGACGCGCTCCTCGCCGCTCACCACGTCCACTACGCCGGTCAGCGTGGCCACAGCGGTCTACGAACGTCACGGGGTCAATGCGCGTCTGGAACACGGTGCCACGCGCCTCTATCTGCGCGTCACGCGTGCGCACCACGTAGGAACCGGGCACGCCATTGGCCACGACGACGTCATGCCACAGGCGACCCGCCTGCTGCTCGATGGTGATCTCGCGCGCGCCCTCCAGGCGCAGGCGTGCGAGCGCCACCTCCGTGCCGGGCTCGAGTGTGACCGTGGAGCCGTCCCCGAACGTGACCAGCGCGCGGCCGGCGGTGCCGGTGCGGATGCGCGCACCCTCCACCAGCGCGGAACCATCGTCCACGGCGCGCCACATGCCCTGTACTTCCTGTTCCACGGAGCCGCCAAAGACCGTGAGCGTGGCTGCTGCCGCGGGCGTGGCGCCTCGGCTGAGCACGAGCACGAATGCGACCACGGCAATCGCGGCCGCGGGCGCCGCAACGGTGATCAGGCGGCCGAACAGCCCCCCGAAGCCAAGCGTCGGGAGGGTCACACGCGGCAACTGGCGGCGTGGGCGCTGCTGAGGGGTCTGCGCGATCTGGGCCATGAAGGCGGCGCGGCGCTCCGGTGCGGGCGCGGTCACGGGTGCTACCTCTGGCAGCCCGTTCAGTGCCACCGCGGCGCGCAGGATGGGCTCCAGCGCCTCGCGCTCCTGCGGCCAGCGGGAGAGGCACATCTCCAGAGTGGCACCCCGCGTGGTGATGTCATCGATGCAGCGGTCCACGATCTCGGTGAGGGTGAGGCGGTCCACTACGGCAACCCTCCCATCGTCTCGATCTCGCGTCGGAGTGCCTGGAGCGCACGCATCTGCAGGCCGCGGATCGTCACTTCCTTGCGGCCCATGATGTCGCCAATCTCGCGCGCGGACTTCTCCATCAGGAACCTCAGCACCAGCACCTTGCCGGTGATCCTCCGTGAGCCGTTCAAGAGCCGCACGGAGCGCGTCATTCATTTCGGCCTGCAACAGCAGGTCCTCGGTCTCGGACTCTTCGGGGATATCGATCCCGTCCAGGTCGGTGGTGGGACGGCGGCTACGGAAGTGATCAACCATCTGGTTGTGAGCCATCCGATAGAGCCACGCTCTGAACGGCAACCCGCGGTCTTCGTAGCGCGGGATTGCCTGCCATGCCTTCAAGAAGACTTGCTGCGCCAGGTCCTCCGCTGCGTCTGCGTCCCGAGTGCGGTGCGCCAGGTAGCGGACGATCTCCGGCTGGTACCGGTCATAGAGCAGCCCGAACGCCTCCGCATCACCATGCTTCGCACGATCCACGTGGCGACGAATCGCCTCCGCTTCTGCGTCCGTCCCCGTAGGGACGGCTGCCGCCCGTGCCTTCATTCGATCCAACGCAGCGCGCCCCTGCTCCGTTCGGTCGGCCGTCGCCGTCCGTTGCTCGCCGAACCTCTTTGAGGTTACCGGCAGCCAGCCCAGAGAAGTGGCGAGCAGCGCCACGTCACCAACCGCCGGCCCGAGAGGACGCCGGGCGGATTGACTGGTCTGACGCGCCCGGGGTGAACTGGGCCCGGCACCGTTCGACCAGAGGCGCAGGCATGCGCTCCGTCTGCGCCGCCCGCAGGCACGCCTGAGCCGGCATCGGCCCGGTCTCCGACTCGGTGCTGTTCAGCCACGCACGGCAGCGCTCCACGAGGTCGCTCGATGGCGCATCGGCCTGCGCGACTCGGCGACAGATCTCAGCGGCGCCTGCGCCGGACGGCGCTGTGGTGCTGTTGAGCCATGCGCGACAGCGCTCCACGAGGTCGCTCGACGGCACGTCAGCTTGCGCCAGGCGCCGGCAGAGTTCTGCTGCGGTCGCGCCGGAAGGCGCCACCGTGCTGTTGAGCCATGCCCGACAACGCTCCACGAGGTCGCTCGACGGTGCGTCGGCCTGCGCGACCCGGCGGCAGAGTTCGGCAGCGCTAGTGCCGGACGGCGCTGTGGTGCTGTTCAGCCATGCGCGACAGCGCTCCACGAGGTCGCTCAGCGGTGCGTCAGCCTGCGCGACCCGGCGGCAGAGCGCGGCCACGCCCGCGTTGGCCGGGGTCGCCGGACTGCCGAGCACAGAACGGCAGCGTTCCATGAGTCCGCTCGGCGGTGTCTCCGCCTGGGCTGCGCGGCGGCATACCTCGGTGGGAGGAGCAGCCTCGGACGGGGCCGTGGGGCCCGTCGCCAACAGCGCGATGCCAGCGGCCGCGAGGGCAAGAGAAAGCAGTATGCGTCGCATCAGACCTCCAGCGGCACCGTTACGGTGCTCGAGCCACCCGACTGCTACAACGTGCGACGCGCCAGAACGTTCGGTCGGGGGCCACGGCTGTTCACACGCGGCGGGTAGGATCGGGCCATGGCGCTTCCGCCCGAGTTTGATCAGCCGCTGTCCCGCTCCCTGGGAGGGGTCTACCGCCGCCTCGATGGCGTGGTGTCGCGCGGGCAGGATCGGCTGTTCCGCATCATGTGGTTCGCGGTGCCGCCGCAGTCGGTGGCGCGGAACCTGGACTTCCAGTCGCTCATGGCATCCCGCTTCCTGAGCGACCTGGCACTTCAGGCGCTGTTCTTCGCAGCCCTCATCGCCAGCGCTCGAGGCGGGGGCACGGGGCTGGAGGCAGCGGCGATCTCGGTCGCCTTCCTGCTGCCTGGCGTGTTCCTGGGGCCTTTCGGCGGCGCCGTGGCGGACGCGATGCCGAAACGGATCGCCCTGGCCGGTGCGTACCTGACGATGGGCCTCCTGGCGCTCGTGATCCCGCTCGCCAGCGGCACGGGCTTCGTGAACATGCTGCTGGTGATCTTCCTGGTGCGAGTGCTGCACCAGGTCTCCCAGCCGGCGGAGTCCTCCGCGGCCCCGCTGGTGGCGAACGAGGCGGAACTGGCGTCCGCCAACTCGTTCCTCTCGTTGGCCTCCTCGGCCGGCGAGGTGACCGGCAAGGCGCTGCTGGCGCCGCTGGTCGTGCGATTCTGGGGGCTGACGCCCGTCACCGTGACGGCCGGCCTGCTGTTCGTCTTCTCCGCCCTGCGCGTGATCAACTTCCGGCCGCCCCACGCGTCCGAGGCGCACGGCGCTCCCCGGGAGCCGTTCCGGCTCTTCGGCTTCCGCGAGGCGCTCCGGTGGCTGCTCCGGGAGCCGGGCGCGTTCTGGATGCTGATGCTGGCGGCCATGGCCAGCACGATTGGCGTGGTGCTGGGGACCCTGGGACCGCTGTACGTGAAGGATGTCCTCCACATTGACCCCGCGAACACGTTTTATGTCTTCGCGCCCGCCTCAATCGGCGTGGTCATGGGGCTCGCCGCTGCACCGCTGGCGATCCGCATGCTGGGCGAGCGCGCCGTCGCCGTCTTCGGGTTCGTCACCGTCGCGATCGGCCTGGTGATGATCGGCCAGATCGGTTGGACGTTGAACCTGTTCCGCTGGGTGCTCGTATTCAACATCCCGCGCGTGCCTCCCTCGGTGGAGATGGCGGGCGCGATCTCGCTGTTCGTCGGACTGGGGATGACGCTGGCCGCCGCGGCGACGCAGACGTACATCGGCCGCTACGTGCCGGTGTACATCCACGGGCGCGTGTTCGCCCTGCTGGGGACGCTGAAGGACGGCCTGGCGATGCCCCAGTTGATCATCATGGGTGCCATCGCATCGCGCCTGGGCGTGGGCACAGTGCTGACGCTGGCCCCCGCGATGCTCCTGCTCGTCGCGTTCGGCATCGCGCAGGCGTCCAAGAGCTGGCGGCGACCCAACCGGCCCGAGGGGGCAGTGCCGTCCGAGGGCCGCCCGGACGCGTAGCCCTCGACTCGGCCTATGGGTAGAGCGGGCCGCGCTCCAGGCCGGCGGTCTGGGGCAGGCCGAACATGATGTTCAGGTTCTGCATCGCGGAGCCGCTCTGGCCCTTCATCAGGTTATCGATCGAGGTCATCACCACGGCCCGCTTGCCACCCTCGGCGACGAAGGCGGAGAGATCCAGGTAGTTCGAACCCACTGGCCCCTTCAACGTCGGCGGCGTGTCGAGGACACGCACAAACGGGTGCCCGGCGTACATCTCGCGGAAGAGGCCCAGCAGCGCCTCGCGCGTCATCGACTTCGTCAGGGTCAGGTGCATCGTGTTCAGGATGCCGCGCGTGGTGCCCAGCAGGTGCGGGATGAAGTCGACCGTGGCCCCGGACGACGCCCCGATGCGGCCCAGCGTCATCTCGGCTTCCACCACGTGCTGATGGTTCAGCATCCGGTACGGCACCACGTTGTCGTTCAGGTGGGAGAAGTGCTGCAGCGGTGCCGGCTTCTTGCCTGCCCCCGAGGATCCCGTGAGGCCATCCACCGCCACCAGGCCGCCCTCGACCAATCCGTCGCGGTAGAGCGGCGCGAGGCCGAGGATGATGCCGACGGCGAAGCAGCCGGGGTTGCCCACGATCGGTGCCGTGGCGATCGCCTCTGCGTTCAGTTCGGAGACGCCGAAGGCGTTCCGGCCCAGCAGCGATGGGGCATCGTGCGTGTTCTCTTTGATCGAGGGGTGGCGGTCGGCGTAGCGGGCGTAGTCCTCCGTGCTCGTGAAGCGGAAGTCGCCCGAGTAGTCGATGAAGCGGATGCCGCGCGCGGTGAGCGACTCCGCGTACTGCTGCGAGACGCGGTCGGGCGTCGCGAAGATCACCACGTCGCTGTCCGCGCCCGCCTCCACGGCGTCCGGCCCCTGCACCACGAGTTCGCAGCGGCCCGCCAGGTGCGGGTAGACCTCGTCGATGCGGCGGCCGGCGTCGTCCCGCGCCACCAGCGTGGAAATCTCGAAGTTGGGGTGCGCCAGCAGCAGTTCCAGGATGCCGAGCCCGCCGTAGCCGGTGGCCCCGATCAACTGCGCACGAATCTTGCCGCTCATCTGTCCCTCCCGGGTGTTGAAGCGCCAGTCTAGATTCCGCGCGCCCGAGGCGGTAGCGCGGTACCGTCCGGCCATGACCGGCTGGCAGGCATACCTCGGGCTCGACGACGATGCTCTCCTCGCGCAGTGCGAGGTCGATCGGTTCCGCGCGAGCGGGCCCGGCGGCCAGCATCGGAACAAGACGGACTCCGCCGTCCGCCTGCGCCACCGCCCGACCGGCCTGGAGTCGGTCGCGGTGGAGTCGCGCTCACAGCACGACAACCGCACGAGCGCCCTGCGCCGCCTGCGCGTGACGATCGCGGCGGCGCTGCGTGAGTCCATCGAGATCGAGCGCTATGCGCCGCCGCCGGGCCTGGCAGGCGTGATCCGCGGCGGACGTATCTCGGTCGCCCAGCGCAACCCGCGCTACCCGGCGGTCGTGGCCGAAGTGTTCGACCTGGTGGAGGCGTGCGGATGGCGGCTGTCCGATGCCGCGATGCTGCTGAGCGTCAGTACGACCGCGCTCGGGCGATTCCTGGAGGCGGATCCGGTGCTGTTCCGCGCGGCGAACGGGCGTCGTGAAGCGCTCGGGATGACCCCGCTGCGGGGCCGCGCGTGACCCTGACGCGTACGTAAACCCGGGCGTATAGTGCGCCCGTCCACCAGGCCGCTCACTCACTGAGGAGCCAGCCACATGGCCGTTGACACCACTACCGAGGAAGCAACCGGCTCCGAGCAGCCGGGCTCCACCGGACGCGGCCGCCCCAAGATCTACTACGGCTACTACCTCATCGGTGCGGCGTTCTTCGCCCAGATGATCTCGGCGGGCGCCCAGACGTACGTCGCGGGCATCTTCCTGGTGCCAATGACGGAGGAGATGGACTGGACCCGGTCCGACTTCACGCTGGCACAGACAGTCGGACGCTTCCTCACCGCCTTTGCCGGCATCTTCATCGGCACGCTGGTGGACCGGGGATACGCGCGGCGGCTGATGTTCGGCGGCGCGACGATCATCGGCTCGGCGATCCTCGCGACCTCGTTCGTGACGGAACTGTGGCAGTACATCTTCCTGCGCGGCGTCGTCCTGGTCATCGGCGCGGCGATGGTCGGAAACCTGGTCGTCAACGTGACGCTCTCCAAGTGGTGGGTGGAGAGGCGCGGCCGCATGGTGGGCTTCTCCTCCATGGGCGTGTCGGCGGCGGGCGTCTTCCTGCCGCTGATCCTGACCCCGATCGTGGACGAGTTCGGCTGGCGCATGGGCTGGCGCGTCCTGGCGATCATCGCGTGGGCGCTGTTGTATCCGGCGGCGGCCGTCATGCGCGGTACGCCGGAGCAGTACGGCCTGAACCCGGACGGCAAGTCCGATGCGGAGATGGCCAGCCCAGCCGGCGACCGTGTGCGTGCGGACTTCGCTAATTCCCTGACACGCGGCGAGGCGCTCCGTACGCCCGCGTTCTTCCTGATCGTGGTGGCGTTCGGCGTCTCCGGTGTAGGCCTGGGCACCATGCTCTTTACCACGATCCCGTTCGTCACTGACGCAGGCTTCAGCCGCACCTTCGCGGCCCTCACCCTCTCGCTGTGCATGGCGCTTCCCGCCGCGCTGGTCAAGCCGATGTGGGGCTGGGGCATGGATCGCGTGCAACCCAAAGTGCTGGCGGCAGCGTCGTTCGTGGTGGCCGCCTCCGGCACGTTCGTCGTGGTGGTAGCGGGGCAGAACCAGAGCGGCGTGCTGATGGCGATCGGGTTCGTGCTCGTCGGTGCCGGCCTCGGCGGGCAGATCCCGATCCAGGAGGTCATCTGGGGCTCGTACTTCGGACGCCGCTACCTGGGCGCGGTGCGCAGCGTGGCGATGCCGTTCGCACTCTTCTTCGGCGCGGGCGGTCCGCAGGCCGTCCAGATCTACTTCGACATGGTGGGCGACTACTACGGTGCATTCCTGATCGTGGGCGCGCTCTGGCTGCTCGCCGCGGTCCTGGTGATGTTCGTGAAGCGGCCGCAGTTGCCGCAACGCATCCTGGACGAGCGAGCCGCTGCCGCGCGCGGTGGGGGCGCATAGCCCCCACGCACCTCACGCACCCTTGCGGATCGTGGCCGTCAGGCGATGCGACTCCAGGCGGTCACGATAGAGTTCGGCGCGCTCCAGCGGACATGTGATCACATCGGCGCGGCCGTGCTCATGCGCCGCAAGCATCACCTCCACTGCGCGTTCCACCGTGAGTTCCGGCACGGAGATGAGTAGCGCGCGCACCACGTGGTCCATCGAGTTCACATCGTCGTTGTGGAGCACCACCGTGTACGGCGGGATCGTCGCCGCCAGGATGTCCTCCAGCGAGCGCGTCGCCGACTGGCGGACCGGCGTCTCCGAGGTCATCGCGAAGGCCATGAACGCGCCGCTCAGGTGTCCTGGCGCTCCGCGGCGCGTTCGCGTCGCATCGTGCGCCAGGTGGTGAACAGCGTGCGTGTGCCGACGTACAGCACCATCACGCCGAAGATGCGGCTGAGCGTTGGGCCATCCAGCAGCCCGGCGGTGAACCCGCCGGCAAGCGCGAAGACCACCGCGAACGGGGTGACCCACCTGGCGGCCGGCACGTCCACGTAGCCGCCCTTCGTATTGGCAAGGGTCGCCGAGATCGCCGTCGGGATGATCACGACCAGCGAGACGCCCTGCGCCAGGTGCTGATCCTTGCCCAGGATCAGCACCATCGCCGGCACGAACAGCGTCCCGCCGCCGATGCCCAGCAGCCCGCTGGCGGCACCGCCCACCAAGCCGATCAGCGCGATCGCGATCACGTCACCCATCGCCGGCTACCCGAACACCAGCAGGCGGACGCCCACGATGATGAGGAAGACGGAGAACACCAGCCGCAGTTCTCGGTCCGGCATGGCGTGCATCACGCGCGCCCCGAGTTGCGCCCCAATCACCGAGGAGACCGTGAGCGCCGCCGCCAGCGCCCAGTCCACCTCGCCACGGAGGATGTACTGGGAGAGCGCGGAGAGCGCCGCGAAAATGACGATCACCAGCGAGGTGGCGTGCGCGCGACGTTGCGTCAGCCGCATCAGGCCGGTGAGCAGTGGCACCATCACCGTGCCGCCGCCGATGCCGGTCAGGCCAGAGACGAAGCCACCGACGGTGCCGGTGAAGATCGCACGCCCTCGTTCCATCCGGAATCCCTTCGGCCGGCTCGTGTGGCGCATCGTACGCGCGCACCCGGGCTAACGCGCGGTGAGCCGCTCGATCAACTCGCGTCGCAGCAACTTCCCGTTGCGGGTGCGCGGTAACGGCTCCTGCTGCACCAGGTATTGATGCGGCCGCTTGTACTCCGCGAGGTGCGCTGCAGCGAACGCCTCGAGCGCCGTGGTATCCAGCGTGACGTCCGGCTGAGGCACCACGCAGGCGGTCACCAGCGTCTTGCCTGTCTCCACGGTGAGGCCAATGACGGCCACCTCCGACACCCCGGGCGCCCCGGCGAGCGCGTGCTCGATCTCCACGGGCGAGAGCCGGTACCCGAACGACTTGATGAGGTCGTCGTGCCGGCCGTGGAACCACACGTAGCCATCGGCATCGATCTCCGCGAGGTCGCCACCGGTGAACCACTCGCCACGGAACACCGTGGTCTCTTCCGCCGGGCGGCGCCAGTAGCCGAGCATCAACCCGGGGTCGCTGCGATGCACCGCAAGCAGCCCGACCTGGCCGGGCGGCAACGGCTCGGTGCTCTCCGAATCCGCATCGAGGATCGCGACGATGCGGCCGGGCTGCGGACGGCCGGGCGACCCGGGCCGCACGGGGATGATCGGGCCGCTGGAGATGTACGTGCTGACCTCCGTCATGCCGAGCGACTCGTACATCTCGGTACCGGCGCGGGCGCGCCATTCCTCGCGGAGCGAGGGCGGCAGCGGCTCGCCAGCACACAGGACGTGGCGCAGCCGCGACAGGTCGTGATCCTCCGGGCGGCCGTACTTCAGCATTTGGCGGTACACCGTGGGCACCGCGGCG
>JAQCKI010000063.1 GCA_027592645.1 Chloroflexota bacterium | reverse complement strand
AGCGGGTGCCGCGGGCACCGGTGCAGCGGCGGCCACGGGCGCGCCAATCCCGGTGCAGAGCGAGGCAAACGCGATCTCCGTGGGCAGCGAGTCATACGCGTCGCCTCGGAAGTCGAGGTCGCCGAACGCCTGCAGCGCACCGACGATCTCACCGACCTCGGATTGCGTCGCCATCGCGGTGAGGACTTCCATCTGTGAGTCTGCGAGGTCCGTGAGGTCGGCGGCGCCGGCCTTGATCAGCAGCGCCTTGCGCAGCACCGCGACGACTTCGCGCGAGAACGCACGCATCTCGACGCCGTCGTCGCGCGCACCGGCGATGAGCGAGAGGCCCTCGCGCAGATCCTTCTCCACCGCCGCCTGCGCGAGGCCAATCGCGCGGGAGTCGACGACGAGCCCGAGACCGCTGCGCACGTCCTCCAGCGACAGGTTCGAGCCGTGGTAGGCGACCAGTTGGTCCAGCAGGTTCACCGCGTCACGCCACGCGCCGTTTCCCTGCTTCGCGATCAGTTCGTAGCCGCCATCGGCCACCTGGAAGCCCTCGCCGTCACCGATGATGCGGAGGCGGTAGACGAGGCCGTCGATTGTGGCGCGGCGCAGGTCGAAGCGCTGGCAGCGCGAGAGGATCGTCGCCGGCAACTTGTGCGGCTCGGTCGTGGCGAGGATGAAGATGACGTGCGGGGGCGGCTCCTCCAGCGTCTTCAGGAGCGCGTTGAACGCCGCGTCGGTGAGCATGTGCACCTCGTCGATGAGGTACACCTTGTAGCGCCCGCTGTTCGGCGCGTACCCGGCGCTCTCGCGGAGGCCGCGGATCTCGTCAATGCCACGGTTCGAGGCGGCGTCAAGTTCGATCAGGTCCAGCGCCCGCCCGTCGTCGTAGTCACGGCAGGACTGGCAGGCGTCGCACGGTTCGCCCTCCACCGGCCCGGCGCAGTTCAGCGCCTTCGCCAGGATGCGGCCGGTGGTGGTCTTACCGGTACCTCGAGGGCCGCAGAGCAGGTAGGCGTGCGCGGGCGTGCCCGCCGAGACGGCGTTCCGCAGCGTTTGCACCACCGGGTCCTGGCCAACGACGTCCGCGAAGCGGCGGGGCCGCCACCGGCGGTAGAGGACTTCCTGGGACACACGTACCCCCGCAGTCGCCGGGGGGAGTCCGACGGTGCTGAGGGCAGTGTATCAACGGCCCCCGATCGGGTCAGTCGTGGGCGGGTCAGTCGTGGATGTGACTCTCGCCGGAGGCGTGAATCCCCGGCCCCAGCACCCGCTCCTCGCGCGCCTCCATGGCGGCGGCGTCCTCGGGCGTCTCGTGATCCCAGCCGAGCAGGTGCAGGACGCCGTGCAGCACAATGTGTGCGAGTTCCTGATCCAGCGTGATCCCCGCCGCCTCCGCCTGCCGCGCCGCCGTCTCTACCGAGATCACGATGTCGCCGACGTACCGCGCGGTGCCCTCGCCGAGAGGGATCTCCTCGCCCTCCTCCGCCCCGAACGAAAGCACGTCGGTGGGCGCGTCCACGCCTCGGTGCTCGCGATTCAGCGCGTGGAGCATCTCGTCGTCAGCGACGATCAGCGCGAGGCCGGTGCCATCCTCGACGTCCTCGTCCGCGAGCGCCTGCTCGATGAGGCGCTGGAGGGCCGCCAGGTCGGCGCGGCCGGCCACGGCGTCCTCCACCTCGATGGTGACGTCGTAGCGCGTGTCAGGCATCGGTGGACGCGGCTAGAGCAGCGAGGCGGCGGCGCGCTGTGCGGCGGTGATGAGCCAGGTGGGAGCCATGCCGAAGAACAGCACGCCGAGCATCGCCGCCAGCAGCACGGCCTGCGTCGGCCCGGCCGGGCGGAACGAGACCGCGTCCTTTGGCTCGTCGAGCCACATCGTGCGGACCCACCGCAGGTAGTAGAAGGCGGAGATCGCGGTGTTGAGGACGGCCAGCGCCACCAGCCCCAGCAGCCACAACTGGTCTGCCTGCACGGCGGCGTTGAAGACGTAAACCTTCGCGATGAAGCCGGCGGTCGGCGGGATGCCGGTGAGCGAGAGCAGGCAGAGCGTCAGCACGCCGGCCGTCAGCGGGGAGCGCTTCATCAGGCCCGCGTAATCGGCGATCTCGTCGGTGCCCAGGCGCTCCTGCACCGCGGTGACCGCGATGAAGGCGCCGAGGTTCGTCGCAGCGTAGGTGCCGAGGAAGAACAGCACGCCGCTGGGACCCATGGTGCTGCCCGCCGCCACGGCCGCGATGCCGATGGCGATGTTGCCCGCCTGTGCGATCGAGGAGTAACCGAGCAACCGGCGCGCGCTGGTCTGTGCCAGGGCGCCGATGTTGCCGAACAGCATCGAGATCGCGGCAAACCCGCCGAACACCATCGCCCAGTCCTGTGCAACGAACGTGTCGCCGCCGCCCAGGCCGGTGTAGAAAACGCGCAGTGCGATGGCGAACCCGGCCGCCTTCGATGCGACCGAGATGAAGGAGGCGAGCGCGGCGGGCGCGCCCTCGTAGACATCGGGTGCCCAGGCGTGGAACGGCGCGAGCGCCATCTTGTAGCCGAAGCCGGCCGCGATGAAGACGAACGCCAGCAGCAACGGGAGCCGCTGCCCCTCGGGCGACGACCGGACGAAGTCGGCAATGGCGGGCAGCTCGGTGCTCCCGGAGATGCCGAAGAGGAACGCGAAGCCGTACAGCAGCACCGCCGCGGCGACTGCACCGGTAAGCAGGTACTTCAGGCCCGCCTCGGCCGATCGGCTCGTGCGGGCCATGCCGGCCATGATGAACTGCGCGATCGAGGTGGTCTCCAGCGCGATGAACAGCGTGATCAGGTCATTCGCCTGCACGAGCAGCGCCATCGACCCGGTCGCCACGAGCAGCATCGCGAGGAACTCGGCGTTGCCGTCCAGGCGTGTGAGCCAGTCGCGGGCCGCCATGGTCACGGCCAGTACCGACACCAGGAGGATGAACGTCACGAAGATCGAGAAGCGGTCGACGACCACGGAGCCGCTGAGGGCCTGCCCGGCGGTGCCATCGAGCGCCTGCGCCGTGGTCCAGCCGAACGCCACGACGATGACGAGGAGCGTGAGGCCCCACACCGGCGCTCGACGTCCGGCGATGAGATCGATGCTGAACACCGCGCCCGCGCCCACGAGCAGCGTCAGCGCCGGGCCGATGTAGTGGATGTGCTCCCAGAGCGTCACGACGCTGCCTCCACGATCGCCGCGATCGGGGCGATACCCGCCTCAACCACGTCCGTCAGGATGGCGGGGTAGATACCCACGCCGATGATGGCGACCACCAGCGAGACGATCGCCGCGTACTCCCACCACTCGCGCGCATCGGTCAGGTGCGCCCATTGTTCGGTGGGCGGGCCGTGGAAGACGCGCTGGATCATCCAGAGGATGTACCCGGCGGAGAGCACCACGCCAAAGATCGCGAAGATCGTGGCGGTCGGATGCGGACCGAAGGCGCCGAGGAACGTCGTCAACTCCGCCACGAAGCCCGACATCCCCGGCAGGCCGAGCGAGGCGAGGCCTGCCAGCAGCATCGCCACGCCGATCACCGGCATGCGGTGCATCAGGCCGGACATCTGCGAGATCTCGCGAGTGTGGGTGCGGTCGTAGACCATGCCGACCATCACGAAGAGCAGGCCGGTGATGGTGCCGTGCGTGAACATCTGCAGCGCCGCGCCGGAGAGGCCCACCGGGCCCAGCGCGGCGACGCCGAGCAGCACGTAACCCATGTGCGACACCGAGGAGTACGCCACCAGGCGCTTCAGGTCGGTCTGCCTCAGCGTGATGATCGCGCCCCAGATCACGGAGAAGCCGGCGAGCGTGGCGAGCACCGTGCGGAACTCGATCGCCTGCTCCGGCATGATCGAGACCACGATCCGCAGGATGCCGTAGCCACCCATCTTCAACAGCACGCCCGCCAGCATCACGGAGACCGCCGTGGGGGCGTCCGTGTGCGCATCCGGCAGCCACGTGTGGAACGGGAAGACCGGCAGCTTCACCAGGAACGCGAGCATGATCGCCCAGAACACGGCGGCCATCGGCACGATCGCCTCGGTCGGCGGATCCGCGGCGATCTGCGCCATGTCGAACGTGCCTGCCTCGACGCCCAGGACGAGGAAGCCCGCGAGCATCAGCGCGGAGCCGGCCAGCGTGTAGATCAGGAACTTCGTGGCGCTGTAGAGCCGCCGGCCGGAGCCCCACTGGCTGATCAGCAGGTACATCGGGATCAGTTCCAGTTCCCAGAAGAGGAAGAACTGGATCAGGTCCAGCGAAATGAAGACGCCGGCGACCGCCGCCTCCAGGATCAGCAACCACGCGAAGTACTGCTTCGGCTTGACATCGATATTCCACGACACCAGTACGGCAACGACCGACAGCAGGCCAAGCAACAGCACCAGCGGTGCCGAGAGGCCGTCCACGCCGACCACGTACTGAATCGTGAAGTCGCCGGCGGCGATCCAGTCGAACTGGTCGACGAACTGGTAACCCTCGGCGGTGCGGTCGAACATGACGAACATGACAACCGAGACCAGGAACGCGGCCATCGCGAAGACCAGGGCGATCCAGCGCGCCTCACGCGCGCGGTCGTGCGGCAGCAGCGCTGAGAGCACGGCGCCACCGAGCGGCAGCAGGAGGAACGTCGTCAACATTTACGGCACCAGCCGATCCAGCAGGCCGCCGGAGAGCACCAGCAGTGCTCCCGCCGCGCCGACGACGCCCAGGATGAAGATCGAGGTGTAGGACTGGACCTGGCCGGTAATCGTGCGCCGCAAGATTGAGCCAGTGAACTGCGTCACCGTGCCGACCATGTTCACGGCCATGTCCACCACGTACTTGTCGAAGAGGGCCGCCCCGCGGGCTGCGCCGTTGTAGAGCGCGCCGCGCACGATGCCGTCCTCGGCGACCTCGTTCACGTAGTAGAGCCGCTCCACCACGGGGGCGAGGGGGCCGAACTTCGCGCGAATGACCGAGGACTGTGGCTTGCCCGCGTAGTAGATCGCGGCCGCGACAGCGATACCGCCGAGCGCCGCCACCGTGGACGTCACCACCACCACCACGTTCGCGTGGAAGTGGAAGTGGCGCATCGCCTCGGGCAGCGCGCCCTCCACCAGTTCCCCGAAGAAGCCGGAGGGCGCCACCAGGCCGAACAGGATCGCCGGGATTGAGAGCGCGATGAGCGGGATGAGCATCGAGCGTGGCGACTCGTGCGGCCCGCCGTGGCCGTGCGCGTCATCGTGCGCATCGTGGCCACCGTGCTCCGGCTTCGCGCCGCCTCGGTACTCGCCGAAGAACGTCATGAAGATCGCGCGGAACATGTAGAGCGCGGTGAGGAACGCCACCGCGGTACCGACCACCCACAGGATCTTGTCGTGGTTGTAGGCGTCGAGCAGGATTTCGTCCTTCGACCAGAAGCCGGCCAGCGGGAAGACGCCCGCCAGTGACAGCGAGCCGATCAGGAAGGTGATGAACGTGACCGGCATCACCTTGCGGAGACCACCCATCAGCGGCATCTCGAAGGTGTTCGTCGCGTGGCTCACGGAGCCCGCGCCCTGGAACAACAGGCTCTTGAAGAACGCGTGGGTGAACAGGTGGAAGATCGCCGCCACGTACCCGCCGAGGCCGATCGCCATCACCATGTAGCCCAGTTGCGAGATCGTGGAGTACGCCAGCACCCGCTTGATGTCGGTCGCCACCACGCCCATCGTCGCCGCGAAGATCGCGGTGAACCCGCCGATGTAGGCGATCGTCGTCTGCACCTCACCCGGAGAGGCATCGACGGCCGGGAACATGCGCGCGAGCAGGTAGACGCCGGCGGCCACCATCGTCGCGGAATGGACGATCGAGGAGACGGGCGTGGGGCCCTCCATGGCGTCCGGCAGCCAGAAGTGCAGCGGGAACTGCGCCGACTTGCCCGCCGCGCCAGCGAACAGACCGAGCACGAAGCCCGTCAGCACGGCGGCGGAGAGGCCGTCCTGCGCCAGCGCGTTGATCTCGGCGATGTCGAACGTGCCGGTCTTCGACCAGATCAGCACCAGCGCCAGCATGAAGCCGAAGTCGCCAAAGCGCGTGACGATGAACGCCTTCTTGGCGGCGGCGGCAGCGCTCGGGCGGTGGAACCAGAAGCCGATCAGCAGGTAGGACGTCAGGCCCACGAGTTCCCAGTGGATGAACAGTTGCAGCAGGCTCGACGCCATCACGAGGCCGAGCATCGCCGCCGTGAACAGCGACATCAGTGCGAAGAAGCGCGAATAGCCACCGTCGCCCGACATGTACCCGGTCGAGTAGACCTGCACGAGCAGCGAGATCGAGGTGACTACGAAGATCATCACGCCGCTCAGGCCGTCCAGCCGAATGCCGAACGACACCTCGAAGTTGAAGAGCGAGAACCAGTGGTGCGTGCCCCACGCCAGTGCCTCGCCGTCGTGACCGATGGTGGTGTCCAGCGCCCAGACCGACAGCAGCCACGCGACGCCAATCGCGAGGATGGTGAAGCGTCCCGCCTGCAGCGGCCGGTCACGCAGCAGCGCCACAATCACCAGGAACGAGGTGATCGGGGCGAAGTAGATCGCCCAGACGGCGGCCTGCGGGATGTCGGGAAGCATCATTAAATCTTGTTCAACACTTCACGGGCTACGTGTGTCTTGCCATCCGGCACCCAGATTTCGCGGGCGTCCTTCATGCCGCCCACTTCCACCGGCGGAACGATTCGCACGGCCAGCGCTTCCTGGTTAAACAGTTCACGCCACATCAATGCGGCGTAACCGTCCGGGACGTCCATGAACTTCACCCACATCGCGTGCCGCCCTACCAGCGCAACAGGTTGACGCGGTCCAGGTCCACCGTCTCGCGACGGCGGTACACGAGTACCGCCAGTGCGAGCGCCACGGCCGCTTCGGCCGCCGCCACGGTGAGCACAAAGACCACGAATGCATGCCCCGCCAGCGGCGCATCGCCGGCCGGGAAGGCAGACGAGAACCGCGAGAAGGCCAGGATTGTCAGGTTCACGGCGTTGAGCATCAGCTCGACGCCCATCAGTACCGCCACTGCGTTGCGCTTCGCGAGCGCGATCACGACACCGATGCCGAACACGGCGCCGGACACCAGCAGATAGTGCGCCAGCGTCACGCTCAGTTCGTCCAGCGCGGGGATCTCGGGGATCACTGGGCCTCCCCTGTTGCGTCGCCGCCGTCGCGGTCCTGCACCAGCAGGATCGCGCCGAGCAGGGCAATGAACAGCAGCACCGAGGCCACCTCGAACGCGAGCACGTAACGGCCGAGCAGCAGGTCGCCGATCACCGGCACCGTGCGCTCGAAGTCGGCGGCCTTCAACGCATCGCCGCTGTGCTCGGCCCAGTCGGTCTCGATGGCGACGAGGCTGACCAGGCCGGCGATACCGGCACCGCCCATCAGCGCGGGAATCACGTACAGCGAGTTCCCGTTGTCGCGCGAGGCGAGCGGAGTGAGCATCACCGCGAACACCATCAGCACGGAGATGGAGCCGGCGTAGATCAGGATCTGCGCGATGGCGATGAAGTCCGCGCTCAGCGTCATGAACAGCCCGGCCATGCCCAGGAAGGAGAGCACGAGGAACGCGAGCGCGTGCATCAGGTTGCGCGCGACGAACACGAGCAACGCCGAGGTCACGGTGATCCCGGAGAGTATCAAGAACGCAAGGAGGAAGGCCGGGGAGTCCACTACACGGGCTTCCGAATCTGTTCCGCGGCCCGGAGGCCTCCCACTACCTGCGTCAGGATCGGCTTCGTGGCCTGCTGGATGGTCGAGACGCTCATGCGGGATGCCCACAGCCGCACGAGCAGGATCGTCATCGACAGGTTGATGATCGCGAAGGAGCCGAGGACGAACACGCCTGGCGCGTCCACGCGCGCGAGTACGGACGCCTGGATGGCCACCACGAACACCTGCACCATCGAAATCGGGATCAGGAACTTCCAGGCGAAGCCCATCAGTTGATCCAGCCGGAACCGCGGCAGCGTGGCGCGCAGCCAGACGAAGAACAGGTACACGGTCATGATCTTGGTGAGCAGGATCAGATAGCCCGGGATCCACGTCTCCAGCCCGAACATCGTGTAGCCACCGAGGAAGAACGTGGACATCAGCGCGCCCACCAAGATCGCGTTGCCCAGTTCGACGGCCATGAACAGGCCGCCCTTCATCCCGGAGTACTCCGTGTAGAAGCCCGCGACGATCTCTGATTCGGCCTCGCCGATATCGTTCGGGGTGCGGTTGATCTCGGCGGTGCTGGAGAACAGGAAGGCAAACGCGGCGAAGGGAAGGATCACGATCATCCACACGTTGTAGTTCGACTGCCACGCCACGATCTCGGAGAGACGCATCGAGGATGTCAGCATGGCCACCGAGAGCAGCGACAGGCTGATCGGGATCTCGTACGAGACCATCATCGCCACGGTGCGCATCGCGCCCAGGAGCGAGTAGTGGTTGTTGGAGGCCCACCCGGCGAGGAACACCGCGAGCACGCCGAGCGACGAGATCGCGATGGTGAACAGCACGCCGACATCGAGATCCGTGTAGGTCATCTCCGGTGCCCACGGCACCACGGCCCAGCCGAGCAGCGCGGGGACGAAGATGAACACCGGCGGGATGAAGTAGAGGATCTTGTCCGCGCCGCGCGGAATGATCACTTCCTTCTGCATCAGTTTGATCGCGTCCGCGAGCGACTGGAACAGGCCGAACGGGCCGTTCCGGTTCGGGCCCATGCGGACCTGGAACTTGGCGATCGCGCGTCGCTCCAGCCACGGCCCGATGATCAGCCACACCCCGACGAGCGACAGTACACCCGTGGCGCCGACGATCGCGGACGTCAGGTAGACCGCGACTTCCGGCACGCCCTGGTCGCGCATCCAGTCGGTCAACGCACCCACGCCCACGCCGAGGTCACGCACGTCGTACCACTGGCCGTCCAGGCGGCCATCGATCACCACGTAGGCGATGCCCGCGTTCAGCGCGAGGAACCCGAGGACGAACAGCGCACCGAACACCTTCACCGGCAGCGGGGCGCGCATGAGCGCACCTCGGACGGTGGGCCGCTCCGCGATCTGGCGCAGCATTGGGGTGGCGGACTGGCTGGCCGGGAGGTGGCTCATCGGTCGATCTCCCCGACCACGATGTCCAGCGAGCCGAGTGTCACCACGGCGTCCGGCAGCGAGGCGCCGACGCCGAGTTCGCGCAGCAGCGACAGGTTGATCATCGAAGGTGCGCGGAGGTGGAAGCGGTACGGCGCCGGTGTGCCATCCGACACCAGGTAGAAACCGATCTCGCCGCGCGGGCTCTCCACGCGGGAGTAGATCTCACCGATCTCAGGACGGAGCGCCAGCGGGATGTCGTTCTTGTGCGGGCCGGCGGGGATCTGCTCCATCGCCTGACGGATGATCGCGACCGACTGCTTGGTCTCTTCCATGCGCACCATGAACCGGTCGTACACGTCGCCATTCGTGCCCACGGGAATATCGAAGTTGAAGCGGTCGTACACGCAGTACGGCTCCGCCTTTCGCAGGTCCCACGGTACGCCGGAGCCGCGCAGCGCCGGCCCGGTCAGCGAGCCGTTGATCGCGTCCGCTGCCGAGATCACACCGACGTTGCGCGTGCGGCCCAGGAAGATCTCGTTGTCTGTGAGTAGCTCGAAGTACTCATCGATGCGCTCGGGGAGTTCGTCGACCAGTTCCTGCAACGCCGGCCAGAACTCGGGCGGCGGCTCGAAGGCCACACCGCCGATGCGCATGTAGTTCGTGGTCAGGCGAGCGCCACAGGTCATCTCGAACAGGTCGAGGATCTTCTCGCGCTCGCGGAACATGTAGAGCAGCGGCGTTTGCCACGCCCCGGCGTCCGAGATCAGCGTGCCGTTCGCCATCGCATGGCTCGCGATGCGCTGGAGTTCCGCAAAGATGACGCGCAAGTACTGGGAGCGCTCGGTCGGGACGACCCCGCTCAGCCGCTCCGCCGCCAGCGCCAGCCCGAGGTTCGACGACATCGCTGCGAGGTAGTCCGCGCGGTCGGTGAACGGGATGTTCTGCGTGTAGGTCCGCTCTTCCGCCAGCTTCTCCATCGAGCGGTGCAGGTAGCCAACGATCATGTCCAGGTCGCGGATGACCTCGCCATCCATGACGACGCGCAGGCGGAACACGCCGTGCGTGGACGGGTGCTGCGGGCCAATGTTCAGGACGTACGGCTCGGTGGAGGCGGGCACTAGTGGCCTCCCGCGTCATGCGCCGGTGCGGCCGGGCGCGATTCGCCCGTGACGATGTTCCCGGCGTTAATCATTCGGTCCGGCTCCGCGAGATCCTCGAACGGGAAGCGTTGCAGGCCGACGGTCTGCCCGTGTCCAATACCCAGGAAGTCCTTCCGCAGCGGGAAGCCGGGGTAGCCCTCCCAGAGCAACAGCCGGCGCAGATCCGGATGCCCCTGGAAGCGGATGCCCATCAGGTCGTAGACCTCGCGCTCCTGGAGCAGCGCACCCTTGTAGACCGGGTAGGCGCTCGGCAGGATCGGGTCTTCGTGGTCGGCGACCATGGCTTTCACCACCACCTGGTGGTTCAAATCCAGCGACTGAAGGTGATAGACCACCTCGAAGTGGGTGTGGCGGTCAACGCTGGTCAGGTTGCTCAGCTGCTTCGCGTCGAACTCCTCGGAGTCGTGGAGCCAGCGCAGGACTTCCTGGACGCGGTCGGAGGCGACCTCCACCCATTCCTCGGTCACGGCAGTGACGGCGCCCGGCAGGGCCCGTCCCAGCGCGTCCGCGACCGGGTGAGCGTCGAGTTGTCGTGGGCCGCGCGCCAAGGTTAGCGCCACTCCAGGGCGCGCTTGCGCCATGCGTAGACCAGGCCGAGTGCCAGGATGCCCATGAACACGGCCGCCTTCAGCAGCGTCCCCAGGGGCATCTCAGCGTGCTGCACTGCCCACGGGTAGAGGAAGATCACATCCACATCGAAAATCACGAAGCCCAGCGCGAACACGTAGTAGCGCGCGTTGAACTGGCCCCACGAAGAGCCTTCCGACTCCACCCCGCACTCGTACGTGGCCTGCTTCACCGGGTCCGGGTTCTGAGGGCGGATCTTCGTTATGTAGAAGAGGTATGACACCGCCAGCGGGATCATGGGGAACGTCAGGGCAATAGCAAACAGAATGCCGACTCGGCCGAATTCCTCCGGGATCACCTGCGCGTCCCTTCCGCACGGCCATCACGCGCCTCACGACGCGCCCCCAAACAGCGGGCGGAACGTAGCACCTGCCCCGGACAGGTGCAATGAATGGCGCCGCGCCGGCGGCGGGGCGCGCCTCAATCGAGCCGCAAACCGTGCCACTTCGGTGCTCGCGACTTGCTGACGGCACGCATCACGGTTGACCGGCTACTCCGCGCCTCGTTAGAGTGCGCCCCGGTCGCGACCGGCGCGCGAACCGGTCTTGCTTCTTCGCACCGACGGCGTCACGGGGCCTCTCCCCGCGTTCTTCGAGAGTGTGCGTGGCTGCCAGTTCCCACCGTCCGGCCAACCGCGGAACCGAGTACTAAGGAGCGGACGTTGGCCGACTACAACAAGCCAATCCCGGATCCGGACCCGTACACCACGGGCCCGTTCTGGGAGGGCGGCAAGCAGGGCAAGTTCATGTTGCCCCGCTGCACGGAATGCAACCGTGCACACTTTTACCCGCGCATCCTCTGCCCGTTCTGCCACTCGAATCGCATCGAGTGGTTCGAGGCAAGTGGCGAGGGCTTCATCCACACGTTCGCCGTGCAGCACCGAGCCTTCGGCGGCTGGGCCGACGAGGTGCCGTTCGTGACCGCCTACATCGACCTCAAGGAGGGCGACCGTATCTTCACGGTCCTCCGAGGCGTGGACCCCAACAAGCCGGAAGACATCCAGCTGGGCACCCCCGTCAAGGTCGAATGGGACCAGGCCACGGACGAGGTCTCGATCCCGTTCTGGCGAGTCGTGGGTTAACGAGGGGACACGGAGAACAACATGCCGACGAACCCGTCCATGGCTGCGGCCATCGTCGGTGCGGCCGAGTCCAACAAGATCGGCTACATCGAAGAAGGCACTACTGCCACCAACCTCCACATTGAGGCGATCAAGAATGTCTGCGACCTGGTGGGCATCAAGCCCTCCGAGATCCAGGGCATTGGCGCCCCGAACCAGGCCAGCTTCCTGGCCGAGTACCTGGGTATCCACCCGAAGTGGATCGACACCACCGCCGTCGGTGGTTGCTCGTTCCTGATGCACGTCCACCACGCGCTGGCGGCCATCAACGCCGGCATCATTGACATCGCCGTGGTCTCCCACGGTGAGTCGGGGTACTCCGCCCGCAAGAACCGCGGCCGGGGTACCTTCCGCGCCGGTGAAGGCGACCCGTGGAACAACCGCTCGTGGTTCGAGGCGCCGTACGGCGCTGCGGGCCCGCCCTCGTTCTACTCGCACGCCTACACCCGGCACATGCGGCAGTACGGCTCCTCGCAGGAAGACTTCGCGCAGATCGCCGTCACCACGCGCGACTGGGCCACGTTGAACCCGCGTGCAGTCATGCACTCCAAGGAGACCAACCCGTACGGCGGCAAGATCACGGTTGATGACGTGATGAACAGCCGCCTGATCTCCTGGCCGCTGAAGTTGCTGGACTGCTGTCTGGTGACTGACCACGGTGGGGCGATCATCCTCGCCTCCGCAGAGCGCGCACGCTCGTTCAAGACCAAGCCGGTCTGGATCGCGGGTGCGGCGGAGAGCCAGAGCCACTCCCAGATGCTGGAGATGGACGACTTCACCGCCACGTCCGCGTCTCGGTCCGCTGCCACCGCCTACACCATGGCCGGCATGGGCCCGAACGACATGGAACTGGCGATGATCTACGACTCCTTCACCGTCACCGCCGGTATCACGGCGGAGATGCTTGGCCTGACCAAGCGCGGTGAAGGCCCGAGCCTGTGGGAGGGCGGCAAGGCCGGCCCCGGCGGCTCCGGCATCCCGGTCAACACCAACGGTGGCGGCCTATCGTTCAGCCACTCCGGCATGTACGGCATGATGCTGCTGGTGGAGGCGTGGCGGCAGCTCGCC
>JAQCKI010000062.1 GCA_027592645.1 Chloroflexota bacterium | reverse complement strand
GCTTGCTCGCTCGTCGCCCTGCTCGACGGCGACCACGGGCTCGCACGTCATGGGCATCACCAGCTCGAAGTCGTCGACCTCGTCCAGCCGCTGGGCGGTCGTCGCCGTCCAGGGGTTCTGCTGCAGCTGGCGGGTGGCTGAGGGCCGCCCGGCACGCGAGCTGGGCTTTGGATGAGTGTCGCTCAGGCTCTCCCCGGTATAGGTCTGTCCGCGAACTGTCTAAGCTTGGTCTGCGATGTGCTGGCGGTCGATTTCGACGGAGGAGGCGCGCGAGACCGTCGGAGTTGCTGCGGGCGGCGGAGGGCGGGCGGTAAGAGTTTATGAGCCTGTCGACCAGAATCAATCTTTGAGTCCGGCCTCGTCGTAGGCCTTCCCCAGCACCGCCACCATCTCGCCTTCATTCCAGCCGCGGTATCGGACCTCTGCAATTGCGCATCGGGCGAGCGCGTGCATTGTCACGATCAAGGCGTCGCGGAGGCCGGCGGGAGATCGGCCCTTTTGAAGGACATGCAACCCATCAGTGCTGTCGGAAGCGGTGCTTTCGTATCCAAGACTTACCAACGCCCAGGTCTCTCCGTGCGATGCCGCGGAGAGCAGTGCATAGGTGCTCTTCTCGCCGGTAAGAGCGCACACCATAGTGCTTCGCGGAGGGATTGCTGCGCCATAGCCGACGGCGAAATCACGTCCGAGTTTCTCGAGGCCGAGCGCCTTTGCTTCCCCGGCGACCGCTTTCAATTCGTCGTCAAGGTCAGCGGCGTCGAGATTTTGCTGACTTCGTATCTCATATCGAGCCACGGACAGTTGGCGTCCCCCTCGAAGCTTCGGTTCCACATCGGCTTCGACAAGCCAATATGCTACAGAGAGAATCTCAAGCGTTGAGCGTGCGATGCTGTACGGCGCGTAGGTCGGTGTGGGCTCAATGGCCACGGCGGAGTCTGCGAACCTCAAGAGCGCATCGATGTGGTCGAATGCCGCCGCCATACGGATGTTGACGAGACTGAGCGCGTCATTCACGAGATCGGTAGACGTGGCCGTCGCATCCGCCGCGGCAGGTGAGTCTGCGGCGAACAGCCCGGAGTCGCCGTGATGCCCAGTTCGAATCTCATCGCAACGAGTCAGCAAACTCCGAACGCCGGCCGCAACGCGGCGAACGTCTCCCAGCGAGATTCGTTTCTGGGGCTCCTCAGCCATCGCTGCACCTCCGCGGAAGAATACCGGAGAGGCGGCTTCGTCCTCCGCGTCGGCCACTCCGCCCCAACGCTTTCGTGGCAGTGGTCGATGTGGTGACCGCCAACCCGAGCCGGCCTCGCCTTCTTCGTGCTGCTCGCGCTCGGCGTGCGCGGGATCGACCGCAGGACGCGGGAGCATCCCGCACTCGACCCCGGTCATCGCACGGGCATCGGCACCACCGTCGCCCTCGTCGCGATCGCGGCGGGCCTCTGGCTAGCCGTGCTCCGCCCACCTGCGGACGTCGCCTCCGTCACGGTGCTCGATGTTGGGCAGGGGCTGGCGGTGCTGGTGAGCGACGGCAGGCGCACACTGCTGATCGATGCAGGGCCGCCAGACGGCGCGGTGCTCCGCGCGCTGCCCGAGGCGGGCGTGCGGCACGGCCTGGACGCGGTGATCCTCAGCCCCCCCGACCTCGACCCCACGGGCGGCGTCGAGCCACTCGCGCGCCGGATCGCGGTGGGCGGCCTGCTCGGCGCGCAGGAGTCCCTCGAAGTCATCACGCTGCCGGGGGAGTCCATCCAGATCGGTGACCGCGTGCGCCTCACCTCGCGTACGAGCATCGAGGTGATCGCGCCGCCAGTCGCCACCCGCGGCCTCACCCACGCATCGCGAAACGACGCCTCGCTCGTACTCCTCGTGACGGTGGGCGACCGCCGCGTGTTGCTCACCGGCGACATCGAGGCACCCGCCGAGGCGTGGCTGATCGCCAGCGGGCAGCGGCTCCACGCGGACGTACTGCTGGTACCGCACCACGGCTCGGACTCGTCCTCGACCGCGCCGTTCATCGAAGCGGTCTCGCCCGCCATCGCCATCGTCAGCGCAGGTGAGGGGAACCGCTACGGGCACCCCGCCGAGGGCGTGCTGGAACGGTACGAAGCGTCCGGCGTGGCGGTGCTCCGCACCGACCTCGGTGGCAACGTCACGATCTCCAGCGATGGCGACCGGATGTGGTGGCGGACGGAGCGGTGAGGGCCCGCGCTACTCCGCGCTCTTGGCAGGCGGCATCTGCGCGAGGGCGAGCAGCGCGTAGCCCTCGCCGCGATTGCCCAGCCGCCAGCCCCCGCGCCCGGTGGTCTCCACGCGGATCGCGTCGCCACGCTGCAGGATCACCTCGCCACCGGTGGAGTCGTTGACCACGACCTCGCCCTCCAGCACCACCGCGAACGAGGGCACCGCGCGGTGCTGCGTAGGGCGGGAACCGCTCTCGAAGCGCATCAGCATCACGCGGCTGGCGTCGCCCATCACCGCTCCGCCGACGCCCTTGAAGTCGCCCGGGCCGTTCTCGAACGGCCACGCGAACAGGTCCAGCGGCTCCAGGTGGGTGCGCCCCTGGTCGTCGGCGGTGAGGCGGTAGGCGGCCATCGGGGGCCCTCTCAGGCTGCACGGAACCTGAACCGAGGGTAGCGTGGAGCGCGGCGCGGCAGCGACCCGCGCGGGAGGGTGACCCATGGCATTCCAGCGTTCACACGGCCGAGGCCTGCGCGACCCGCGCCCGGTCACCATCGAGCCCGGCTTCGTGAAGCACGCGGAGGGCTCTGTCCTCATCACTGTCGGTGACACGCGCGTGATCTGCACCGCCAGCGTGGAGCCAGGTGTCCCCGGCTGGATGCGCGGCCAGGGCCGCGGCTGGCTCACCGCCGAATACGGGATGCTCCCCCGCGCCACCCACACCCGCTCCGACCGCGAGGCCGCGCGGGGCCGCCAGGGCGGACGCACCCAGGAGATCCAGCGGCTGATCGGCCGCTCGCTGCGCGCCTGCGTGGACATGCAGATGCTCGGCGAGCAGACGATCACGCTCGATTGCGACGTGATCCAGGCGGACGGTGGCACCCGCACCGCGAGCATCACCGGCGCGTGGGTGGCGCTCTCGCTGGCGGTCGACTGGCTCCAGCGCGCCGGCGGGCTCACCACGTCGCCCGTGCGGACGCAGGTCGCGGCGACCTCGGTCGGCTTGATGGAAGGCCACGCCTTCCTCGATCTCGACTATCGCGAGGACTCGGCGGCGGGCGTCGACTTCAACGTCGTCGCGCTTGGCTCGGGCGAACTCGTCGAGGTCCAGGGCACCGCCGAGGGCGAGGCGTTCAGCCGCGCGCAGATGGACGACCTCGTTGACCTCGCGATGCACGGCATCAACCGGCTCTTCGACGCGCAACAGGAGGCGCTCCGCGTGGCCCGCTCCTAGATGCCCGCGGTCGTCCTGATCAAGCGAACCGCATCTTCCAGCGATGTCCCTTCACGGATGACCACCTCATCCGGGTGCCCCAGCGGGACCGCTGCGTCGTACAGCTCCCGCATCCTGGCCGTGGTGATCAGTCGCTCGGCGCGCTGATCGTGGCGCCGGAGCGTTTCGTCCAGGCTGACATCGAGGTAGAAGACGTAGTTCTCGTGCGGATGCTCCGAGAACAGGCGGTTGAGCAGTTCTCGATGGGTCTCAGGCTTGAAATTGCCCTCGAAGACCACATCGATCCCCTGACCCAGACAGTGCAGGATGTTGTGCTCGATCAGGTCCTTGTCCGGAACATCCAGATCGGCGTCTGGCCGGAACATGAACATGTAGCGGTCGCGCGCAACCAGCGCGGTGAGCCGGGTCACCCGCTCCATCAGCGCTTCAGCAATGGTGCTCTTCCCGGCCCCGGACGGCCCGCGAATGATGACCAGTTTGCTCATCGGGCGATCCTAGCGATCAGTGTGGATCGAGAACCGTCCGGTGCATTGCCGGTGATCTGATCGATCCGATGATCAAAACCCTTGACGCCTCGATTCCGCGGGCATAGATTATGTCCGTCAACGCCCCGAGTTAGCCGCTGTCTCCCCGGGCAGGCGGACGACGGGAACGGGAACGATGCTCTACAGCGTCATCTGCCGCCTCAGCCGGCCGGCCGCCGAGTACCCCACGCTCTCTGGTGCGATCCATGCCGTCGGCGTCGCGAACTGGCCGGTGAACGACTCCACCTGGCTCGTCGAGTCCGACCGCTCACCCGATGAGATTCGCGACACCCTCGCGCGCACCATCGAGGAAGACGACATCGCCCTGGTGCTGCCGGTCAGCGTCGCGGGTGGCCGCTGGACCGGCCTCGCGCAGTTCAAGTACGGGATGGGCTTCCTGAAGGGTGCCCTGATGCGAGAACGCACGCCCTCGCGGTAGGTTGCAGCCTGCCAGCGATGTATTGACAATTGCAGTACGTAGAGTATCGTCCACATGGTTAGACGAGACGCGCTCATCCTTGAAGCAGGCGGTGAGCGCTTCCGCTTCTACTATGACCCGGCGCGCCCGACCGTGCTGCACATCACCTGGCGGCACGGCACCACGCCAGAAGACGTAATCGCCGCGTTCTTCGGCGCCGAGCGCACCGAGTGGAACTCCGGACAGGCCCGCAATGAGACCGCGGGCGAAGAGCACGTCCTGTACTGGACGCGCCACGCACACGATGACTCGGTCGTCGTGATCACCTGCTTCGGAAGATGGGACGACTGATGGCTGAGCAGAAGCCGAAGTACGAGATCCGTGTGGTCGCGGACCGTGTGGAAGAGGACCCGGACGTCGCCGAGATGGTCTCCCGTATGGAGGCCGAGGCGGACGCTGAGATCGCCGCGAGCAGCGTCACCCTCCGCTGGGGTAAGGCCCAGGTGGACGTGGTGAAGCGTGCCGCCGGGATCCTCGGCGTGCCCTACCAGACCTATCTGAAGCAGGTTGTCTTCAAGCAGGCGCTCGAGGACATCGCGCGGGCCGAGGGCGTGCTGGGCCGCGAGACACCCAGCCGCCCGCGTCGCGTCGCGGAGGACGGGCCGTAGCCCCGCCTCGACGCATCTCGCCTCAGGCGTACTCGCCGAGGAACATGCCGCCCAGGATGTGGACGTGGGCGTGATCCTGTGACTGCATCCCGTCGTACCCGAAGTTGGAGATCAGCCGGAAGCCGCCGGGGCACTGCTCCCGGCCCACCTTCTGGGCGGCCTCACCCACCGGGCCCATCGCCTGCCAGAGTTCGGACTGCTGCATGTGCTCCTTCGGAGCGGCGAGCAGCATGATCGGCACCCAGCGGAGCCGGTTCCGGAAGACGATCACGTCGTCGTTCTCGTAGAGCACGTCGGCCGGCTCGCGGCCGGCCACGATCTCGCAAAAGACGCAGTAGCGGTTCATCAGTAGCCTGTCACGGCGAGGGGCGCGACACTTCATGCGCCGGGCATTGGCGGCCAGTCTATGGACGCCCCCGCCACGAGGTCAAAGCACCGCCGACCATCTGCACATCAGCCGGCACGCATCCGCCGGCCACGGCGATCCGCCGAGTACAGGGAGCCACCGCCGATGACCGAGATCCGCCCGTTCCGTGGCCTGCGCTACGACCCGAAGCGCGTGAGCGGAGACGAAGTGATCGCCCCGCCCTACGACGTCGTCGGCGCAGAGGCAGTTGCGACGCTGCACGCGCGCTCTCCGTACAACGCCGCGCACCTCGAGAACCCGGCCGGGAGCGAACGCGAGCGGTTCGACGGCGCGGCGCGGCTGCTGAAGTCGTGGACGTCCGAGGCGGTACTGAAGCGCGACGCCCGGCCGGCGTACTACGTCTATGAGCAGCGCGCCAAGATCCAGGGACGCACGGTGAGCCGCCGATCCTTCTTCGCCCGTTGCCGCCTCCATCGCCCCGAGGCGGGCATCCTTCGCCCGCACGAGGCGACCCTGAGCGGCCCGCGCGAGGAGCGCTTGCGGCTGATCCGCGCCACGCGCACCAACATCAGCCCGATCTTCAGCACGTTCGTGGACGCGGAGCACCGCGCCGCGAACTTGCTGGCCGAAGTGGCGAAGCGCGAGCCCGACTTCGAGGCCCGCGACGCGCTCGGCGACCGTCATCGCCTCTGGAGCGTCACCGCGACGGCGGAGGTCGCGACGCTCACAGAAGCGGTCGCCGGCTCCAACGTGACGATTGCGGACGGCCACCACCGCACCCACACGGCGCTCGACTATCGCGACGAACGGGCGAAGGCGTCCGGGCGGCGGTGGACCGGGAATGAGCCGGAGAACTTTGTCCTGATGGGACTGATCCCGGAGGACGACCCCGGCCTGGTGATCTTGCCGATCCACCGGCTCCTGAAGTCGGACGGCCCGCCGGAGCGCTTCTTCGAACGGGTCTCTGGCCTCTACCGCATCGAGGCGCTGGCGGGCGGCTCACCGAAGGCCATTGAGGCGGCCTGGCAGCGCGTCAGCGAGAACGCGCTCGGCCCGACGACGTTCGCGGTGCTGGGTGCCGAAGGCCCGCAGTCGATCCACCTGCTCACCGCCCGTTCGCAGCAGGCGATCGACTCGGCGATGCCGCAGGGCATCTCAGCCGCCTCCAAGGGCCTCGATGCGCTGGTGCTGACGCAGACGGTGCTGACGCCACTGTTCGGCATCGACCGCGCGGCGATGGCCGCCGGGCGCGTGGAGTTCACCGAGAGCCATGAGGAGGCCGCGGAGACGGTCGGGTCCGGGCACGCACGGCTGGCGTTCCTGATCAACGCGACCCGCGTCGAGCAGATCCGCGAGGTCGCCGATGCGTTCGAGGTGATGCCCCAGAAGACCACGTACTTCTATCCGAAACTGGCGACGGGCATGGTCTACAACCCGCTCGACTAACGGTCGGATGCGACCCTGAATTCGTAACGAATCCGGGTTCCTCCACATCCGTTCGCGGTGAGCCTGTCGAACCGCCTGCGTAGCGCAATACGGTTCCGATGAGGCCGTAGCCCCACGACCGGAGGCGCCTCGGGCTATCGCGGGTACAGAGAGGCGTTCCGATCGCGCTTCGACAGGCTCAACGTGAGCGGAGTCGGAGAACGGAGCAGCCTCACCGCGAACGGAAATCGGATGCGGGACGCGGCAAGAGAGCCGGCTCATCGCCGTCTCTCTTGCGGGGATCACGAGCGACCCTGGCGTCTAGCGGAGCCGGATCTGGCGGACGCTGAAGATGCCGTCAAACTGCTCGACGGCTGCCATCTGCTCCGCGTCCAGCGGGGAACCGATGCCGAGGATCATCAGCGCGCGCTCGGCCCCCTTCGGGCTGGGCGAGACAGACATCGATGAGATGTTGACGCGCCACTCGCCGAGCATGGTGCCGACCCTGCCAATCTGGCCGGGGCGGTCGAGGTTCTCGATCGCCAGCAGGTTCGGCGAGCCGGCGCCGATGCCGACCTCCACCGGGTAGTCGTTGATCGCGACGATCGCGGGCCCGAGCGGCGTGTTGGTGACCGCCACGCGCTCTTCGCCCTGGTCGGTAGTCGCGATCACCACGAGCAGGTTCGCGTACGGCTCCTGCGCCGGGAGTGTGTCCTCTTCCAGCCGCAGGCCGTGCGCCTCCGCGGCAGCGAGCGCGTTGACGGCGGAGATGCGCTCGGTGCTCACGCCGTCCAGCATGCCGATGACGACACCGGCCTTCATCGGCGTGGTGTCGCGCGTGCCGATTTCGCCGAGGTACTCCACGCGCACCTTCTGCAGGTTGCCGGACGCGAGTTGCGAGGCGACCCGGCCCGCGACGCGGGCGGCCTCCAAGAACGGGCCGAGCACGGACATGGTCTCCGCGTCCACGGTGGGGACGTTCACCGGGAAGCGCGGCGCGCCACCGGCGAAGATCTCCAGCACCTGCTCCGCGACGTCCATCGCGGCGCGATCCTGCGCCTCGTTCGTGGAGGCGGCGAGGTGCGGCGTCACCACGATCTTGTCGGTGGTGGTGAGGATGTTGCCGACGGCCGGCTCCTCCGAGAACACGTCGATGCCCGCACCGCCGAGGTGGCCGGACTCCACGGCATCGAAGAGCGCCTGCTCGTCGACGAGCGCACCGCGGGCGGCGTTGATCAGGCGCGCGCCCGGCTTCATCTGCGCGAAGCGTTCCGCGTTCATCATCCCGCGGTTGCCATCGTGCAGCGCCGTATGCAGCGTGACGAAGTCGGACTCCGCCAGCATGTCGTCCAGGTCGCGCATCTCCACGCCGAGCGCACTCGCACGCTCGTTGGAAACGAACGGGTCGTAGGCCAGCACACGCATCTCGAACGCGCGCGCGCGACGAGCGACCTCGGTGCCGATACGGCCGAGGCCGACGATGCCGAGCGTCTTGCCGGAGAGTTCGACGCCCTGGTACTTGGCGCGGTCCCACGCCCCGTTGCGAAGCGACTGGTGCCCCTGCGGAATGTTGCGCGCGGTCGCGAGCAGCAGCCCGAAGGCGTGCTCCGCGGTGGAGAGCGTGTTCGCCAGCGGTGCGTTCACCACAATCACGCCGGCCTCGGTCGCCGCGGGAACATCGACGTTGTCGACGCCCACGCCCGCGCGGGCGATGACCTCGAGGCTGCCCGCCCCCTCGATCACGCGGCGTGTCACCTGGGTCTGCGAGCGGACGATGAGGGCCTGGACGCCCTGCAGCGCCTCGATCAGCTCGTCTTCCTTCAGACCGGGCCGGACATCGACCTCGTGGTCCCGCTTGAGGAGGTCAATGCCCTGTTGGGCGATCTTGTCAGCAACGAGGATCTTCGCCACGCGATCGAGTCCTTCACATGGAGGCCGGTATTACTTGCGGACGCGCTCCAGGGAAGCCTTCAACGCCTCCAGGCCGGCCTTCAGGTCGTCGTCTGTCATGTAGCCCAGGTGGCCGAAGCGGACGATCTTGCCGCGCAGGTTGCCCTGGCCGCCGGCGAACACCGTGTCGAAGTCGTCGCGCGCGACCTTCAGCCACTGGTTGCCGTCCACGCCCTCCGGCACCTTGATCGCGGTGACGGTGTTGGATTCCACGCCCTCGTCCGCCAGCAGTTCCAGGCCCAGTGCGCGGACGCCGTCGCGCACCATCTTCCCGGCGCGCTCGTGGCGGGCAAAGATGCTCTCGAGGCCTTCCGCAAGCATCATCTCCAGCGACTTGTCCAGCTGGAACCACACGGAGACGGCCGGCGTCCACGGCGTCTGGCCGGTCGCGGCGGAGTCGGTGTGGCGCTTGAGGTCGAAGTAGAAGCGCGGCTGCGGGTTCTTCGCAGCCTTGGCCCACGCGCGCTCGTTGACGGAGACGAAGGCCAGACCCGGGGCCGTCATCCAGCCCTTCTGCGAGCCGGAGAGCACCACGTCCAGGTCCCACTCGTCCGTGAGCACGGGCACCGAGGAGAGCGAGGAGATCGTGTCCACGACCAGCAGGCCGTCGTACTTGTGCACCAGCTTGCCGAGTTCCGGGAGGATCGGGTTGGTGACGCCGGTGGACGTCTCGTTGTGTGTGATGAACACCAGCTTGATGTCCGGGTTGTCCTTCAGCGCGTCCTCAATGCGGTTGAGGTCCGCGGCCTGGCCCGGCTCATAGTCCTGCTGCGTCAGGCGCCCGCCGTAGGCGTTCACCAGGTTCACGAAGCGGTCGCCGAACTCGCCGATGGTGATCACCAGCGCCGGCTCGCCCGGGGCCATCATGTTCACCACGGCCGCTTCCATCGCGCCCGTGCCGGACGCGGACAGCGTCGCCAGCTCGTTCTTCGTCTGGAAGACCTTCTTCACGCCCTCAGTCGTGCGGGCGATCATCGCGGCGAACTCCGGGCCGCGGTGGTTGATCATCTCGGCGGCACCGGCCGCGAGCACTTCCGGCGGAACGGCGGTGGGACCGGGAATACGAAGGTTCACGATGGCTCCTTGAGCAACGGGACAATCAGCCTCGGCGTGTGCGGGCGGTAGCCTGATGGTACGAATCTGCCGAGTACGATCAACGAGAGGGGCGTTCATCATGCCACCTCCCACGGCTCTCGCGCGACCTCCCTACGTCCGAACCGCCAGCGACCTACAATCGAAGGCGCGGGCGCGCCCAGATGAACCGCGGGGGATCCGATGACGGCCACGCACGAGAACCCGTTCCGCAACCTCCCCTCGATCGACCGAGTGGTGGCGGACGCCCGCCTCCAGGCGCTCATCGACCGCCACGGCCGCGACGCCATCGTGGACCTCGCGCGCGAGGTTGTGGAGGAGCACCGGCGCGCGATCGAGTCGGCCGGCACGGCCCCGGCGGATGACGCCGTCGATACCGTGCTCGCTCGCGCCGCCAGTCTGCAGTCCACCCTGGCCCGAGTCGTCAACGCGACCGGCGTCATCATCCACACCAACCTCGGTCGCGCACCCCTCGCCCGTTCCGCATTGGACGCGATGCAGCGCGCCTCCACCGGCTACTCCACGCTGGAGTTTGACCTCGAGCGCGGCGAACGCGGGTCACGGTTCACGCACGTCGAGAGCCTCTTATGTCACGTCACCGGTGCCGAGGCTGCCCTCGTGATGAACAACAACGCGGCGGCCGTGATGCTCGCACTCGCCGCGCTCTGCCACGGGCGCGAGGTGATCATCTCCCGCGGGCAACTGGTGGAGATCGGCGGCGGCTTCCGTATCCCGGACGTACTGCGCCAGTCCGGCGCCAACCTCGTCGAGGTCGGCACCACCAACCGCACCCGCCTGGCCGACTATGAGGCGGCGATCACGGACCGCACCGCCGCAATCCTGCGGGTGCACCCATCGAACTTCCGTGTCATCGGCTTCACCGAGGAGACCCCGCTGGCCGACCTCGTTCGGCTCGGTCACGAGCGCGGACTGGTCGTCCTGGACGATGTCGGCAGCGGCGCGCTGCTGGACACGCGGGCGTTTGGCCTCGGCGCGGAGCCGATGATCCAGGACTCCGTCCGCGCGGGCGTGGACGTGGTACTGGCGTCTGGCGACAAGTTGCTCGGTGGCCCGCAGGCCGGCATCGCCGCCGGGCGCGCGAGCGCCATCGATGCGATGCGCCGCCACCCGCTGGCCCGCGCCCTGCGCATGGACAAGGGAAGCATCGCCGCGCTCGCCGCCACGCTGGAGCACTACCGTCGCGGCGACGCGCTCACCGAGATCCCCGTCTGGCGGATGATCGCGCTCGACGAGGACACACTCGGCCGCCGCGCCCGACGCTGGTCGCGCGCCTGCGGCGAGTTCGGCATCGCCCGGGCGGGACGCTCCACCATTGGCGGTGGCTCGCTCCCCGGCGAGGAGTTGGATACGGTCGTATGTGCGGTCACCCCGCCGGACGGCCACGCCACCGCCTTCGCGGCGGCCCTGCGCGCAGCCTCGCCGGCGATCGTGGCACGCATCGAAGACGGCGCCGTGCTGCTGGATCCGCGCACGGTGGAGCCGTCCGAGGACACCCACGTGGAGATCACGCTGGCCCGCCTGTGCGGGCGGCCCGTCCCCCTGACCACCGCGGACTGATGGCCACCGCGGACTGACCGCGGCAAGGAGCACCCCCGCTGGACGAACGCACACTGGCCGTCCTGGAGTGGCCCGCGGTCCTGGATCGCCTGGCCGGATTCACGTCGTTCTCCGCCGGGCGTGAGCGCGCGCTGACGCTTCGCCCCACCGTGGACATCGAGGAAGTCACCCGCCGCCAGCGAGAGACGGCGGAGGCGGTCGCGCTCGACCGGATGGGGATCACCGTGCCCATGGCGGGCGCTCGCGACGTGCGCCCGCTCGCCGGTGCCGCCGAGCGCGGCCAGGTGCTCACCACCGCCGAATTGCTGGAGATCGAGTCTGCCTGCCGCGCGGCGCAGCAGGCCGCCCGCACGCTGGCGCGGGGCGTGGAACACGCTCCCCTGCTCGCCAACCTCGGCAGCGGCTTCGGTGACCTCGGCCCGTTGCGCGTCCTAATCGACGATTCCATCGACGACCGTGGCGAGGTGCGCGACACGGCGTCCGCCGACCTCGCGCAGATCCGTCGCGAACTGCTGGACGCCCACCAGCGGCTCCAGCAGCGCCTCCAGTCGCTGATCACCAGCACCAGCGTCCGCAATGCGCTGCAGGAACCGATTGTGGTCATGCGCGACGGCCGCTACGTGCTGCCCGTGAAGGCGGACTTCCGAGGCGCCGTGCGTGGCGTGGTGCACGACACCTCCTCGTCCGGCGCCACGATCTACATCGAGCCGCTCGCCGTGGTGGACTTGGCGAACGCATGGCGCGAACTCCAGGTGCACGAACGCCACGAGGTCGAGCGCATCCTGCGCGACCTCTCCCAGGCCGTCGGGCACACCTCGTACGACCTGCAGGACGCGATCAACCGGCTCGCGACGATCGACCTCCTGCAGGCGAAGGCGCAACTGGCGCGCGCGCTGGACGCGACGGAACTCACCATCCCCGGGCCGCGGGTGCCGTGGCTGGTGGAGCCGCCCGCCGAACTGCGACTCGTCGAGGCGCGTCACCCGCTGCTCACCGGCTACGTCGTGCCCACGTCGCTGCATGTGGGCGGGGAGACACGCGCACTGCTGATCACCGGCCCGAACACGGGCGGCAAGACGGTCGCCATCAAGACCGCGGGCCTGCTCTGCCTGATGGCCATGGCGGGCCTCGGCGTCCCGGCGCGGGCCGGCTCGCAAATCCCCGTGTTCGACTCGATCTTCGCCGACATCGGCGACGAGCAGTCGATCGAGCAGTCGCTCTCCACGTTCTCCGGCCACATCACGTCGATCATCGACATCATCGAGCGCGCGGGGCCCGAGTCGCTCGTGCTGCTCGACGAGATCGGTGCCGGCACCGACCCGACTGAGGGCGCCGCGCTGGGCATCGCCGTGGTGGAACGGCTCACCGCTTCCGGGGCCTCGCTGATTGCTACGACGCACCACAGCGAGTTGAAGGTGTACGCACACCAGACACCGGGCGTCCGCAACGCCTCGGTCGAGTTCGATCTGGAGACACTGCGGCCGACCTATCGGCTCACCATCGGCCTGCCCGGGCAATCGAACGCCCTCGCCATCGCCGCCAACCTGGGGATGCCGGCCGACGTGATCGAACGCGCCCGCGCCGGCCTGTCGCGCGAGGAGCGCGACCTGGGTGCACTGCTCGGTGACCTGCGCGCACAACTCGCCGCCGCCGAGGAGGATGCCG
>JAQCKI010000061.1 GCA_027592645.1 Chloroflexota bacterium | reverse complement strand
CCCCGCGCGAGAAGCGCGCGCCCACGGCTGGCACGCCATCGAGCGCGTGCGCGAGCTTCAGCCGGTGGAGGGCGCCCAGCGTCCACCGTTCCGGGCCGCCGCCGCAGTGCGCGCGGAGCGTGCCCGCCGCCCGCGTGGCCGCGCCCCGCAACTGGCGGTCACGATCCTCGGGCCCGTCGAACCACGGGCCGGTGGCGCGTTCGGCCGACGCCACGATCGCGCCCTGCGAACGGTACGAGAAGGCGGAGTTCAGTCCGGTGCCCTCCGCGCCGCCCCCGAGGATCGACGTCCACAGCGGCCCGGCGAGCCGCTGCGCGAGGAACCGTGCGAGGTCGCGCCAGGTCTCATTCACCAGCGCCGCCGCTGCGCTCTCCGGTGCAAGGACACCGTCCCAGCCCTCGAGCAGGCGCGCGTACTCGCCTTCCACCGCACCGCGCGCCAGCAGCACGTCCCGGAACCGCTCGAGGAGCCGCGACCGCCGGTCCACCTGGATCGCCGCGAACGAGGCGACGTCATGCTTCGGCGCGCCCTCCACCAGCGCGCGGATGCGCTCGGCGCGCTGCGGATCGCACCACTCCTCGCCGAGTTCGAGGGCGCTGCCGGGTGCGTTGTTCGACGACACCACGATGCCGTCCGGGGGATCGAGCAACTTCGGGAGCGCCGCCGGTAGCCACGTCGGTGGCGGGCCGGGCGAAGTCGCGCCCTGCTGCGGAAGCAGGCCCTCGCCGGCCTCGTGCTGTGGAACGCCCCCAGCCATCCGGTAGCCGATGCGCCCGTCCACGTCCGCCATCACGAAGTTGAACGTGGTGCCCGGCCAGCCATCCAGCGCGCGGTCGGCCTCGGCGATGCTGCGCGCGCGCCAGAGCGCCATGAACGGTGTCAGCAGGTCGCCCGGCTCCAGCGCGGTCGAGCGCAGAGCCACGTCGCGACGTTCCCCCGCCAGCGCGGGGCCGATCACCGACCCGTGGCGGGTGACCAGCACCCGCTCTACGTGCGGTTCGCCGTCGCGCACCATGATCGTCTCGATGTGCTCCTCGGCGGTCGTCCAGCCCTCGGGCGTTCGGTAGCGGCGCGGCTCGGTGGGATCGAACGTCTCGATGTAGCAGTCCGCCACGTCTGCCATGCCGGCCGTGATCGACCAGGCCAGTCGTTCGTTATGTCCCATGAGCACCCCGGGGATGCCCGCGATGCCCGCGCCGATCACGTTCAGGTCGCCGCCCTGCACGTGCGCGGCGTGGAAGAGGCCCGGCAGCGACACATCGACATGTGGGTCGCCGCCGAGCAGCGGCCGGCCGCTGTGTGTCCGCGCGCCGCTGACGGCCCAGGCGTTGGAGGCCAGCCCGGAAGGCAGCCCGACGCTGAGCGTCGCCCGGTACGCCTTCAACACCCGCTCGGCTTGTATCGGTGCGTACTCGCGGCCGGTCACGGTGCCGTGCGGCGGGTGGATCGAATCCACGGCGGCGGCGAGGTCCGGCCCGAGCGCGGCCGCCAGCCCTTCGCGCACCAGTTCTGTGTTCCAGTTGCCGGCGAACCCGACCAGCAACAGTCGCCCGACGAGCAGCGAGTCGGTCACGCTCCACGGTTCGAAGCCGATCCTGAGCAGCGCGAACTCCGGTGGCAGCGCGGGTAGGTCATGCACCCCGGCGTTCACGCCAAGGGCGTACGCCTCGATGAATGCGCGCACCTCGGGTGCCAGCGCCGGCAGGTCGCGCTCGGCGGCGCGGCGGAGGCCCATCCGTCGCATGAAGCGGTCGCTGCCGAGGAGGCGCTGGCCGCCGATCTCCGCAAGGCGGCCCCCGGCGACGCGTCGCGCACCCTCCATCTGGAAGAGGCGATCCTGCGCATGGACATAGCCGTGACCGAAGGCGGCATCGTGCTCGGTCGTGGTGAAGATGTGCGGGATGCCGTGGCGGTCGCGGGCCACCTCGATGCGACCGAGCGGGCCAGCAACGGTCGTGGTGCCCTCGGTGCGCGGAAAGGTGCGATGCGACGCTTCCGCCACCAGGCCGCGCCGCAGACCGTTCGCGGCCTGCGCTGCCGACCGTGCGCGCCGGATTGGCGACGGCACCCGGCGCTAGGCGCCGGCGCCGCTGCCCGCGCGGGCCTCGTCGTCGATCGCCTTCACCTTGTTCAGACGCCGTTCGTGCCGCCCGCCCTCGAACGATGCGCCGCGGAACGCGAGCATCACGTCCGAGGCTGCGCCACGGCCAATCGCCCACGCGCCCATGCAGAGCACGTTCACATCGGTGTGCTCACGCGCACGTCGCGCGGAGAAGGTGTCGTGGCAGACCGCCGCGCGGACGCCGTGCAGCTTGTTCGCGACGATCGAGGGGCCGACACCGTTGGAGCAGATCAGGATCCCAAAGTCGTGCTCGCCGGCAGCGACGGCACGCGCCAGGGGCACGGCGATGTCCGGGTAGTCGCAGGACTCGGTGGAGTCGGTGCCGTAGTCGGCAACGTCGTCGCCGAGGGCAGCGAGTTCCGCGCGAAGGATCTCCTTCAACTCGAAACCGGCGTGATCTGACCCGATCGCCACCCGCATGAGGAGCCTTCCCGCGTTCGCCTGTCGCGCTGACGTGGCGTTGAGCCTCGATCCTACCGCAGCACCCGGCCGCGGTCAGGCGAGCGTCCGGCTACGGCTGAAGGGTGCGCGTCCGCCACGGCGAGGTCGTCGAGGCGCGTGCGTACTCCAGGCGGTCGTTCAGGTGGAACTCGTTGTCATGCCAGAACTCGATGCGCAGCGGCACCAGCCGGTAGCCGCCCCACCGCGCGGGCCGTGGCACCTCCCGCCCCAGGTACTCGGCCTCCAGCTCGCGCAGCCCCGCGATCAGCGCCGCCCGACTCTCGCCGGGCTGTGACTGCATCGAGGCAGCAGCGCTCAACTGGCTTTCGCGTGCGCTCGATGCCCAGCAGGCGTCCGACTCCGCCTCGGACGTCGGCACCACGAGGCCTTCCGCGCGCACCTGCCTGCCGGCGCCCTTCCAGAGCCAGCTGAGCGCCGCCCGAGGATGGGCGGCCAGCGCCTGGCCTTTGCGGGAACCTCGGTCGGTGTAGAACTCGAAGCCGCGTGATGACCAGCGCGGCACCAGTACGGTGCGGTTCTCCGGCTGCCCGTCGGTGCCGAGCGTCGCCAGGCTCGCCGCGTCCGGCTGAGGCTCGGCAGCACGGGCGGTCGCGTACCACTCATCGAAGTGTATGAGCGGGTGTGGGAACGGGATCACAGTGCCTCCTCGCCCCGTGCAGCACGGATACCGGGCGGGCGTTCGTTGCCGCCGCACCGGGCGCTCGATACGATGCCAATCTAGCGAGACCTCCCCCCGGTCAGGAAGCATGGACACCACCACCGAGCCCACCGCTCCGGCGGATCGCATCCGCACCTCCGGCGACACCGAGGTTTCGACGTACCTCGAGATCGCGAAAGCCACCGAACCCGGCCAGGTCCTGAGCCCCGCCCCCAACGCGCCCGAGGCCGTGGTGGTGCTGGACTACGGCTCGCAGTTCTCCATGCTCATCACCCGCCGCATCCGTGAGGCAAGCGTCTATTCCGAGATGGTCCCGTGGGACACCACGGCGGAGAAGTTGAGCCACCTGCGCGTGAAGGCGTTCATCCTCTCCGGTGGACCCTCCTCCGTGTATGAGCCGGGCGCGCCCTCGTTGCCTGCTTATGTCATCAACTCCGGTGTCCCAGTGCTCGGCATCTGCTACGGCATGCAGTTGCTGACGCACACCCTCGGTGGGCGCGTGGAGGCCTCTGACGAGCGCGAGTACGGCCACGCGATCCTGAACCTGACGGAGGCAGCGAACCCGCTGTTCAAGGGCCTCCCCGGCTCACTGCCGGTGTGGGCCTCCCACGGCGACAAGGTCACCAAATTGCCGCCGGGGTTCCATGGCATCGCGCAGTCGGATAACGCGCCCGTCGCGGTGATGACGGACGGCGCGAAGTACTTCGGGATCCTGTTCCACCCGGAGGTGGCCCACACCCCGCAGGGCGACACGCTCATCCGCAACTTCCTGTTCGATGTCGCCGGTTGCGACGGCTCGTGGACCGCCGGCAACTTCGTGGAGGAGTCCGTCGAGGCGATCCGCAAGGCCGTCGGTGACGGCCAGGTGATCTGCGCGCTCTCCGGCGGTGTCGACTCCGCCGTGGCGGCCGCGATGGTGCATCGCGCCGTGGGCGATCAACTGACGTGCATCTTCGTGGACAACGGCCTGCTCCGCCTCGGGGAGGCGGAGCGCGTCGTCGAGACGTTCACGCGCCACATGGCGATCAAGCTCCGCCACGTGGACGCCACCGACCGATTCCTGGAGCAACTCGCCGAGGTCACGAACCCGGAGACCAAGCGCAAGCGCATCGGTGAGACGTTCATCCACCTGTTCGAGGACGAGACGAAGTCCCTCGGCCGCGTCGACTTCCTCGTGCAGGGCACGACGTACCCGGACGTGATCGAGTCGGCCTCCACCGGCAACGACGCCGCGGTGAAGATCAAGACGCACCACAACGTCGGCGGCCTGCCGAAGGACATGAAACTCACGCTGATTGAGCCGCTGCGGAACCTGTTCAAGGACGAGGTGCGGCGCGTCGGCAAGGAACTCGGCCTGCCGGACGAGATGGTGTACCGCCAGCCGTTCCCCGGCCCCGGCCTGGCGATCCGCGTGATCGGCGAGGTGACCCGCGACAAGCTCGATGTCCTGCGTCGCGCCGACTGGATCGTGATGGACGAGATCAAGAAGGCGCAGGTCTACTACGAGCTCTGGCAGGCCTTCGCCGTCCTCACGGACACGAAGTCGGTGGGCGTGCAGGGCGACTTCCGCACCTACGGCTTCACCGTCGCGCTCCGCATCGTGACCGCCGAGGACGCCATGACAGCCGACTGGGCGCGCCTGCCCTACGACCTGCTCGCCGCGATCTCCAACCGCATCACCAACGAGGTGCGCGAGATCAACCGCGTGGTCTACGACATCACCAGCAAGCCGCCCGGCACGATTGAGTGGGAATAAGGCGCGTGGGGATAGGTTCGCCCGATGCCCGAGGATCGTGACGCCCTCGTCGCGCACTACCGGCAGATGCAGGACGACGTGCGCGACGCCATCGATGGCCTCACCAACGAGCAGATGACCGAGGCGACCATCGACGGCTGGTCCGTGAAGGACCACCTGGCACACCTCGCGCTGTGGCACGAGATCCGCGCGAGCGAGGTCACCCGCATCTCATCAGGCTACGAGTCCGCGTGGCGTCTGACCGATGCGCAGACTGAGGCGTTCAACGCGACGATGTACGAGTTGCGGCGCGACTTCAGCCTGTCACAAGCGAAGTGGGAACTGACCCAGGCCCGCGAGCGGCTCTTCGCGGCCCTCGCACAGGCGAATGTCCGAGGCCTCAACGGCGCGCTCTACGGCGAAGCCGGCCTCCGCAGCGAGCACGAGGCGGAGCATGCCGGCTGGATCCGCCGATGGCGCGCCGAGCGCGGCTATGCGGATCTCGGGGACGCGGAGCGCGCCGGATGAACGTCCTGCTGATCGGCTCGGGCGGGCGGGAGCACGCGATCGCGTGGAAGATCGCGCAATCACCGCTGCTTTCTAAACTCTGGTGCGCGCCCGGCAATGCCGGCATGGCCGAGTTCGGCGAGGTCGTGCCGGAGGTCGGTGCGACCGATACGCAGGCAATCCGCGCGCTCGCTGAGCGCATTCGGGCCGATCTCGTCGTGGTGTCCTCGGACGACCCGCTGGCGGCGGGGGTCGTGGACGCGGTGCAGGCCGCGGACATCACCGCGTTCGGCGCGACGCGCGCCGCTGCTGAACTCGAGTGGTCGAAGTCGTTCGCCAATGATCTGATGGCACGGGCCGCCATCGACACCGCCGCCAACCGCACGTTCACCGACCCGGACGAGGCGACTGCCTACGCCCGCAGCCTGGGCGGGCCGTGCGTGGTGAAGGCGGACGGACTCGCCGCCGGCAAGGGCGTCACCGTCTGCGACACGACCGAGCAGGCCGTCGCCGCCATCGATGCGGCGCTGCGCGATGGCACCTTTGGCGCATCGGGTAGCCGCGTGGTGATCGTCGAGCGCATGTACGGCCGCGAGGTGAGCGCGCATGCGTTCACCGATGGCGTCACCGTGCGCCACATGCCATTCTCGTGCGACCACAAGGCGATCTTCGATGGCAACGTCGGGCCCAACACCGGCGGCATGGGCGTCTACGCGCCCCCCGCCTGGTTGACCGACGCACAGGCCGAGGCGATCCGTCGGGAGGTGACGGAGCGCGCCGTGTCCGCCATGGCGGGCATCGGACGGCCGTTCTCGGGCGTGATTTACCCCGGCGTCATGGTCACCGCCACCGGCCCGAGGGTGTTCGAGTACAACGGCCGCTTCGGCGACCCGGAGACGCAGGTGCTGCTGCCCACGCTCCAGAGCGACCTGCTCGCGATCTTCGACGCCTGCGCACACGGCCGGCTGGCCGAGGTGCCCGTCGAGTGGTCCGGCGCGGCGAGCGTCGGCGTGGTGATGGCCTCCGAGGGCTACCCGGGCCCGTCGCCCTCGGGCCGGCCGATCACGGGCCTCGACGCCGTCGATGCTGACGTGCAGGTGTTCCTCGCGGGCGCGAAGCGGGAAGACTCGGCCCGCCTGGTGACCTCGGGCGGGCGCGTCCTGTGCGTTGTCGCGCAGGGCGCCACGATGGAGGAGGCGCGCGCCCAGGCCTACGACAACGTCCGCCGCATCCACTTCGCAGGCGCGCAGTACCGCACCGACATCGGTGCGACCGCGTCTGAGCCGCTGGTCTTCGCCGCCCGCTGAGGCGTCGCGCCCTAGTTCGTGCGGTCGGGGACGTTGGTCCGCCAGATCACCTCGAACGGCGCTTCCTCGACGCCGGGCTCCAGGAACTGGTCGGCACGACGGCAGCCGAACTGCGTCCGCACAATGCCCTCGTCGGTGAGGTAGACGGCGACGGCGTCCGTCATGCGGGCGTCGAGGCGTGGTGAGAACACCACCACTAGCGAGCCATACGGATAGTCCTCGGCGACCGCCCACTCGGGATCCGGGCCGATCCGCGCGATGGCATACGGGGCGCCGGCCATCTCCACGATCAGGTTCACGACCTCGCGCGGCTCGTTCGTCCAGTAGCCCTGGCAACTGGCGGTTGGGAAGACCTCGTACTTCGTGCCGACCGGGTCGTCGGGTTCGCACGGCAGCGAGCCGAGACCCTCATCGGTGCAGAGCCGGACCGTCGTCTGGAGGATCACCCACAGGTTCGTCGTGTCGCCACGCTCGACGGCCTCGATGACCTGAAGGGCCACCGGCGAGAGGTCGTCAGGGAACGGCGGGAACGGCGGGAGCGGCGGAACCGGCGTTTCGGTCGGCAGCGGCTCGGGCGTGGTGGCGGGCGTGGGCGGCGGCGAAGGTGACGCCGTCGGCGACGCATCCCCGGTGCCGGTACACCCGACGGCGATGAGGGCAGCCAGGGTGACGGCGAACAGGGCGCGACGCATGTCCGTAGATTACACGCGCCACCCCACATGCGCCGGTAGACTTCGCGACATGACCACCGTCCGCTGCCCCATGCGCGAGTGCCGCAAGCGGGTTGACCTCGACGTCATCCCCACGCCACCGGCGCAGCCGGAGACGCGCCCCTGCCTGCACTTCATCGCCGCGTGGGGCGCTTCGCGCGGGGGGATGGCGGAGGCAGTGCTGTGGGGCCTGCAAGGCAACCGCGAACTCACCGTCCGCAGCCTCCGCCCGCCCGAGGTGCACCCGAGCCGCATCGAGATGCACCGCGCCGACCTCGAAGCCGCCGCGCGCCGATTCGCGCAGGCCGTGGACGCGGATGAGGCGGGCGAGGGTGCGCTGTTCGGCGATATCCACGAGCGCAACCACGTCGCGCGAGAGTTCGCGCACTTCATCCTCGGCCCCGACCCGATCCCGCCCGGGATGGCGTAGCCGCCCCCGCCCGCAGGCCGCGCGGTGTCGGCTACGCTCCGCGCTCCAGAGGCAGGCGGAGGAGGCCGGGATGGCGATCGAGCGGCTGGGGTTCATCGGACTGGGCGTGATGGGCGGACGGATGTGCCGCAACCTGGCGCGCGGCTCCGGCCTGCCGGTCGTGGCGTACGACATCGACCCCGCTCGCGCCGAGGTGCTCGCCTCGGCGGGCGTGAACGCCGCATTGAGCGTGCGCGAGGTGATGGAGGCGGCCGACCTCGTTTTCATCTGCGTTCCCGGTGAGCCACAGGTGCGCGCGGTCTGCCTCGGTGCGGGTGGCGTCATGGCGCACGCCCGCGCCGGGCAGACGGTCGTGGACATGACCACCGCCACCGTGGAGGTCGCGCGGGACGTGGAGGCCGCGCTCGCTGCGCGCGGGGTCGACTTCGCCGACGCGCCGGTGGCACGCGGGGTGCCCTCCGCGGAGGACGGGACGCTATCGATCATGGTCGGCGGCACGTCCGAGGTGTTCGCGCGGATCGAGCCGTTCCTGGCGCACATGGGCACGGACATCAGCCACTGCGGGCCGGTCGGGACCGGGCAGGTGGTGAAGTTGATGAACAACATGCTCGTCTTCCAGACTGTCTCCGCGCTCTCCGAGGCGATGGCGATTGCCACGCGCGCCGGCGTCGCCCGCGAGCGGCTGTTCGAGGTACTTCAGCACGGCTCGTCGGACTCGTTCGTGATGCGCCGTCACGGCTCGCACATCACCTCGGGCCAGTACCCGGACGATGTCTTCCCGACACGCTACTCGCTGAAGGACATCGGCTATGCGCTCGACCTCGCGGAGCAGGTGGGCGTGGACGCCCAGGGGGCGAGGGTCGCCCGCGACCGCCTCGCCGCCGCCATCGACCGCGGCTGGGGCGACTACTACTGTCCCGTGATCTACCGCCTGTTCGAGGAGACGTGAGACACGGTAGACCTCGGCCACCGCACCGATCACCGTCGCAGCAGCGACAGCAGAAGGAGACACGAATGCCCGCAGCCGCCCGCTGGCGCACCTACGACGAAACGAAGCCGATCGAGATGATGCCGGGCGTGATTCGCCGGACGCTGGTCTCCGGCGACGGGCACACGCTCGTACGGTTCGAACTGGAGGCGGGCGCCGTGGTGCCGTTGCACACCCACCCGCACGAGCAGGCCGGCACGGTCATCGCCGGGCGCATCATCTTCGGCATCGACGGCACCGACCGCGAGGTGGTCGCCGGCGGCTCCTACTTCGTCCCCGGCACCGTCCCCCACCACGCGCGCGCCCTCGAACCCTCCGTGATGATCGAGGTCTTCGCCCCGGTGCGCGAGGAGTACGCGAGCGACTGAGGGCTGATCATCGTGCAACCTGAGCCGCCCAGAGCGACTCGACCTCCGCGCTGATCTCGGCCAGGGTCTTGCCTCGGATGACCGTCACGAGGGGATGCTCCTCCGGCGGGATGTACCCAAAATCCTCGAGCGTCGCGGATCGCACCTCGTCCCCGTCGATCATGAAGTGGCCGAAGGGGCCACCGGTGATCGCCCAGTCGCCCGAGACCGGTTCCGGGATCAGAAACAGCAGTACGTGGTCGCCCGGCCGGAGGAGGCGAAGCTCGCTGATGTAGACCGCCCGGCCGCCCCGGATCGTGCCGCCGGTCTGCCTCACCGTCACCGTGTCGCCCTCGACGGTGCTCTCGCCGGCGAGCACACGCTCGACGCGCACCGCCGAGCGCGTGAACGGTATCCCGTGCAGCGCGACCACCTCGAGTCGCTCCACGACCCGACCGTCGAGCGCCACGCTACTCGGCTCATCGAGGAGTTCTTCGAACGAGTGGTAATCGCGATGCCACGATGCGGTCGAGTTCGGCGGCGGGTCCGGCGGGAGGCCTCGGTCGGCGGTCGCCGCGAACAACACCGCGAGCGCGAGCCCGATGCCGGCAAGCGCGGCGAGGAGCGCGTGGCGTCCGGTGGGCATCGCGGGGTCGGTCATTCGGCGACCCTACCAGCCGAGGACAAGGCGGCGCTGCATCTCAGCCCCCACGGCCGGCACGCCGCCTCCGTCAGGCCATAGTCCTCAAGATCCAGCGACCCATATGCGAGCTGGTGGCCGGAGACCCACCACTCGTCGGCCTCATCACGCACGGCGCTGCTTGGAAGGTGTCAACGTCCTTGATGTAGCCCGCTCCCTCGACGGTCGCACGCACGACCGTTTCTCGCGGCAACGCTCCGGCCGTTGGGAACTCGGACCAGGCCCTGTCGGTCGGTCGGCCGTCCACCGAGTACGGGTCGGACAGGCTCGGTACCGGGAACGTGACGGCGAATGTGTCGCCATGTGTGAGGGGCAGCGGTACGGGCTGCGCGATCTCGCAGCCCACGAACGATCCGCCCGGTGCGAAGGGTCCACCCTCGAAGCCGGGATCCACAAGTCCGTAGATGCTGAGCATCGTCAACGAGTCGCCCGGTTCGAGCCTGACGCTGAACTCGATGCGCCCCTCCTGGGGACGGTCGCGAAGTTGGTCTGGGGCGTCGTAGGTCGTGACACTCACCGGTGAAGCGCACTCTGTCTGGGACAGGCCCGCTTGTGTCGCCCCGCCCGGGATCACCTCAACAGACTGCTGCGGCGCGAGGCCTCGGTCGGCGGTTGCCACGAACAGCACCACGAGCGCGAGGCCGAGGCCGGCGAGTGCGGCGAGGAGCGCGTGGCGTCCGGTGGGCATCGCGGGGTCGGTCATCATGCGACCGTATCAGTGAAGGCGGGACGGTGACGCGCGTCGCCTGGCATTTCGCCTCTCATTGCCGCCCTCCCCCCCGCTCTCTAGACTTCTCGGGTAAGGCCCCATCCACCCGGCCCCGCTCGCGCCCGCGAAGGCGAGTTCACCGATGATCCCTCGATACGCACTCCCGGAGATGACCGCCGTCTGGTCGGACGAGCGTAAGTTCGAGTTGTGGCTCAAGGTGGAGGTCGCCGCCGTCCAGGCGTGGGGCGACGAGGGCGTCGTCCCCGCCGAGGATGTCGCGAACGTCGTCGCCAACGCGCGCGTCGATGTGCCCGCGGTGATGCGCTACATCGAGGAGACCCACCACGACGTCACCGCGTTCCTGAAGTCCGTCGCCGACTCGCTCGGTCCGGAGTCGCGCTGGGTGCACTACGGCCTCACCAGTAACGACGTGTGGGACACCGCCACCTGCCTGCAGATGCTGGAGGCGCTCGACCTGATCGAGGCGCGCGTGGTGCGCCTGCGCGAAGTGGTGTCGCGTCGCGCGCTGGAGCACAAGGACACGGTCTGCATCGGGCGCACGCACGGCGTCCACGCGGAGCCCACCACCTTCGGGATGAAACTCGCCGTGTGGGTGGAGGAACTCCGCCGCCACGAGGAGCGCATCGCGCTCGTCCGCAAGCACACGGCTGTCGGGCAGATGTCCGGCCCGGTGGGGACGCACGCCTCGGTGCCGCCGAGCGTGGAGGAGAACGCCTGCCAGCGCCTGGGCCTGGAGGTGGCGAAGGTCACCACGCAGGTGATCCAGCGCGACCGCCACGCCTTCTACCTGAACGTGATCGCCGGCATCGGCGCGTCGCTGGAGAAGTTCGCCACCGAGATCCGCGGGCTGCAGCGCACCGACATCCTCGAGGCCGAAGAGCCGTTCGACGAGGGCGGTCAGACCGGGTCGTCGTCGATGCCGCACAAGCGCAACCCGGAGTTGTGCGAGCGCGTCTGTGGCATCGCCCGGACGCTTCGAGGCTACGGCGTGACGGGGCTGGAGAACGTCGCGCTCTGGCACGAGCGCGACATCTCGCACTCCAGCGCGGAGCGGATCATCCTGCCGGACGCGACCGGCCTGCTGGACTACGCGCTGCACATCTTCACTGGCGTGATGGACGGCCTCGTCGTCTACCCGGAGCGGATGCTGCGCAACCTCGGGCGGACGCAGGGCCTCATCTACTCTTCGAAGGTGCTGAACGCGCTGATCGAGTCGGGGATGAAGCGCCAGGCGGCCTACGAAATCGTGAAGCACCACTCGATGCGCGCGTGGCGCGACGAGGTGCCGTATCGCGCCCTGCTCGAAGAGGATCCCGAGGTGCAGGCGCGGCTCTCGAGCGCGCAACTCGACGCGATCTTCGATCCACAGGCGTTCCTGCAGCACACGGACACCACGTTCCGCCGGATTGGACTGCTGAGATGACATCAAGCGCCTCGCACGCCCCGCACGCCCCGGAGCCGATGCACACGACCGACCTGCCGCTGACGAAGCTGCACCAGGGCAAGGTGCGCGACGTGTATGCGCTGCCCTCGACAGCGGCCGAGGGCGATCGACTGCTGCTGGTCGCGACCGACCGCATCTCCGCCTTCGACCAGGTTCTCCCGAATGCGATCCCGAGGAAGGGCGAGGTGCTGACGCGCACTTCGGCGTTCTGGTACGACCGCACCGGCGACGTGGTGCCGAACGGCTTCATCGCCGTGCTGGACGCGCACAACGCCGCCGAGTACGGCGTGACCGACCCGCGCTACTTCGGCCGTTCGATGGTGATGCGGCGCGCGGAGGTGCTGCAGGTGGAGTGCGTGGTGCGCGGCTACCTGACCGGCTCCGCCTGGAAGGACTACCAGGCCGCCGGCCGCGTCTCCGGCATCACCCTGCCCGAGGGCCTGCGACTGGCCGAGCGCCTCATCGACCCGCTCTTCACGCCGTCGAGCAAGGCGGAGCCGCCCGCCCACGACGCACCGATGACCTACGAGGAGGTGGAGGCGCTGGTGGGCGTGGAGGTGGCGAACGCGATCAAGTTGCGCTCGCTGGCGCTGTACCGCTTCGGCGCGCACCTCTGCGGCGAGCGCGGCATCCTCGTCGCCGACACGAAGTTCGAGTTCGGCATGATCGATGGCGAGCCCTGCCTGGTGGACGAGGTGTTGACCCCGGACTGCTCTCGCTTCTGGCCCGCCGACCAGTACGCGCCCGGTCGCGACCAGCCCTCGTTCGACAAGCAGCCGCTGCGCGACTGGATCGCCGCCAACCGCGACGCGCAGGGCGCCGCGCCCTCGCTGCCGCCCGAGGTAGTGGAGGCGACCAGCCTCCGCTACCAGGAGGCCTACCGACGCATCACCGGCGAGGATCTGCCGCCGCCCGCCGCGTAGGACGCGCCTGGCTGCTGGTGTGCCTCGAGCCGCCCGGACCTCGTTGCTTGCGATGGTGTCGAGGTGTGGAGTCACGCTGAAGCCCGCCGCTGCGCGGCGCGCCCCTCACCCCCTGCCC
>JAQCKI010000060.1 GCA_027592645.1 Chloroflexota bacterium | reverse complement strand
AGGCGAACAACCGCACCGAGCGTGCCGAGGTGCAGGCCGAGATCGGCCCGGCGCACGCCGCCGCCGCCGAGGTCTCCGCCGAGGAACGCGAACTGGCGGCCGCGCGCGGCGATGCGCAGCGGCTGCTGCTTTCCGCGGAGCGCGAGATGCTGGAGAGCGAGAACCGCCTCCGCCAGCAGGCCGAGCGCGTCCAGCGGCTGCTCCGCGAAATCACCGAGGAGGGCATGGAGATCCGCGACGACGGCTCCGTGGTGCCGTTGCCGAAGGCCGTCTCGAATGGCGCCGTCGGTGGCGACTTCGATGAGGTCGAGGAGGAGGCCGCCGAGCTGGCGCTGCCATCGCCGATCCGCGGTGGCGCCGAGGTCGACGTGGAGACGATGCGCGGGCGCATCACCGAATTGCGCGCGGAGATCAAGGCGCTGGGCCCGGTGAACATCGACGCGCTGGAGGACCTGAGCGCGGAACAGGAGCGCTTCGACTTCCTCACCGGCCAGGTCGCTGACCTGGAAGCCGCCGAGGTGGAACTGCGCGAGGCGATCCGCGACCTGAAGAAGTTGATCCGCGCCCGCTTCGTGGAGACGTTCCACGTGGTGAACGAACGGTTCGGCGTTTACTTCACGCGCTTCTTCGGCGGCGGGCAGGCGGAACTGCGGCTGATCGAGGGCGACCCGGAGGACCAGGACGCGGAGCCGGGCGTCGACATCTTTGCTCAGCCACCCGGCAAGCGAATCAGCAACATGGCCGTGCTCTCCGGCGGCGAGCGGTCGATGACCTCCGTGGCGTTGCTCTTCGCGCTGCTCTCCGTGAACCCCGCGCCGGTCGTGGTGCTCGATGAGGTCGACGCCGCGCTGGACGAGGCGAACGTGGGCCGCTTCGTGGACACGCTGCTGGAGCTGCGCGACAGGTCGCAGTTCGTGGTCATCTCCCACAACCGCCGCACAGTCGAGGCGGCGGACGCCATCTACGGCGTCTCGATGGGTGACGACTCCACCAGCCAGGTGCTGTCGCTGAAACTGGCGTCGCTGCCGCAGGCCTCGTAACGCCGTGACGCTGTCCGACGAGGTGATCGCCCTCCGCCCGTGGTCGCGAGATGACGCCGGGTTCATGGTGGATGCGTTCACCGACCCGGCGATCCGCCGCTACAACGGCGTGCTCGACCGGCGTGGATACCCGGCCCCGCCGCTCTCGATCGCGGGCGCCGAGGCCGTCATCGACGAATTCACGGCGAACTGGCAGGCGTTCGCCACGACTGCGACACCATCGGGCGTGGCGTTCGCCATCACGGACGCACGGTCGGGCGACCTCATCGGCTGCTGTGGTGTCGACGACTGGTCGAAGGCGGATGTCGCGCAGTTCGGTTACTGGATCGCCGCCAGCGCGAGGGGGCGCGGTTACGCGACCCGCGCGGCGATCCTGCTCACGCGCTGGTTGTTCGAACTGGGGGCAGCGCGCGTCTTCCTGACGATCGTCGCGGGGAACGAAGCGTCAGTCGCAGTCGCCCGCCGGGCGGGGTTTGAGTACGAGGGCACGATGCGCTCCCACGGCGTCTGGCAGGGCGAGCGCTGCGATGTGATGCGGTTCGCCGCGCTGCCGCATGAGTGGCCGATGCGCGGGCCAGGTGAATCTGATCGAGCGACGGAATCTCCTTGACGCCGCTGCGCAACTGACTGAGGCCACTCCGACGGCCCTCCGGTAACATCGGAGGGCTGTCGGATATCGGTGAGCACATCCACACACAGATCGATCCGCACGCACTGCCGCCACCCGCGGCGCATCGCACCGACCGGGCTGGAGGACGCACGTGGGGCTGTTCGGCGGCCGGAGCAAGGAGAGCGACGAGGCGACCGGCGAAGCGCTGGAGCGCACCCGCCGCGGCATCTTCGGGCGCGTCGCCGGCATGCTCGGCGGTTCCGATGTCACCGAGGAACTGTGGGAGACACTCGAAGAGGTTCTGATCGGTGCCGACGCCGGCGTGGATACCACGTTCGAAGTGCTGGGCCGTGTCCGCGCCCGCAACCCGCGTCGCTCCGACGATCTGCGCCGCTACCTGGCGGAGGAACTCGTCGCGATCCTCGATGCCGCCGATGAGCCGCGCGGGCGGCTCTGGGGGCTCCCGGACGACGCATCGATGCCTGACCGGCCGTGGGTGGTGCTGGTGGTCGGGGTCAACGGCTCCGGCAAGACGACGGCCATCGGCCGGCTCGCGTACGCCTACCAGCAGGACGGGCGGCGCGTGCTGGCGGCGGCCGGCGACACCTTCCGCGCCGCCGCCATCGAGCAACTCCAATCGTGGGGCGAGCGCCTGAAGTTCGATGTCGTCGCGCAGGGCCAGGGCGCGGACCCCTCGGCGGTGGCGTTCGACGCGATCTCGGCGGCGCAGGCGCGCGGACACGATGTCGTGCTGATCGACACGGCGGGCCGGCTGCAGAACAAGCAGAACCTGATGGCGGAACTCTCCAAGACCCGCCGCGTGATCGAACGTCACGTGGAGCGCGGCCCGGATGAGGTCCTGCTCGTACTGGATGCCTCCACCGGCCAGAACGGCCTCTCGCAGGCGCGCCACTTCACCGAGGCGGTGCAGGTGACCAGCGTGATGCTGACGAAACTCGACGGCACCGCGCGCGGCGGCATCGTGTTCGCGATCGCGCGTGAGTTTGGCCTCCCCGTCCGCTTCGTCGGTGTCGGCCAGCGCGAGGGCGACCTGGCGCCGTTCGACCCGTACGCGTTCGTCGCCGCGCTCCTCGGCGAGCCCGCCAGCGCGGGGGCGTAGCCGAAGGCCGTTCCTGACGACGGCCTCGACCGGATCGCACCGGCCGGTCACGCTGCCTACCATGAGGTGCAGCCGCTGTCGTCGTCTCAGGACACACTGCCGCCTGGAAATGACCACCGCTCACCGTCCGTGAGGCGCGCATGTCGGAGAGCATCGCCTGGCTGCTGGTGTTGCTCCTGGTCGCGGGGGGCGGCGCGCTGCCGTCCGCGCTCCTCTTTGGCCGGCTCGACTCCCGAGGTCTCCCGTACGCCCTCCCGGTCGGCATGGCCGTGCTGGGCCTCACCACATGGCTCGCAGGGGCGCTGGTAGCACCGTACGGCACGCCGCTGGTCGTGGCGGCCCTCCTCGGCCTGGGGGGGTGGTCAGCGGCGCTGGCGTGGCGGCAGCCGGCGCTGCTGCGTTCGCTCGATGAGCGCGCGCGGCTGGCCGGGTTCACCTCCATCGGCTTCGTCGCGCTGTTCGCGCTGATCCTGTTCGCGCGCACGCAGGCACCCGATGCTTGGGGCACCGAGAAGCCGATGGACCTCGCGCTGCTGGTGGCGGTGCACCGGGCGGAGTCGCTTCCGCCGCCAGACCCGTGGCTCTCGGGCGAGCGCGTGGCGTACTACCACCTGGGCCACACCACGGCCGACGCCATTGGGCGGCTCTCCGGCAACGGGCCAGACGTCACGTTCAACCTCGCCGTCGCCACTGCGGGCGCGGCGGCGGGCATGGTGGCGGCCGGCCTGGCGATGGACGTGCTGGCGATGGCCGGCGGCGCGCGACGACGGTCGAAGGTGGTTGCGGCCACCGTCGCCGGCGGCGTGTTGCTGACGGTGGGGCCGCTGGTGGGCCTGATCGACCTGCTCTCCGCTCACGGCATCGGCGGCGCGGGCACCTGGGGCTGGCTCGGCGTCGACCGTGTGCCGCTGCCGGCCGGGGCGACGCATGGCGTACCCGACGGCTTCTGGTGGTGGTGGAACACCACACGCGTGTTACCCGGCACGATCTCCGAGTACCCCGGTTTCACGCTGACCCTCGGCGACCCGCACGCGCACCTGCTCGCGCTGCCGCTGGCGCTGACCACGGTCGCGCTGGCGCTGGTGGCGTTCGAGGGGATGACGCCGCTGACGTGGCGGCGCTGGCTGCGCCGTCCGCACGAGCTCGTGCTGGTGGCGCTGATCTTCGCGGCGCTGGTGATGACGAACCCGTGGGATGCGACCACGTACGGCGGCGTGTGGGGCCTCGCCGCGTTCGTCTCGGCGAAGCGGGTCGGGTGGCCGCTGGCGCAGGCGTTGTTCATCGCCGTGCGGTGGGCAGCGATGCCCGCCGGGTTGGCGGTGCTGCTCGCGTATCCGTTCCTGTCTGGCCTCCACCCGCCACCGACGGCGGTCGCGCCGGTGATTCGCGAGCACTCCGACCCGGTGCGCTGGCTACTGGTCTGGCTGCCGCCGCTGCTGCCGATGCTGGTCGCCGCGGTGTGCCTCGAACTGAGGCCTGCCCGCGTGCGGACGGCGCTGGTGATCGCGATCGTCCCGGTGGCCCTCTGGCTCGGGACGGTCGTGCTGCTCGACGAAACCGCCGAGGTCACCGCGCGTGGCGCCGGGTGGGTCACGCTCGCGCTGCTGGTGGTGCTGCTCGCATGGCTCGGCGCCACGGCAGCGGCCGCCGATGCGCGCCGCGACCGAGGTCTTGCCGCAGCGCTGGCGCTGGCGACAGCGGGGCTCGGTGTGATTCTGCTGACGGAACTGGTGATGGTCGATGATGCCTTCGCCGGGCGGTTCAATTCCGTGTTCAAGTTCTGGTTCCACGCGTGGGCGCTGATCGCCGTCGCCGTTGGCGCACTGGCGGCGATCGCCGTCGAGCGGTTCGGCGACATCGAGCAACCCGCTTGGCTCAGCGCGCCTGCCGTGCGGGCTCTGGCAGGTGCGACGGCCGTGTTGCTGGTGCTGTGCGCGCTCGTCACGCCCGCGATCGCCGTCAGCCGTGCGCGCGAGGGGCAGGTGCGAGGACTGGATGCCACCGCCTACCTTGTTCGCGTGGATCCGGGGCTCTGGGCGGCGGTTCAGTGGGCCCGCGTCGAACTCGATCCCCGCGAGGCGGTGCTGGTGCAGGCGGTCGGCGACTCGTATTCGCGCGGGAACATGCTCGCCGCCGCGACCGGCGTGCCGACGCTGCTCGGGTGGCCGGGGCACCAGCGCCAGTGGCGGCATGCGCCCGATGAGGCGGCACGACGGCAGGCGGTGGAGATGCTCTACCTCGAGGGTGCGACCGATGCCGGGCTGGCGACCGCGCAGGAGTGGGGCATCACGCACGTCTACGTCGGCTTCGAGGAGATCTCCAGTTACGGCACGGGTGTAATCGGCCGGTTCGCCGCCTGGCCGCTCGTGCTGCACGAGGGCATGTCGCGCATCTTCGAGGTTCCGCAAGAGATGGTGCCGTGAGCCGCTTCACAGGCACGCTCGGTCGGATCGACCGTGTGACGTGGCTGGTCGCGGGCATCGGCGTGGTCGCATTCGTGATGCGCGTCGGGGGCCTCGAGGTGCGCGCGATGCACCACGATGAGTCGCTGCACGCGACGTACTCGTGGTACCTGGCGGAGGGCCGTGGTTACCAGCACAACCCGCTGATGCACGGGCCCGTGCAGTTCCACCTGATGGCGCTGTTCTACACGCTGTTCGGCGACTCCGAGGCGGTCTCGCGCTGGCCACATGCGCTCTTCGGCACGGCGCTGATCTTCACGCCGCTGCTGTTGCGGAAGTGGCTCGGCGGCTCCGGCACCGTGCTGGCGGCGCTGTTGCTCGCCGTCTCCCCCGCGACGCTCTACTACAGTCGCTTTGCGCGGGAAGACGCGTTCATCGCGCTGTTCACCGTGCTGCAGTTCATCGCCATCTGGCGCTACCGCGACGACGGTCGCGAGCGGTGGCTGCTGGTGTTCGCGGCGGCCACCGCCCTGGCGTTTGCGACGAAGGAGAGCGCCTACCTCACGGCGGCCGTGCTGCTCCTCTATCTGAACGGCGCCACGGCGCACGAACTGTTCTGGCAGTCACATCGCGGGGAGCGTGTCCCCCTCGTGGCGCAGGTGCGGTCTGCCATGATCCTGGTGCCGGTGGCGTGGATCATTGCCGCTCTGTGGCGGCCGTTGTGGCGAGTCCGCGAGCGCCACGGAATGTTGAACCGCCCGCGCGAGGCCGACCTGCTCGTGGTGACGGGGACGCTGGTGCTGCCGCTGCTGGCAGCCGTGGTGCGCATCCCCGCCGAAGCGCTGGCGGGTGACCTGGATCTGGCCGCGCTCCGCCGCCTCGGGATCATGACGGTGCTGGTGCTGTGGGTGGCGGCTGCTGCCGTGGGCCTGCTGTGGGACGCCCGCCGCTGGCCACTGGTGGCGGCGATCTTCCTGCTGTGCACGGTGCCGCTGTACACCACCTTCGGCACGAACATGGAGGGCATCGCCGGGCCGTGGTGGACCTCGCTCGATTACTGGCTCGAGCAGCACGATGTCCGGCGCGGCGACCAGCCGTGGTTCTACTACGTGATGATGCTCCCGCTGTACGAGTCGCTCGCCCTCTGGCCGGCCCTCGCCGGTGGTGCGTGGCTGGTACTCAGACGTCGCGACGCCTTCGCGACGCTGCTGGCCGTGTGGTTCGGCGGCACGTTTATCGCACTCTCGATCGCGGGCGAGAAGATGCCGTGGCTGGTGATGCACCAGGCGATCCCGCTGGCCTTCCTCGCAGCGTATGTACTCGGGAAAGCCGGCCCCGCTGCCCTCACCGCCGTGCGCGAGCAGCGGGGCAGCCGAGTGCAGTGGGCGGCGGGCGGCATCGGCGTGACGTTCCTGGTGCTCGCGTTCGCGCTCGCGCTACACACGAACCTGCAGCTGAACGTGAAGCACCCCGATACGCCCGTGGAGCCGCTGATCTACGTCCAGACCACCTCGGAGGTGCCGGAGATCGCGCGTGACCTGCGCGCGGGGCTGGAGGCGGGCGATATACCGCGGGTGGTCGTGGATACCTCGTCCTCGCTGACGTGGCCGTGGGCCTGGTACCTGCGCGGGCTGAACGTGACCTACGTGCCCGCCGAGGAGATCCGCACCGGCCGCGCCCTGGAGACCGGAGACCTGGTGGTCGTGCACCACGGGACGATCACCAGCGCGCAGCCGCTACGCCTCGACTTCGAGTCGACGCGCGTCTACGGGCACCGCCATTGGTTCCCGGAGGCGGGGTATCGCGGGACGACGTTCGGCTCGCTGGCCCGAGGCATCCTCGATGGGTCGATTCTGCAACGATGGGCGCACTTCCTCGTCTACCGCGGCGATGACGTGCCGATCGGCAAGCTCTGGGGCGAGGTGTTCTACCCGCCCCTGGAGCTGCGTTGACGGGCTACCGCACGCCTCGGGGTGACGGCTGAGGCGGAATCGCGGAGACTGGGGGCACACCCCACCACCAGACACGGCAGGACGGCGCATGCGCCACGCCCGCACGCTTCTCGGGATCCTCGTCAGCGCCCTCTTCCTGTGGCTGCTGCTGGCGCGCGTCGATCGTGCCGAATTGCTCGATGCATTTCGGGCGGTGCAGGTCGGGTGGCTGGCGCCCGCGCTGCTGCTGCTGGCCGCCTCCGTCTGGGTACGCGCCGAGCGCTGGCGGAGCGTGATCGGCCGCACCGTGTCGATGACGTCATGGCAGGCAACCTCGCTGGTCACGATCGGCCTGGCGGCGAACAACGTCTTCCCGGCGCGCGCCGGGGAACTGGCGCGCGCACTGCTGGTGCGCCAGCGTCACGGCGGCTCCTCCGCCACCGCGCTCGGCACGATCGTCGTCGAGCGGATTCTCGATGGCCTCGTGCTGGCGCTGTTCCTGGCCGGCACGGTGGCGCTCGCCGGCAGCACGCCCTTGCTCCGCGGCTTCGCGGCGCTCTGCGCGCTCGGATTTGGCGCCGGCACGCTTGCCACGGTCGCCCTCGGCCTCTGGCCGGCGCGCGGGCGGGCGCTGCTGACGTGGCTCCTGCACTTCGCGCCCCGCGCCATCCGGACACGCGTGCAGGGCCTGCTCGGGCGCTTCCTGGAGGGGCTGATGCTGTTGCGCGGCCCCGGCGCCTGGGCGCAGGTGCTGGCGCTGACGCTCGCCACGTGGCTGCTGGAGGCGGGCGCGTACGTGTTTGTCGGCCGCGCCTTCGGCCTCGACCTCCACCCATTGCTCTACCTCGGTGTCTGCGGCGCCGCGAACCTCGCGATCGCCGCGCCGAGCACCTCCGGCGGCATCGGGCCGTACGAGTTCTTCGCGCGCGAGGTGGTGGTGCGCTTCGGCGCCACGGCGGCGGCGGGCACGGCGTTCGCGCTGGTGCTGCATGCCTTCGTGCTGGTGCCGATTGCGGTCGCCGGCTTCGCGATTGCCTGGGCGCAGAACGTCCGCGTGGGGTCGCTGCGCCGGCAGGCGCCGCTGGAGGTGGCCGCGGAGGCCTCGGGCGTGACGGACGCGCCTGATATGTCTGGGAGGCGTACATGAAGGTCGTGGTGATCGGTGGCGGGGTCGCCGGCTTGGCGGCGGCGTACGAACTGCTCGGGCGTGGCCACGAGGTCGCGCTGTTCGAGGCGTCGCCCGAGTTCGGCGGCCAGGTGCGCACGTTCGAGATCGGCGGCGGGCGGCTGGAGATCTTCTACCACCACCTCTTCCGCTCCGACACTGAGATCGTCTCGCTGATCAACGAACTCGGCCTGGGAGATGACCTCGCGTGGATCGACTCGAACGTCGGCCTGCACGCGGCGGGGAAGAACTACCCGTTTGTGGGGCCGCTGGACCTGCTGGAGTTCGACCGCGTCTCGCTGCTCACCCGCGTCCGGCTCGGCGTGACCGCGCTCTGGCTCCGCCGCTACAAGCACTGGCAGAACTACGAGGGCAAGCGGGCGAGCGACTGGATCCGCACGCGCGTCGGCCGCGAGGGCTACGACCGGGTGTGGGGGCCGCTGCTGCGCGCTAAGTTCGGCGAGCACGCGGAGGACGTCTCCCTGGTCTGGTTCTGGGGGAAGATCCACCTGCGCTTCGCCTCGCGACAGGGTGGACGCTTCGGTGGGCTGTTCGCGAAAGAGCAACTCGGCTACCTGCGCGGCTCCTTCGGACGGCTGATGGATGCCCTCGTCGCCGCCGACCGCGCCCGTGGCGGCGTGCTGGACGCGGGCGTGCCCGTCGAGCGTGTGCTGATCGAGGACGGTCGTGCGGTCGGCGTGGTGCTCGGCGGGGCGCGTGCGGGTGAGGAGGTGCGCGCCGACGCGGTGCTGGCGACGACGCCCTCGACGCTCTTCCAGCGCATCGCGCCGGACCTCGGCGGCTACGGGGCGGCCGGGGAGACGTACGCGCGGATGCTCGGCTCGGTGGAGTACCAGTGGGCGACGGTGCTGGTGCTGGCGCTGGATCGCCAGGTGTCGCCGATCTACTGGCTGACGATGACCGACGACGATGCGCCGTTCGTGGTCGCCGTGGAGCAGACGAACTTCATGACCCCGGAGATGTATGGCGGGAACCACGTGCTCTACCTGTCGGACTACATGAGTCCGGGCGACCCGATGGTGGAATTGAGCGCCGAGGAATTGCTGGATCGCTACGAACCATGGATCCGGCGGATCAACCCGGCCTTTGACCGCTCCTGGATCCGCGAGACCTGGCTCTACAAGGACCGCGCCGGACAGCCGGTGGTGCACTCCCGGTACCACGAGACGATTCCACCGCACCGGACGCCCGTCCCGGGGCTCTACCTCGCGAACACGACGCAGGTCTACCCGGAAGACCGGGGCCAGAACTACTCGATCCGCATGGGCCGGCGTGTGGCACGGCTGATGGAGACCGACCTGGCGGGCGAGGCTGTCCCGACCGAGGGGGCCTGATTGCGGTACCTCGGGCGCCCGTCTTGGCCCGAAGTGCCACCGTTGATAGAGTGCAGCCACGTGCCCGGCGGCTGAGGCCGCGCACGATCACGCCTCGGATGTGGTGAGGGGTCGCCGATGCCGCTGGAGACCGAGAGCAAGGTGCGGCTGCGCGCGCTGGTCGCGGAGTTCCGCCCCAACAACGGCGACCTCCTGGCCGCCCTGCACCGCGTTCAGCACGAGTTCGGCTACCTCTCGGCGGAGGCGCTGGAGGTGATCGGCGACCAGTTGGGCCTGTTCCCGGCGCACGTGTACGGCGCCGCCTCCTACTACGAGGAGTTCCGCTTCGACCCGCCCGCCCACACCAACATCCGCTGGTGCTCCGGCCCCGCCTGCCGGCTGCGCAACGGCAACGGCATCCGTGACGCGCTGCTCGCCTCGCTCGGCATCGAACACATGCCCGGCAAGACGGAGGACGGCCGCGTGGGCGTCATCCTCGGGCAGTGCAACGGCGCCTGCGAGGTCGCACCGATGGTGTGGCTGGAGCAGCACGAGACACACACCATCGAACCCATTGGCGGCATGTCGGCCGCGCGCGCCGTCCGCATGGCGCGTGCGCTGCGTGACGGCGCCACGATCGAGGAGGCGACCCATGCCTGACGCACTCGCCCTCTACGACGCGATGCGCGCCCGCGCCGACGCCGAGTACGCCGCCTGGCGCACCCCACAGCGCCCGCGCATCGACATCGCCATCGACCAGTCGTCGATCACCAACGGGGCGCTGCGCACGCGCGCGGCGATCGAGCAGGTCGTCGCCAGCCGGAACGCCGCGGTCGACCTCGGCCGCGTCCACGGGTACGGGATGCAGTGGCTCCACCCGACGGTGCAGGTCACGTTCCCGGACGGCGCCACCGTAATGTACGGCCCCGTGACCCCCGCCGAGGCGGAGGCGATCGTGGACGAGGCGACCGGTCGCTGGGGCGCGGCGGAGTCGCTGCGCATCGGCATGCTGACTGGCGAGCGCGAAGGCGTCCCCTCGCTCCGCGACCATCCGTTCTTCGCCCTCGAGCCGCGGGAGCGGCGGCTGCTGCGGAACCTCGGGCTCACGGACCCGGAGTCGTTGGAGCACTACATCGCGCGCGATGGCTACCGGGCCACTGCGCGCATGCTCGGCCGTCACAGCACGCAGGAGCAGGTCCGCACCGTGATGAACGACGCCGGCCTGACCGGGCGCGGCGGCGCGAACTTCCCGACCGGCGTGAAGTGGAACTTCCTCTTCGGTGCCGCCGGCGAGGAGCACTACCTGGTCTGCAACGCGGACGAGGGCGACCCCGGCGCGTGGGTCAACCGCGTGGTGATGGAGGGCGACCCCCACCTGCTGATTGAGGGCATGGTGATCGGTGCCTTCGGGACGCGCTCCGAGTACGGCTTCATCTACTTGCGCGACGAATACCCGTTGTCGATTGCGCGCATGGAGCAGGCGATCCGGCAGGCGGAAGCCGCCGGGCTGCTCGGCGACGACATCCTCGGCACCGGGCTGAACTTCCACCTGCGGGTCATCCGCGGCGCCGGGGCCTACGTCTGCGGCGAGGAAACCGGGCTGCTGTCCTCGATCCAGGACGACCGCGGGATGCCGCGCGTGAAGCCGCCGTTCCCGGCGCAGCGCGGCGTGTTCGACAAGCCGTCCAACGTGAACAACGTGGAGTCGTACGCCAACGCGCCGCTGATCCTGATGCACGGGTCGGAGTGGTACCGCCAGTACGGCACCGAGCGCGCCACTGGCACCAAGATCTTCTCGTTCTCCGGCGACATCGCGCGCGTCGGCTTCATGGAAGTGCCGTTTGGCGTGCCGCTGGCGAAGGTGCTGGATGTTTGCGGCGGGATGGTGGGCGGAAAGCTGAAGGCGATCCAATCGGGTGGCCCGCTCGGCTCGTTGCTGCCGCCGGAGTCGCTGCCGAAGTTGATCCTGCAGGGCGACTCCTTCACGCCGTGGGACGCGATCATGGGCGGTGGTGGCATCGTCTTCTGCAACGACCAGACCAGCGTGCTGGTGCTGGCGGAGATGTTCGCCGCGTTCGTCGAAGAGGAGTCATGCGGCCGCTGCACGACTTGCCAGCGCGGCAACCAGCGCCAGACGGAGATCCTACGCCGGATCATCGATGGCCGCGGGCGGCGCGAGGATGAGCCGAACCTGAAATTGCTCGACCGCACGCTGCAGTTCTCCAACTGCGTCCACGGCCAGTTCAGCCCGAAGATCACGCGGAACATGCTCCAGCACTTCCATGCCGACTACGAGGCGGCGCTGCGTGGCGAGGACCCCTCGCTCACGATGCCCGGCCTCTACCGCGTGGTCGTGACCGCTCAGTACGACCCGAAACTGGCCGAGGCGGTCGCGATCTGTCCGGTGGACGCGTTCCGCGGCTCTGCCGGTAACCGCAGCATCGATGACGCCGCCTGCATCCGCTGTGGCGCCTGCATCGACGTGGCGCCGAACGCGGTGGCGAAGCGAGCGAAGTCGGGCGTGCTGGCGCTGAACTAGGCGCCCTGCTCCGAAGGGAGGCTACCGATGGCCCTCAATGTTGACCACCCGCTCATGCGCCGCGCCTGGGTGCTGCTGTTCGGTGTGGCGGTGCTGGCGTTCGCCGGCTGCGCCACGGGCGCCGTGGACTGTTCGATTGGCAAGCCGGTTGGCCTCGTCGCCGCCCTCGGTGCCGCCGCGCTGTCGTTCCTCGACCCGGTCGGGCAGCGGCGCAGGGAGTAAGGCCCCTCCGTCGCCTCTGACCGCTCCGGCGGGCACGCCGGGTGCGCCTTGAGGGGAGACCCGGCGCGCGCCTAGACTGTGCGGGCCGACCGAACATCCCGCGACTCCCCGCGAGAGGCCCGGCCTCCTGGCCACCCCGGCCCGTCAGCAGTTCCTGGACATGAAGGCCCAGCACCCGGACGCGTTGCTGCTGTTCCGGATGGGCGACTTCTACGAGACGTTCGACGAGGACGCCGAGGTCGCTGCGCGTGTCCTCGGGATCGCGCTGACGTCGCGGCCGATGGGTGGCGACGGCACAAGGATCCCGCTGGCCGGGATCCCGTACCACCAGCTGGATCGCTACCTCGACATCCTCGTCGCCGCCGGGCGCCGCGTCGCGATCGCCGACCAGGTGAGCCTGCCACCCTCGAAGGGCGGTGCCCCGGGGCTGGTCGACCGCCGGATCACGCGCGTGGTCACCCCGGGCACCGTGGACGACGGCGAACTGCTCGCCGGGCCAGGACATAACTGGCTCGTGGCGGCGGTACGCGATGTCGCGAGGCCGCCCGGGGAGGGCGAGCGGTGGGGCCTCGCGGCGTGCGACGTCACGACCGGCGAACTCGAGGTGCAGGTCGTGGAGCGCGATGCGCTCGCCGGGGAGTGGGCGCGGCTGCGCCCGCGCGAGGTGCTGCTGGCGGAGGGCGTGACCTCCGCGCAGGCGCTGCTGCCGGCCGAGGTGCTGACGACGCCACGACCGGCGCGCGAGTTCCGGTACGACCGCGCCGTGGTGCGGCTCTGCGAGCGGTATGGCACCGGCACGCTCGATGGCTTCGGCCTCGAAGGGCTCGATGCGGCCGTGGCCGCCGCCGGGGCGGTGGCGGGCTACCTGGAGTCGATGTGGCCGCAGGCGCTCGCGCACCTGCGGGTGCCGCGCCCGGTGCGCGCCGCCGAGGTGGTCTATCTCGACCCGCAGACGCGGCGAAACCTGGAGTTGTTCAGCGGCGGGCGCTCCGGTGAGGCGTCGTTGGTGGAGAGCCTCGACCGCACGCTGACGCCGATGGGCGCGCGGCTGCTGCGGTTACGCCTCGGGCGGCCGCTCCGACGTGCCGCCGAAGCCGGGGCACGGCTGGACGAGGTGACGGCGTTCGTGACGGCGACGCTGCCGCGCGAGGCGGTGCGGCGCGAACTGCGTGGGATGCCGGATCTGGAGCGGCTGCTGGGGCGGGTGCGCGCCGGGACAGCCCATGCGCGGCACCTGTCGCAACTGGCGCGCGGGCTGGCGCGGCT
>JAQCKI010000003.1 GCA_027592645.1 Chloroflexota bacterium | reverse complement strand
TCGATGCCTGCCTCGGCGGCGAATGCGCTGACGAATACGCCGGGCGCGGCGAACGCGGCCTGACGGCGCGCCTCGGTCGCCACGACCGGTCGCTGGGCGAGGCGCTGGGATACGGGGCCTACGCCACGCTGGCACTGGTCGCGAATGCGCCGGCGGAGACGGTGCTGGGGCTGGTCGTCTCCGCGGGGGTGACCGGCCGAGGCGGCGCGCACTTCGAGACGGCGCAGAAGTGGCGGCTCGCCGCGCGCCATGACGGGCCGAAGTTGCTGGTGGTGAACGCCGAGGAGGGTGAGCCGGGTGTCTTCAAGGATCGCCACCTGATCGAGGGCGACCCGCACCGCGTGATCGAAGGCGTGCTGATCGCGTGCCACACAATCGGCGCGGACCGCGCGTACATCTACATCAACGGTCAGGCGCGACGGGCGCGCGCGGCACTCGAGGCGGCGCTCGCCGAGGCGGACGCCGCGGGCATCCTCGATGGTCGGGCGCTCGGTGGCGCGCCCGTGGCGATCGAGGTGCGCTCCGGCGCGGGCGGCTACGTCTGCGGCGAGGAGTCGGTGATCCTCAACTCGATCGAGGGCGAACGGCCGGTGCCGCGCTTCAAGCCGCCGTTCGCGACGGACGCGGGGCTGTGGGGCCGCCCGACCGTCATCAACAACGTGGAGACGATCTGTGCCGTCACCACGATCCTGGACGACCCGCCCCCGCCAACGAAGTTGATCCCACTTTCGGGTGCCATCGCGCGGCCGGGTCTGTACGAGGTGCCGGTAGATGGCGCGACCACATGGGCGGGCCTGCTGGCGATGGCGGGTGCAAACCCCCATCGCACACGCGCGCTACTGCTCGGCGGCCCCTCTGGCCGCTTCGTCCCGCCCGAGGAGTACGAAGAACCGCTGACAATGCGCGGCCTGGGTGCCGGGGGGATCGTGGTGCTGCCGCTGGATGCGGACATCGCGCGCATCACGCGGTCGCTGGCCGCGTACAACGCACAGGAGTCGTGCGGCGAATGCACACCCTGTCGCGAGGGAACGCAGCGGCTGGTGGAGTTTCTTGCGGACCCGATGGCGTACCGTAAGGAGATAGACGACCTGATCGAAGTGATGTCCGAAGCGTCACTGTGCATGCTCGGCGGAATGGCCGGGCGTCCGGTGACCTCGGCGCTGGTGCTGTTCCCGGAGGCGTTCGACCGATGACCTGTAACTTCTGCGCCGGAGCCGATGACCTGGAGCGCATTGCGATGGTGCGCTGGATGCTCCTGAAGGGACGCCGCGCCGCCTCGACACAGACGACGATTTCCGTGCAGGCATGCCCGAAGCACTTGAAGCAGATCCGCGCCGGCAAGATCGTGAAGTCGCCGGACGGCTTCTATGCCTTTGGTGAAGACTCCAACGAGGCACGTGAGCGGTACGAGGCGACGGCGATCGAAGAAGCCAAGAAGCGCGCCGCGACCCGCCGCCCCGTCCGCTAGCGCCCACCGGCGAGGTGATCGATGACGTTCGCGCGCATCACCTGGCCGTACATCGAGAACAGCATCGATCGCCTCGTTGACCTCGCCGCGTCCCTGACGCCTGATGAGCGCGCACACAGGCCAGACTTCGACGGCGCCAACAGCATCGCCACGCTCACCGGCCACACCATCGCCAACGCGGAGGACAACCTCCTGGGGACGCTGCTCGGCGACCCCGTCGCCTACGACCGCGAACGCGACTTCGACGCGCCGGAGACGGACATCGAACAGGTGCGCGCACGCTGGGAGCGGGTACGCGCCGCCCTCGCGGCACGCCTCGACGAACTCGATGACGCTCGGCTGCTGACGCCCACCGTGCATCCCCGCCGAGGCGAGATTACGGGCGCGGCGATCCTGGTGGTCGTCGCACGGCACGCAGCGGAACACCTGGCCCACGCAGAACTGACGCGTGACCTGATCCGCAGCGGGCGCGCCGCGCGGTAGCATCGGCACGTGCGGATGGAGGCCCGCCGGTGACCCTGCAGATGCCCGTCATCGTCTCGAACGTCGGTGTCACCGTGGACGGTGTCCCCGTCTCCGTGCCGCGCGGCGCGATGATCCTGGACGCCGTCGAGCGTGCCTCGGTGGCGCTGCCTCACCTCTGCCGCCCGGACGACCGAGGGCCACTCGGTGCATGCCGCACCTGCCTCGTGGAGATCGAGGGCGCACCACGCCTCGCGGCGGCATGCCACACGCCGGTCGCGGACGGTATGGCGCTTCGCACGACCTCGGAGCGTGCGGAACGCGTGCGGCGCGGCGTGCTGGATCTGACGCTGGGCATGTCCACGGACGGGCGCGGAAAGGGCCACGCCGCCGCCGAGGCACAGCGCCACGGCCTCGGCGTCTCCACGTATGCGCCGGCCCCGCGCGTGAAGCGCGATGAGAGCAACCTGTTCTTCGACTTCGAGATGGGCGACTGCATCCTGTGCGGCCGTTGCGTAGATGCCTGCCAGCGCACCCAGCACATCGGCGCGATCGGCATCAACGGCCGCGGGCCTGACGCACGCATCGGCGTGGCGTTTGACCTGGCATGGGAGGACTCGACCTGCACCTCCTGCGGTCAGTGCGTGTCGCAGTGCCCCACCGGCGCCATCCTCCCGAAGGTGGGCGCGCCGGCACGCGCCTCCGGCCGGCAGGACACGGCGATCGAGGTCGTCGAGACCACCTGCCCGTACTGCGGCGTCGGGTGCGGGCTGAGCGTCAACGTGCGCGACGGCGAGGTCGCGTGGGTGGACGGCATCGCCTCGAACGGATCATCGCAGGGGATGACCTGCGTGAAGGGCCGCTTCGGCCTGGAGTTCGTCCACGCGCCGGACCGCCTGACGACGCCGCTCGTACGGCGCGAGGGTGAGCTGCAGCCCGCGACGTGGGACGAGGCCCTGGATCTGGTGGCGCGCCGCTTCGCCGCCTCGGTCGGCGCGTTCGCCGGCATCGCTTCCGCCAAGGCGACCAACGAGGACGGCTACGTGATGCAGAAGTTCGTGCGGGCGGTGATGGGGACGAACTCGATCGACCACTGCTCGCGGCTCTGTCACGCGCCCTCGGTCGTTGCGCTACAGGAGCAGGTCGGCTCCGGCGCCACCAGCAATTCGTACGAGGACTACGACCGCGCCGGCACGCTGCTGGTCGTCGGCTCCGACACGGGGCAGAACCACCCCGTCGTCGCCTCGCGCCTCCGCCGGGCGGTGGAAGACCGCGGCGCGGCGCTGATCGTAGTGAACCCGATCCGGATCGACCTCTGCGACGTGGCCGAAGTGCACCTGCAACCACGCCCCGGCACGGACGTCGCGCTATTCAACGCGATGGCGCACGTCCTCCTCGATGAGGGGCTGTGGGACGAGGCGTTCGTCGCCGCGCGCACGGAGGGCTTCGATGCGTGGCGGCGCGTGGCCGAGCAGGTGACGCCCGAGGAGGCTGAGCGGATCACCGGCGTCCCGGCGAACGAGATCCGACGCGCGGCGCGACTCTACGCGCGCCCTCGACCGGACGCGGACGGCAACGCGCGCGGCTCCTGCCTGATCTGGGGCATGGGCGTCACGCAGCACACCAACGGCTCAGACAATGCGCGCGCGCTGATCAACCTCGCGCTGCTCGCCGGTCAGGTGGGCGGAGAGAGCAACGGCATCTCGCCACTGCGGGGCCAGAACAACGTGCAGGGCTGCTCCGACTCCGGTTGCCTGCCGAACGTCTTCCCCGGCTACGACGCCGTCGGTGGCCCCGCGCACGAGCACTGGGAGCGCGCGTGGGCCGTCGAAATTCCTCGGAGCCCCGGCCTGCAGGCGACGCACATGATCGAGGAGATGCTGACGGGCGCGCTGCGGACGATGTACGTGGTGGGTGAGAACCCGTTGATCTCGGACCCCTACCTGGCGCACGCGCGCGACGCGTTCCAGTCGCTGGACTTCCTGGTGGTGCAGGACATCTTCATGCACGAGACCGCGGAGATCGCGGACGTGGTGCTGCCGGCGGCCTCGTTCGCGGAGAAGTACGGCACGTTCACCAACTCGGAACGCCGCGTGCAACTGGTGCGGCCGTTCGCGGCGGCACCCGGCGAGGCACGGCCCGACTGGGAGATCACCGCCGAGATCGCACGCCGCGTGCTGCGCCTGCTGGAGCGGCCCACCGACCAGTTCGAGTGGGACGGCCCCTCCGAGGTGTTCGATGAGATGGCCGGCCTGACCTCGATCATCGGGGGGCTGTCGCACACGCGGCTCGAGCGCGACGGCGGCATCCAGTGGCCGTGCCCGGAGCCGGGCCACCCCGGCACCCCTCGACTGTTCGAGACGGAGTTCCCGCGCGGCCGTGGCCTCTTCGTCGCGGTCGAGCAGGGACCGGCGGCGGCAGAGCTGCCCTCGAAACGGTTCCCGTACACGCTGATCACGGGGCGTTCGCTCTACCACTGGCACACCGGCGTGATGACGCGCCGCGTACCGGGCCTGCTCGGCCACATGCCGCAGGTCACGGTGGACATGCACCCACGCGATGCCGAGATGCTGCACCTGACGGACGGGCAGGACGTGCAACTTGCGTCCCGCCGCGGCGAGATCGTGGCCCGGTTGCACGTCGTCGACTCGATGCGGCGCGGCGAGCTGTTCGTACCGTTCGTGCAGTTGCAGGGCGAGGCCGCGAACGTGCTGACCAACGACGCCCTCGACCTGCCCTCGGGCATCCCGGAGTTCAAGGCGTGCGCCGTGCGCGTCGAGGCCGTCGGGACGGCCTCGCGGGCCGGGCGGGCCCCTCGGGCGCTCCGCAAGGGCCAGGCGCCGGTCGGCGGCGGCGCACTGCGACCGGAATAGACACCGGTCATACCCGGGTAGTACCGCCGGTATGACGACGGTATGATGCGAATATGCCTAAGACACCGCACGCCAAGATTGCCGTCTCACTCCCCCAGGAACTCCTCGACCGCATCGAGGCCCGACGGCTGGCGCGCGGCGAGACTCGCTCCGAAACGATTCGCGAGGCCGTCGAGCGGCTGTTGAAGCAGGAGCAGGTTCGCGAGTGGGAGGAAATGGACCGCCAGGCCTATCTGGCGAACCCGGAGACTCCCGAGGACGTCGCCCTGTACGAGGCGATCCAGCGCACCTACGCAGCGGAGATGGCCGATGAGTTTCCGTTTGAGTGGGACGAGGACTAGTGGAGCGAGGAGAGGTCTGGCTGACCGACCAGCCTCCGCCGATCGGTCGCCGGTCGGTTCTGCTCATCGCGCGAAGTTCTTCCTACGATCAGCGTGATCTCGTCACGGCCGCCATGGTGACGACACGGCCGCGGTCACTCAGAGCGGAGGTCGAACTCGGCCCCGCCGAGGGACTGAACCGACCGAGCGTCGCCAACATGGAGACGCTCTCCACCATCCCGAAGCGGCAGTTCATCCGCCGGATAGGCTCGCTGTCACCGACGCGAATGGGTGAAGTCGACGCCGCCCTCCGCTGGGCGTTCGACCTCGACTGACATGGCCGAGGTCGCCCGGCGCTAGTACCGGATCACAGTCAGCAGATCGTTCGCCGACTCGGGCGCCCACACCTCGCCCGGCCGGCCGAGCATCTGGCGGACGTTGCCGGGCGTACCGGCGTTCAGGAACGACACGAACTCCTCGGTCACCGGGTCGAAGCGGACGACGGCGTTCGCGCGGAAGTCGGTGAGCCAGACCGCGTCGCGCTCATCGACGTAGACCGAGTACGCCTGCGGCGATTCGCCGGGCAGCCGCCACGCCGCCCATGCGCCGCTGGAAGGTGTGTAGCGCGAGACCTGGCCACTGTTCCATTCGCTCACCCAGATGTTGCCCTGCGAGTCCGACCACACACGACGCGCGCCCTGGCCGGCGGTGGGCGGCTCGATCACCGTCGCCTCGTCCGTGTCCAGGTTGATGTGCGCGATGTGGTTCCCCGCGAGCGAGGCGTAGTAGATCTCGCCGCCCGGCGTGGCGGCGATGCCGTACGGACCGCGGCCCCGAGGCGCATCGAAGACCGCGAGGTCGCCGGTCGCCGGGTCCAGCCGCCCGTAGTAACCCGCCTGTCCGGTGAACCAGATGCGGCCGCGGCCGTCGAACGCTGCGGTGTTCAGGTTCGCGCGCGGGCCCGGGAGCGGGTACACGGTGACCTCGTCGGTCACGGCATCGACACGCACCATCGCGTTCAGCCCGCTGTCCGTGACCCACGCGGCGCCGTCCGGCCCGACGATCACGCCGTGCGGTGCCGAGCCGGCACCAAGCGGGATGTGGCGCGTGTCGCCCGTCACCGGACCCAGGTGCCCGAGCGCTCCGGCGCGCTGTGCCGTGTACCACACGCCACCATTGACGGCGGGAGCCACATCGTGCGGGCCGCTGCCGGGGGGCACCGGGTAGGACTGCGCGACGCCCTCGAACGGCCCGAGGGGTGCGGTAGCGGTGGGTTCCGGGGTGGCCTCGGGGGTCGGTTCCGCCGTCGCGGACGCCGAGGACGTGGCAGCGGCGGACGGGGAGCCCTCGACGGTGGCGGTGGCCACCGGTCCCTCGTCATTGCCGGTGCAGGCGGCGAGGAGCAACGTCAGCGACACCATGCCGGCGAGGCGCGCGGTTCGCGTCATCGCGTGGCTCACTTTCTCGGGGTGGTGGTGCGGTTCCCGCAGTCTACCAGCCCGCCCGAGGCACCTCGTGCCCGCGCAGTCAGCGAACGACGCGCCCGCGCACGGTCATCGAGGCGATCATCGAGACGATCGAGATGATGAGCGCGCCGAAGAAGGCGGACCAGAAGCCATCGATCGTGAAGGCGAGATCGAGTTGCCCCGCGACCCACGCGGTCGCACCGAGCAGCGCGGTGTTGATGACCAGCACGAACAGCCCGAACGTGAAGATGATCAGGCAGAACGCAAAGAACGTCGCCAGCGGCCGCAGCAGGATGTTCACGATCGCGAAGATCGCAGTGCCCGCCAGCAGCGACTGCCAGTCGCCGATTTCGATGCCGGGCACGATCACATCAGCCAGGAACAACCCGGCGAGGTTGATGACGAAGCGGAACAGCAGCGCCTGCATCCCCCATGGTTCGCGCTCTGACTGCACCACGTAACCGGGCATCGCTACACCTCCGCGATGTCGACTGCGCGGCCCTCGAGGCGGGAGCGGGTCACGGCCTCCGTGACACGCATGTAGAGCAGGCCGTCCTCGAAGTTGGTGAGGATCACCGGGGCGCCGTCGCGGATCGAGTCGACGAAGTCGGCCTCCACGCGCCAGTCGCCGGCGGTGCCGGGGTCAGGCTCCACCGCCTGCGCCTCGCCACCGAGCGGCACCAGCGTCATGCGCTCGCCCGGCTGCCAGTGCAGCGTCGCCTTCGTGCCGTAGAGCGAGACGCCGTTGGGCGCCGCCGGGGAGGCGGTGACGGCGCTCACCCGGTAGGAGACGCGCGTCCCGCTCTCCATCACCGCGAGCACGCCGAGGCTGTCCGGCACGTCGATGGTGTGCGGCTTGCCGGTCTCGGGATCGATGCGCTCGGCGACGAAGACGTGTCCGTCCGCCATCACACGCTTCGTCGGGCCGAGCCAGCGGTGCAGCGCCTCCAGGTAGAGGCCAAACGTCATAGTGTTGGTGCCGGAGTAGTCGGCCCGCTCGCGCCAGTGCAGCGGCGTGGCGCGGTTCAGGCTACCGCCGCCCAGGATGTTGACGTGCGCCTCCAGCACGTCACCCAGCGTCCCGTCCTGCACCATCCGTCGAATCGTGCGCCAGGTCTTGAAGTCCAACGGCGAGGGGACGATCTGCGCGACGCAATCCGGGTGCTGACGTGCCGCGGCGAGCATCTCGCGCGCCTCGGTCGCGTCCATCGCCATGCGCGCTTCGGTGAGGACGTGCTTGCCGGCCTCCAGCGCCGCCACGACGTACTCGCGGTGGCGGTAGGGCCACGTGCCGATGACCACGGCATCGATCTCCGGGTCGTCGATGATCGCGCGGGGGTCAGTCACCACCCGAGCGATCCCGAACTCGTCCGCGACGCGCTGGCCGCTCTCCTGCGAGCGGTTGCAGACCGCCACGATCTCCACGCCCTCGATCGCCTGGAGGCCGGGGATGTGGCGGACGCGGGTGTTCCCACCTGCGCCAATGACGCCTATGCGGATGCGATCAGCCATGCCGTACTCCACTCACGATCCGTCAGTCTCGCAACGAGGGCTCCGCGGCCTCCACAGGTGTGCAGCCCCTCGGATGTGCCCGGTTCGCCCTTACAGGTTCAACGTAGGCCGCGGCGGCAGCGGCTGCATCGGCGCCATGCCGGGCAGCGTGGGCGTCGGCGGCTGGGTGACCTCGATCAGCGCGGGGCCGTTGAGATCGAACGCCTCGCGCAGCACCTTGCGCAGATCGTCACCGGTCTTCGCCTTGAACCCGGCGACACCGAAGGACTCCGCGACGCGCGCGAAGTCCGGGTTGTTCAGTTCCGTGCCCATGCCGTGGCCGTTGTAGCGCTGCTCCTGGATGCGTCGCACGTTCCCGAACATGCCGTCGTTAAACACGATCGTCACCAGCGGAATGTTCTGCTGCGCCTGCGTGGAGAGTTCTTGCACGTTGTACATGAACCCGCCATCACCATTGATCGAGACCACCTTGCGACCGGGACTGCCGACCTGTACCCCGAGCGCAGTGGCGAAGCCGTAGCCGAGCGTGCCCTGGTAGCCGGACGTGAACATCGTGCGCGGCTGGTAGATCGGGAAGCCGCCGCCCTGCACGTAGTAGCCGACCTGGGTGCTCTCCGAGACGAGGATGCCATCCTCTGGCAGCACGTCCCGGATCGCGTTCGCCATCTCCTGCTGCCACGGCGTGCGCGCGAGGGCCGCCTCGTGGCCGGTGCGCAGCGCGCGCAGTTCCGTCTCGCGCGAGGCACGGGCGCGGTTGTACTTCGGGACGCGCTTCAGCAACTCGGACGCCGTGTAGCGCGCGTCACCGACGAGGCCGACCTCCGGGGTGACGTTGCGGCCAACCTCCTCCGGGTCGATGTCGGCCTGCACCACGCGGCCGTTCACCTTGGTTGCACCCGCGCCCATGTTCGCAGCGAGCACGAAGCGCGTGCCGATCACCAGGATCGCGTCCGCATTCGGGACCAGTTCCACGGTGGCCGTGCGGCCCGAGTGCGCTCGGTAGTCGCGGTCGGAGAGGATGCCGCGGCCGTTGGGCGTCATCAGCACCGGCGCCTCGAGCATCCTCGCAAGTTCCGCCACCTCTTCCCAGGCATCGGCGGAGAGCACGCCACCACCGGCGCAGATCAGCGGGCGCTCCGCCTGGCCGAGGATCTTCGCGGCCTGCTCAAGCAGATCAGGATCGGCGCGATGGAGTGCCGACCGATCCCACGACTCTGGCTCCAGCAGCGTCACGTCCGCGACCGTGCCCAGCACGTCCGGTGGCACCTCGATCGAGGCGGGGCGAGCGCGGCCGGTCTGCAGCGACTCCGCCGCACGGCGCACCATCGCCGGGATCTCCTCCGGCCGCATCGCCCGCTCAGAACGCTTGGTGAGGTGGGAGAGCAGGCCCGGCTGGTCGTTGATCTCGTGCAGCGCCCCTCGACCCTTGTCGATCTGCGCGGAGTCGATCTGGCCGGTCACGCACAGGACAGGCGACGAGCACGCGTAGGCCGTCGAGAGTGCCGCCGAGGCGTTCAGCACGCCCGGGCCCGGCACCACCACGAACGTGCCGATGCGGCCCGTGGCCCGCGCGTAACCATCCGCCATGTAGGCGGTGGCCTGCTCATGGCGGGTGTGGTGCACGCGGTAGTGCGCGCGTTCCTCCCAGATCGCATCGAAGAGGTAGTCCAGTTGAATGCCGGGTAGCGCGAAGAGCGTGTCAATGCCCTCGATCTTGAGTGATTGGGCCAGCGCCTGGCCACCAGTCATCTGCATCGGTCACTCTCCCTCGCAATGGCGAACTTCGGAGCGCAGCGTAGCGTCTGCGCACTGGATCGGGAGCCTGTCAGAGTGGCTGCGACCGGGAATACGGATCGCTGCCGGAAGATGACAATGTGGATAAACTGTGCACATGCGCGTACTGGTGATCGATGATGAGCCGGATGTCGTCGAGATCGTTCGATGACGTTCAACCTCCGTTGGCCGGAGGCGGATGTCGTCAGCGCTGGGGCCGGCGAGGAGGGCGTGCTGCTCGCGGAGCAGGACGCCCCGGACATCATCATCCTGGACATCGGTCTGCCAGACATCGACGGCTTTGAGGTGCTCGCGCGCATCCGCCAGTCCTCGGACGTGCCGGTGGTGATGCTGTCCGCCCGCCACGAGGAAGTGGACAAGGTGAAGGGACTGGAACTGGGCGCGGACGACTATGTCACGAAGCCGTTCTCCCACACCGAGTTGCTCGCCCGCGTGCGCGCCGTCCTCCGTCGTACGGAGTCACAGGTTCCCGCCAGCGACGGCCCACCCTACGAGGCGGGCCCGCTCTTCATCGATTACGCCAGCCGCGATGTGCTGCTGAGCGGCGACCCGATCAAACTGACGCCGATCGAGTACGGCCTGCTGTACCACCTCACTCGTAACGAGAACCGCGTGCTGACGTTCCGCACCCTGCTCGCCAAGGTATGGGGACGCGAGTACATGGATGAGACGGACTACCTGAAAGTCCACATTCAGCACCTGCGCCGAAAGATTGGCGACGATCCCCAGAACGACCCGATGATCGTCAACGAACGTGGCGTGGGGTATAAGTTCGTCCGGCGCGATCGTGGCGCGGCACGCGGATCGCGATCATGACCATGGACGGGACGGACGCCAACGCCTCCGCAGTCCTTCGAGCCGTAGGCGAACTGCTCGTCGCGCTGAGCGGCAGCGAAGAGAAGGCGATGCAGCGGATCGCCCGCGCCGTCGGCGCGGAGGTTCCGCCGCCTTCCCGTCCAGCCTCCGGCACGGCGCCTCGAGCCTCTGCCGCACCGCCCGCCCGCGACCCGGAAACGCCGCAGCCACGGGCCACCAAAAACGACATTCCGGCACCACGGCCGGTGGAGCATCGGGACAACGTGACGGACCAAACCGGCTCAAGCAGCGACGTGGAGTTCGTGCTGACGGATGCGCGCGAACAGGCGCAGCGCATCCTGGACGAGTCCATGGAACGCGCTCGTGCCCTGCTGGAGGCCCGCCACGGCGCGGCCAGCGAGCAGTCCGTCATCGAAGTGCGACAGGCAATCACTGACCTGACGGGCGAAGTAAGGTCCGTGCAGGAGCGCCTGGATCGCATCGAGGCGCTGCTCCACGAAGGTCGTTCGATCCCAACGCCGGAGGCCCGCGTAACCGCCCCCGTGGCGGAGCCGGTGCCCCCGCGCACCCCCGGCTTCACGGTGGTGCCACTCCCGGTCGCCGAGCGGTTCGCCGCGCCCGTACCGGAACAGGCCGACGAGGCGCCGGGGCTGCCTCGATCTGCGGTGCCGCCGGTACGTCCCGCTGCACCGCCGCCGGTCTTCACCGCACCGCCAATCGTCACCCCGCCACCGGCTGCTCCCCCGCCGCCGCCACCGGCTGCGGCTGTTCCCCCAATCGCTCCGCCGGCCCCGCCTGCACCTGCACCACGGGCGCAGCCACAGCCGCACGACGCATTCGACGCCCCATCCGAGGAAGATGACGGTCCGCCGCTGGCGACCTTCCTGCCTGACGAGGGCACGCTGATCCTCCGGGTGATCCCCGTCTCCGGCTTCCAGGGCCTCATGCGCGTGCAGGACATCCTGGCGAACCTGCCGTTTGTCTGTCACGCCGCCGTCGAGGCCTACTCGCAGGGCGAGGCGCGGCTGCGCATTGAACTGCTGGAGGCCACGGACTCCGACGAGATCGCGGCCGGCCTGAGCGAAGGCCTCCAGGAGCCTGCCTACGTGCGCGGCGCCTCCGAGGTTGATCGCGAGTTACTGATCGCCCTGCGGTAACCTGCGCCGGCGGCAGTGCCGCCGGCGAGTGATCATCTGGCGGACGGCGGAACTCCCCTGTGAATCCCCTACATCAGGCGAGCCTGAGCACGCGACGCCTCTGGATGGCGCTGATCGCTGCCACCGGTGTGCTCTTCGGTGTCCACGCCGCGCTGCTGGCGGCGGTTGGCGAGCCGCTGACTGACCGAGGGCTCGCGGTGAACGGCGGCTTCGCGTTGGCACTGTTGCTGGTCGCAGGATGGTCGCTCCGGCGCCTCCGTCGCGACCGACGCCGCGCGGCGACGTCGACAGTGCTGCTCGATCTGCTGTCCGAGCCGCGCAACATCCAGGACACCGCCACCGAGGTGCTGCACCTGCTCGCCTCGCTCGGCGTCGGCGACGCAAGCATCGTGTCGATCGTGGACTCAGACGGCGGGCCGATCCGCCCGCTCGCTGCGACGGGCTACCCGCGCGCATGGCTGGATTCGGCACCCCCGGCCGGGGCCGAAGTGGTGGACGAGGCCGTCGCATGGGAGCGGCAGCGCCACGTCCACGAATGGCTTGAGCCGGCGCGTGAGATCCTGGGCGCACGGCCCTGGGTGGCACAGATACCGCTGCGCACCGACGCGGAGCCGGTCGGCCTGGTGCTGATCGCCTCCCGCCGCCCGGGGCCGCTCGCCGACCCGGTGATGCGAGAGATGCTGGCGAACCGCCTCGGTGCCGCCTTTGACCACGCCGCCCTCTACGAGGCCGCCTACCGCCGCGAGCGCGACCTGGAAGGGTTGGACGAGCGCCGCCGCGAGTTCATGGCTTCGATCTCCCACGAGATTCGGACGCCCCTCACCTCGATCCAGGCGTTCGCCGAACTGCTCCGGCTCGACCAGAACACGATGGATGAGACGGCACGCGACCTGGTGGCGTCACTCGGAACCAGCGTGGATCGCCTCAGCGCACTGGTGAACGACCTGATCGACCTCGGGCGGACGTCCGCCGTCGAGCTGGCGGTCGACCGTCGCGAGGTGGACATCGCACCGATCATCCGCGCGGCCGAGGCCACCCTGCGGCCCGCCGTGATCCTGCGCGCGCAGGAACTCACCGTCGACCTGCCGGGGGGTGAACTCCGTGCGTGGGTGGATCCACGGTTGCTGGAGCAGATACTCCTCAATCTACTTTCCAACGCCAACCGCTACACGCCGCCCGGCGGCACCATTGGTCTGACGGCGTTCCCCGTGGATGGGACTCTGGTGCGGATCGTGGTGGAAGACTCCGGGCCGGGTATCCCTGCGGGTGAGCGCGACCGCATCTTTGAGCCGTACTACCGCGCAAAGGATATGGAGCACGCCGTGCCCGGCTCCGGCCTGGGGCTGGCCGTTGCCAAGCGCCTGACCGATGCATGCGGTGGGCGTATCTGGGCAGAGGCATCGGACGCGGGCGGGGCGCGGCTCTCGGTGGAGGTCCCCCGCTCCGCCTGACGGACGCACGGGCGACGCGTGCGATAATCGCGGCTGCATGCACCTCTCCCACCTCACCCTGAACAACGTGCGCACCTTCCGCCGGCTGGAACTGGCGCTCTCCCCCGGCGTGCACGTAATCGAAGCCGAGAACGCGCAGGGCAAGAGCAACCTGCTGGACGCGATCCAGATGCTGGCGACCACACGCACGCTTCGGACCGGCTCAGATCTGGACCTGATCGCGTGGAACGCGGTGCGAGACGACCCGCTCCCCGCGGCGCGCATGGAGGCGATCGTCGAGACGCGCGAGGGCCGGCGAGCGCTGGAGATCGTGGTGATCGCGGGCGAGACGATGCCCGGTATCCCACCGACGCGCGCGTCTCGGCGCTTCCGGGTGAACGGCGTCGCCCGCCGCGCGAGCGACCTCGTCGGGCAGTTGCGCGTGGTGATGTTCTCCGCGGACGACCTCTCGATCATCGACGGTCCGCCCGCAAACCGGCGGCGCTACCTGGATATCACGATCTCGCAGTTGAACCCGGCCTACCTGCGCGCGCTGCAGCGGTACCAGCGCGTCCTGGAGCAGCGGAACTCGCTGCTCCGCCGACTCGCGGAACGCCGCGGCCGGCAGGATGAACTGGACTTCTGGGACGACGAACTCGCCGAGGCCGGCGCAATCATCGTCGCCGCGCGCGCAGAGGCGATCCGGCGGCTGGCACGGGACGCGGCCGCGAAGTACGTGGAACTCGCCGCGACCGAGGCGGAGCAACTCGAGGCCTGCTACGAGCCGCGCCTGCCGGGCGATCTGCCCGAGGTCGTCCGCGAGCATGACCTGGGCGCACGCATCCGCGCGGCGCTGCAGGTGGAGCGCGCCGAGGACCTACGCCGCGGGATGACGCGCTGGGGGCCACATCGCGACGATGTGCGCTTCACGATCGGCGGTCACCCCGCGGCGATCAGCGCCTCGCGCGGGCAGCAGCGGACGGCAGTGCTGGCGCTGCGGCTGGCGGAGGTCGAACTATCGAAGTCCAGGACAGGCGACCCACCGGTGCTGCTGCTGGACGACATCCTGTCGGAACTCGACCCGGGCCGCCGGCAGCGCGTGTTGAACGTCGCCTATGGCGTCGACCAGGTGTTGATCACGACGCCCGATGCGGATCGACCGTCGCGCGAGGAACTGCCGGGTGCGACGCGCTACCGCCTGGCGGCGGGCGAGGTCACGGCACTGCCGGCAGGCTGAACAGCGGGCTCGGCACGGCAGGCACTACGAACGTGGCGGCACGCGGCTCCACCGTGAGCGTCAACGGCGCCTCTGGCCCGCACTCACCGATCCACTCGCCATCGACCTGCACCGCGAGTGCCCGCTCCGGTGCCACCGTGACCCGTGCACCGCGGCGGTAGGAGACGCCTCGCACGGTCGAACGGTCGAGGCCGCCCCGCAGAGCGGCGATCACCTGCCGGGCACTGGCGGCGACCGCACCTCGACCGCCGGAGGCGAACGTCACCATGTCCAACAGGCCATCGTCCGCGCGCGCCGTGGCGGCGATCCGCGTGACGCCCCCGTACAGCCGGGTGTTCGCCGCCACACCGAGCGCGAGACGCAGGCGCTCCTCCACGCCATCGACCGTGACGCGGGCGTATGGCGCATGCAGGCGCGCGAGGACGCCGAGCCCCTGACCGGCGAACGCCAGTGGGCCCAGCCGGTACTTCAGCCTCGGTCGCGCCTCCACCCGACGCACCACGGCGGCATCGAGGCCGATGCCACACATCAGCAGGAACCGTCGGTCGACGCCTCGGAGCGTGGCGACACCCACATCCAGCGGGACGCGCAGGCCTGCCTCCAACAGCGCAAGCGCGCGCTCGGGGTCGTGGGGGATGCCCGCCTCCTTCGCCCACACGTTAGCTGTGCCGGCGGGGATCAGGCCGATGGCAGGTCGAGCGCCCTTGCTACCCGGCGCGGCGAGGACGCCGTTCAGGACGCCGTTCAGCGTGCCATCGCCACCGCAGGCGACGACCACCTCCACGCCCACACGCGCGGCGGCCTCGCCGAGGCGCGCGGCGTCCGCCCGGCCCTGGGTGACCGCGATCTCGACGTCCCAGCCGGGGAGGGCGCGCCCGGCGGCGACGCGCAGTACGTGCTCCGGTACTCCTCTACGGGCCGCGGGGTTGGCGATGATCACGACCCGGCGCGGAGCGGGCGCGGGGCGCGACGTGGAGGGAAACGGTTCTAGGGACATCGGTCAAATGCTATCGCGGGTGGGCTGTAGGAGGCGTACCGATAGAATCGAAGGGCGTCCGTCCGGGAGGTCCGTGTGATTGAGATCGTGAAGGTTGACCACATCAGCATGGCGGTGCCCGTGCTGGGCCCGCAGATCGAGTTCCTCACACGGGTGATGGGCTTCCGCTTCGTCGACCAGTTCGAAAGCCCGGAGGGCTACTTCGGTGCGAACCTGGACGTGCCGGGATCCTCGGACCTCGCGTGGGAGGTGCTGGCCCCGAACGGGCCGGACTCCTACCTGCACCGGTTCCTGAACGGCGTCTCCGGCCCGGGCCTGCACCACGTAGCGCTGCAAATCAAAGACGTGGACGAGGCCGTGCAAACGATCCGCACCGAGGGCTTCGAGCCGTGGGGATACGAGCCGGCCACAGAGCCAGGGGCAGATGGCGATGACGGCCGGGGCATGGTCTACATGCACCCTCGGGGTGCCGGACACGGGTTCCTGTGGCAGATGTACACCGGCGACCCGTGGCACGCCTCTGACCCGTACGAGGACGAGGGCGAGCGCACGCTGGGCATCGTGGCGGTGAACCACCTGGCCTACGCGACGCACGACCGCGACTCGCTGGCCGGGTGGTACGAGCGCGTGTTGGGCTGCCAGACCGCGTACCGCTCCGCCACGGACAGCAACACGTCGAGCGGCTTCCGCACCACGGTGCTGGATACGCCCACCCGGCAGATGCGGTTCGAGATGATCGAGCCTGCGGGTAAGGACTCGTTCATCCAGCGCTTCCTGGACGCGCGGGGACCCAACATGCACCACATCACCGTGCAGGTACGCGACTTCCAGCACGCGCTCGCCGCGCTGGCACACCACAAGATCCCTGTCTTCGGGCAGGACACCGGCATGAGCGACGGCTCCGCATGGAGCGAGGCATTCATTCACCCGCGCCACACCGGTGGGATGCTCGTGCAGTTCTTCTGGGAAGAGCGCCCCGGCATCTGGGAGTAGCGACGGCGCACCTTCCTTCCCTTCGCACACAACGACGAGGCCCGGCATCGCTGCCGGGCCTCGTTGTTCCTCGAACGTGTGACGCGCGTCAGCGCGGGTTGACGCGCTTCCGCTTGTGCGAGACGTAGTCGACGAGCAGGTACTCGCCGAGCCGGTCCGGCGTGGTGTAGAAGACACGGCCGCCGTTGATTTTGGCCAGCTGGTTCACGAACTCCTTCAGGTAGTGGTTGCGGTCCAGCATGAAGGTGTTGATGGTCACGCCCTGCTGGGTGACGCGCTTCACCTGCTTCAGCGTCTCGCGGATCGTGATCGGGCTCGGCGGGTAGGCGAACTGGGAGCGGCCGCGCTCCAGGTGCGCCGTGGGCTCGCCGTCCGAGATCATCAGGATCTGCTTGGAACCGCCTCGATGCTTCGCCAGCATCCGCTCCGCCAGCATCAGTGCGTGGTGCATGTTGGTGCCCAGCACGGACTCGTCCCAGCGGACGTACGGCAACTCCTGCGGCTTCAACTCGCGCGCGTAGGCGGAGAAGCCAATGACGTACAGCGTGTCCTTCGGGTACAGCGTGCGGATCAGGTTCTGCAGCGCCAGCGCCACCTTCTTGGCGGCCTGGAAGGAGCCTCGGAGTGCCATCGACCAGGAGAGGTCCACCATCAGCACCGTCGCCGTCGTGGTGACGATCTCGGTGCGGTAGACCTCGAAGTCCTCGGGGTCCAGGCTGACCGGCGCACCGCGGCCCTCGCGCTCCAGCGCGTTCATGATCGTGCGGCGCATGTCCAGGTGGAACGGGTCACCGAACTCGTACGGCTTGGACTCGTCCAGCCGCTCGCCGTGGCGTCCCGCCTCTGGCATGGCGTGGTTGCCCAGGCCGTGCTTCTTCAGTTGCTTGTAGATCTCGGTGAGGGCGCGCTGGCCGATCATGCGCGTGCCGCGTGGGGTCAACTTCCACTCGTCGCCCTCGCGGCGGACGTAGCCGGCCTGCTCCAGCACCTCGAGCAGCTTCTTCAACTCCTCGAACTGCTGGGCGGCGTCATCGCCCAGGAGGTCGCGGAGCTGGTCCAGGTCCACGTTCTCCAGGTCGCCCGTGTACTGGGCGCGCTCCAGGTCGCGCTCCATGTCGTCGATGTCGTGCATCTCCGACATCAGTTGCATCGCCTGCTCCAGGCCGATTTCCTCGTCGCCGCGGAACGGGTAGGAGGATGGGTCGCCCTGGTTCGGGTTCATGAAGTCCAGGTTCTGCGCCAGTTCGGAGAGTTCCGACTGCAGTTCCGGGTCGCCGAGGCGGTCCGAGAGCAGGCTCTGCAGCGCATCGCGCTGGTCACCGGGCATCGACTGCATCAGCGACTGCATCGCCTGCATCTGCGCCTGCATCTGATCGATCAGTTCGTCGAGCGACTGCGGCGGGTTGTCGCCGAACATGTCGCCGAACTGGTCCATGAAGGACTCGAAGTCCGGCTCCTGCCCGCGCATCTTCTGCGCGAGCATGTCGTTGAGCGCCTTCACCATGTCCTTCATCCGCTGGACGTCGCCCTCGGACATCTCCTGGACCATCTTCTCGACGTCCTTGAAGAACTGGTTGGTCATGGCCTGGCGGAGTTGATCCACCAACTCCTGGAACTTGTGCTGTGCCTCCGGGTTCAGGAACTCGTAGTTCTGGAGCTCCTTCATCTGGCCGGGGGCGTCCTGCGGGAGGCCGTCCAGGAAGTCCTGCTTGCGCTGCGCGATGCGCTGGAGCATCTCCTGGAACTGCTGCTCCGGGGACTGCTGCCCACCGCCGGCCTGGCCCTGCTCGCCCGACTGACCGGGCTCGCTGCCATCGCCGGGCTCGCCCGACTGAGGGCTGCCCGAGGGCTGTCCGGACTGTGGCGATGACTGTCCGCGCTGACCGCGCTGCTGTTGCCCGCGCTGGGCCTGCGCGCCGGGCTGACGGCGCCCGGCCTGGCCGGGCGTGCCCATGTCCGCTTCGCCATCGGCGGAGTGGCCGTCCGCGTCGCCTTCGCCGTCCATGCCCTCCAGGCCCTGCGGCTGGTCACCCTGCGCGTCCTGGCCCTGCTCGGAGCGGCCCTGCTGCCCATCGCCGGGCTGCTGGTCCTGAAGGCCCTGCTCGCCCGCCTCACCCATGCGGTCGCGGAGCGTGTCCCGCTCCATCTCCAGGATTTCTTCGAGTTGGCGGCGGATGTCATCCATCACGCCGCCCATGTCGTACTGATCCAGGCGTTGGCGGCGCATCTGGCGCAGCCGCTGGAGGATGTCGCGGAGGCCCTGCATCCGGTCGCCCTGCGGCGTGCGCGTGCCGCGCTGCATCAGGTTGCGCAGCGCGTGCTGCAGGTCGCCGAAGTTCATCAGGTCGTCGGACAGCGCCTCCAGCACGTCGTCCGCGTCCAGCGACGGGATCGTCTGGGTCCCGTCCCATTCGCTGTACCGAAACGTGAGGGGCATGCGCGGCCTCGATTCTCCTCGGCGTGGGGGTCGGCCTCGCGGCTACCCCCGGTAGAGCGCCTGTCCGCCGACGCGGTCCTTGTTCAGGCGCTTGTTGAGGTGCAGGCCCTCCAGCACGAACTCCACGGCGCAGGCCTGAACCTGCGGCCGCTCATCGCTGGTGATCGAACCGACGACCTCGGCGAGCCCCTCGATGTCGCGGAGCAGGCGGGTGTAGTTAGCGGACGGGAGCGCCTCGCCGGCCTCCACGGCACGGCCGGTCTTGAACGCCTCGACGATGGGCTCGAGGTCGACCTCGCCGACGGTGCGGTTGAAGGTGGCGACCACGGCACCCTGGATCAGGCGATCGAGGATTTGCTCGTCCTTGCCGTCCTCCACCGTCTCGAACTCCACCTTGCCCTGGAGCGAGGGGACGACGAACGGCAGGTCGGAGATGCGCGGCACGACGACGGTCTCGCCGAGGCGGATCGCGCGGCGCATCGCGTTCGCGAGCATCGCCTCGTAGTTCGCGACGGAGGCGCGGACGGAGACACCGGAGCGCTGGCTGACGTCCGGCGAGCGGCGCGCCAGACGCGTGATCTCCGCGACGATCTCCTTCATGTACTCCGGCACGATGATCTCGAATTCGTCCGTGCGGAGGTGGGTGGTCTCCGCCTCCATGATCGCGATCTCGTTCTCGATGTTGCGCGGGTAGTGGGTGCGGATCTGAGAGCCGTAGCGGTCCTTCAGCGGGGTGATGATGCGACCGCGGTTGGTGTAGTCCTCCGGGTTGGCCGTGGCGACCACCAGCACGTCCAATTCCAGGCGCACCTTGTGGCCGCGGATCTGGACATCGCGCTCCTCCATGACGTTCAGGAGGCCCACCTGGATGCGCTCCTGCAGGTCAGGGAGTTCGTTCAGCGCGAAGATGCCGCGGTTGGTGCGCGGGATCAGCCCGAAGTGAATCGTCAGTTCGTCGGAGAGGTAGCGGCCCTCCGCCACCTTGATCGGGTCGATCTCGCCGATGAGGTCAGCGATGGTGATGTCCGGCGTGGCCAGCTTCTCGCCGTATCGCTCGGAACGGTTCATCCATTCGATGGGGGCGTTGTCGCCCTGCTCCGCGACCAGCGTCCTGCCGAATGAGGTGATCGGGCGGTACGGGTTTTCCGGGATCTCGCACCCGGCGAGGACCGGCGTCCATTCATCCAGGAGCGAGGTGAGTGCGCGGATGATGCGCGACTTCGCCTGGCCGCGCTCACCGAGCAGGATGACGTCCTGCCCGGAGAGGATCGCGTTCTGGAGTTGCGGGATGACGGTCTCGTCGTAGCCCACGATGCCGGGGAAGATCGTCTCTCCACTCCGGATCTTCGCGATGAGGTTGTTCCTCATCTCTTCGCGAACGGGCAGCACCTGAATGCCTGCGGCCTTCAGGGCTCCGAGCGTCGATGGTCGGTCATTGGCCAAGATGTGCCCCCCTCAGCGATGTGCGTCGTCGTGAGTATACGCGGGCGGAGGAACCGCTTGCGGGCCCGATCCGCGGAAAAAACCAGACGGCCCCCGCATTGCTGCAGGGGCCGTCCGTGAGTTCATCGAACCGTGCCGTGCCTAGGAGGCGGCCTAGGAGGCGGCCTCCGCAGCGCCCACCGGCACGCGCGTCTGGAGCTGCTCCACCGCCCGGCCGAGCAGGGAGTCCCGCACGACGATCACGTCGGGGAGGTCGAGCAGGTCACCGAGCGAGACGTTCAACGCACCGGCCACGCCAATCAGCGTGGACAGGGGCATATCGCGCTTGCCGTTCTCGTAGTTGGACAGGGAGGCCTGGGTGATGCTCGCATGGCGGGCGACGTCCGCCTGGGACATCTCCCGACGGAGGCGCCACTCACGGATGCGCAGGCCGATATCGGCCCGCAATTCTCGGCGGCTGGCGTCAGTCGTCATCTGTTCCATTCCTCTAACGGGCGTGTCACCCGGGGCGGACGGGGCGGTGGCACCGGGATCATGCCCGGTGGGTTTGTGTATACCTGCACAATCGATGATGACGTGCATTGAGCCGATGGGCAAGTGCATGCCCCGCAGCGCATGGTGAAGTTTGGATGAGGAACCGACCTCGCACGCCCGTCCGGGCAGGGGTCAGGGCAGAATCTCGATGAGCACCTGTTGGCCCATCGCCAGTTGCCAGGACCAGCCGGCGTCGCTGTCGTGGAACCAGATATCCCGGTGTTGGCCGTGTACGGCGCTTCCGGTGTCTGCACAGCGGTAGATCAGGCCCAGAGGGTCGCCGATCACGCGGAACTGCTGGCCGAGGTACGCGTAGGCACAGGCAGCCGCGCCCTCATACACCACGGTCCCGTCCCGCATCACGCCACAGAAGCCGCCCCCGTCGCCAGGATGCAGGCCGCCGGGGCCTTCCTCGCAGTAATAGAACGAGAGCGTGGCCGGAACCACATCGCCGGGCTGCAGGGGCGGCTCGCGATCCTTGATGACCGCGGGCACCGACACTGTGGGAGCGGGCGGTTCAGGCTGCTGCACGATGGCGGCTTGAGCGTCGGCGGTCGTCTCGGCGTCAGCTTCGGCCACCGCAATGCGGGACGCCTCCAGCGCCCGCTCACTCACGAGGACAACAGAGACTGCGCCTTCGGTGGGACCCCGGAGCGGGACGACGGTGGCGCGGAGTTCAGCCGGGCCGGCCGGGATGGCGCTGACCACGCTCTCGACGATGGTCACCACCGGGCCGCTGGCCAGCATGAAGCCGCCTGCCCCAGGGACAAGCGCGAGACCGAAACCGGCACCCGCCACGTATGCGCCGCGCAGCATTGACTGCCGCAGGACGCGGATGAGTTTCCACCGCACGGGCGGAGTATGTCAGTGATCGGGAACCAGCGGCGCCCTCGCATCCCCCGAGTTGTCCACAGGAGAGCACAGCCGTGTTTGCGCAAAATTCTGCTGTTATCCCGGCGCAGCGCCCGAGATTCGCCCGCTTCCGCGTGCGCTAGCCCAGCAGGCCTTCCGCGCGAAGGTCATCGATCGCGGCGCGGAAGGTGCGCACGGTGTCCGCAACTTCTCGCTCGCCGTGGGCGCTGGAGACCATGCCGCCGTTACCCATGAGGTCCACGCCGTGGTTATACAGCGCCTGGCGCAGCGGCCGTGTGAGCGCCGGAACGATGCCGTGAGGTTCCTCGGCGGCGTCCCACTCCACGTCGGCCGGCTTCGGTGCGGCGTAGCCGAGGTTCACGTGCCACATGCTGGAGGTCGCAAACGCCGAGCCAGGCACGGACGCCGTCCGGAACAGGTCGTTGAGCGACCTCACCAGCAGCGCGGCGGTGGCATCCGCCTGAGCGCAGTGGTCGCCCTCCGCGATCAGTCGGAGTGCGGTCACACCGGCGGCGGCGGACACTGGGTTCGCGTTGAACGTGCCCTGGTGCGCGATGCGGCGGCGGGAGTTCCAGTCCGTGTCCGCCTCGCGCAGTTCGATGAAGTCGAGGATCTCGGAGCGACCGGCGACCGCCCCGCCCGGGAAGCCGCCCGCGAGGATCTTCGCCAGGGTCGTGAGGTCCGGGATCACGTCGTACCGCTCGGAGGCGCCACCGGGGGCCATGCGGAAGCCGGTGATGACCTCGTCCATGACCATCAGCGTGCCGGTCTCGGCGGTCAGGCGGCGGATGGCGCGCAGGAACTCAGGCGAGACGGGGTGGGTGCCCCAGTGCGCCCCGGAAGGTTCCAGGATCACGGCCGCGGTGTCACGACGCTTCAGCACCGTCTCCAGCGCCGCCTCGTCGCCATCCCGCAGCACCGTGAGGTGCTCGTACAGCGCGTCCGGCACGCCCACCGAGTGAGGGTGCTCGTCATCCTCGACGAGATGGCCCACCACCTGATCGTTCCAGCCGTGGAAGTGCTCGACGAACTTCACGAGGCGTTCGCGGCCGGTGTAAGCGCGCGCCAGGCGCAGCGCCATCATCGTCGCCTCGGTGCCAGAGGAGGTGAAGCGGACGCGCTCGGCGCAGGGGACCATCTGGATCACCTGCTGGCCCCACTGGATCTCCAGGTCGTGGCTGGCGCCGAAGTGCGTCCCGCGCTCCATCGCCGCGCGCGCCGCGGCCATCACCTCTGGCCGGTTGTGGCCCAGCAGCAACGCCCCGTGACCGCCGATGTAGTCGACGTACTCGTTGCCATCCACGTCCCACTTACGTGGGCCATCGGCGCGCTGGATGTAGACGGGGAACGGCGAGAAGGCTCGGGCATCGTGCGTAACGCCGGAGGGGAAGACGGTGGCGGCCTGGGCGGCCAGCACGCGCGACCCTCCGTGCATCGCCTCGTAGGTCTCAAGGATGGACGGCATGGACACGCTCGCCTTCAGATTGGGGTGCGCTGTCAGTGTGTCGCGCTCCCCTCGGCGTCCGCAAGCGGGCCAATGCGGGGTGCTGGTGACGGCCGCCTTGACGAGCGCTCCGGCTCCCGCGATGCTCCGTAGACGCGAATAGTCGCAACACCGAAGGTGGCCGACGATCTGCTGCGAAACCGACACCACCGAGGCGATCCGCGCGGCCGGCCTGCGCCGGACCGCGCCACGGCTGGCCGTGGCTGCCGCGCTACGGCATGGCGGTGGGCATCGGACGGCGGACGAGGTGCTGGCGCAACTGCACGAGGATGACGCGTGGACGCGGGTGGCTCGATCCACCGTGTACCGCGCGTTGGAGACGCTGGAAGGTGCTGGCCTGGTGCACGCCATGCGAACACCTCAGGCCGAGATGCGGTTCGAGTGGGTCGCCGATCAGCCCGGGCACCACCACGTGACCTGCGACGGGTGTGGAGCAGAGGTCGAAGTGCCGCTCACTTCGATCGCCGGCCTGCAGCGGGAAATCCGCGAACAATCCGGATTCGAAGTCTCGGTGCGCCACCTGGCGCTTCGCGGCCGGTGCCCCGGGTGCCGGGCGCGGATCGAGCAGGGACAGGCAGCATCGTGATCCTTGCCGCGACAGTCTCCGCGCCAGCAGGCGCCATGCTCCCACCGGGATTGCACATCCCGGATGGATTCCTCTCCACGCCGATCTCGTTGGCGGCGTGGGTGATCGCCATCGTGGTACTCGCACTCGCGGTGCGATTCGCGGATCGCGACCTAGACGAGCGTGCCGTCCCGCTGATGGGCGTGATGGCGGCATTCATCTTCGCCGCGCAGATGATGAACTTCCCGGTCGCGGGCGGCACGTCGGGCCACATGGTGGGCGGCGCTCTGGCGGCGATCCTGCTGGGCCCGTGGGCCGCGATCATCGTGCTGACCGCCGTGGTCGCACTGCAGGCACTGCTGTTCCAGGACGGCGGCCTGGTGGTGATGGGGGCCAACATTCTGAACATGGGCATCATCACAGTGCTGCTCGCCACGCTGATCTACCGCGTCTGCCGCCCGTTCGCCCTCGGCAACGCGGCCGCGCTCGGGATCGCCTTCGTGGCAGCGTGGATCACGGTGGAGGCCTCCGCGATCGCGACCGCGCTGCAACTCGCGGCCTCCGGTACGTCGCCGCTGGAGGTGGTGTTCCCGGCGATGGTGTCCGTGCACGCCCTGATCGGCATCGGCGAGGGGCTGATCACCGCCGCCGCGCTCGGATTCGTCCTTGCCACCCGCCCAGACCTGGTGCCGCGCCCTGCCGCGGCCACACGGTAGGAGACTGCACATGGGGCGTACACGCGGTCTGCTTCTTGCGGGCATCCTGATCTCGGCGGTGTTCGCCGTCTCCACGGCCTGGCTCGCCTCCGGCGAACCGGACGGCCTGGAGCGCGTCGCCGAGGATCACGAGTTCATCGACACCGCCAAGGTCCCCGGCTACGAGATCCTGCCGGACTACACCATCCCGGGCATCGAGAACGAGGTGCTCTCCACGGCGCTAGCCGGCATCGCCGGCGTGGTCATCGTGGCAGGACTGACCTACGGCTTCGGCCAGGTCCTGCGGCGCCGCGCGACGCCGGGTGGATGACGCCCTGCTAACGGCCGCCCGATGAGCATCGCCGCGCACCTCGATCGATACGCGCACCGCAACAGCCCGGTGCATCGGCTGGATGCGCGTGCCAAGGTGCCCGCGGTGTTCGCGTACGTGCTGGTGATCAGCACCACGCGCGAGGCGGACTGGACGGCGATCGGCCTGCTGGCGCTGCCGGTGCTGGCGCTCGTCATCGCCTCGCGCCTGGGGCCGTGGCTGGTGCTGCGGCGGACGTTTCTGGCGCTGCCGTTCGTGATGGCCGCCGTGCCGCTGATGTTCACGCGCCCCGGTGAGACGGTGTTCACGCTGCCGCTGCTGGGCTGGACCGCCAGCGACGAGGGCATCCAGGCCGTCGCGACGATCCTCGCGCGATCGTGGCTCTCGGTGGCGATGGCAGTGGTGCTGGTCTCCTCCACGCCGATGGTGCAGATCCTGCGCGCCCTGAGGTGGCTGCGCGTCCCTCGGCTGCTCGTCGCGACGATCTCGTTCACCTACCGCTACTTCTTCGTCATTGGCGAGGAGGCGCAACGAATGATCCGCGCGCGCGACAGCCGCAGCGCGCGGCTGCCCGGGTTGCACGGGGGCGGCTCGGTGCGCTGGCGTGCACGGGTGGTGGGCCACATGGCCGGGTCGCTGTTCGTGCGCAGCCTGGAGCGCAGCGAGCGCGTCCACGCCGCGATGCAGGCGCGCGGCTACCGAGGCGAACCGAGATTCCTCGACGATCCCCCGCTGCCCGCGCTGCACCTCGCGGCAGCGGCCGCGTTCGTGGTGCTCGGCGTGGCGATGCAGGCGGGAGCGCGGCTATGACCCTCGATGTGAGCGAACGGACGGAGAGCGTCGCGGCGCTGGAGGTCGAAGGCCTCGAGTACGCGTACCCGGACGGCACGCAGGCGCTGCACGGCATCAACCTGCGGGTGGAGCCGGGCGAGAAGGTGGCGCTGGTGGGGCCGAACGGCTCCGGGAAGTCCACGCTGCTCCTGAACCTGAACGGCATCTACCGCGCGCAGCGGGGCGACATCACCGTGTTCGGCGAACGGTTAGAGGAGCGCACGCTCGGCTCGATCCGCGCGAAGGTCGGCCTGCTGTTCTCCAACCCGGACGACCAGTTGTTCTCGCCCACGGTGCTGGAAGACGTGGCATACGGCCCGCTGCACATGGGTCTCCCACGCGACGAGGTGCTGGCGCGGGCTCGCGAAGCGCTGGCCGCCGTGGGAATGCAGGAGTTCGAGTCGCGTGCGCCCCATCACCTGAGCCTCGGACAGAAGAAGCGGGTCGCGATCGCCTCGGTACTCTCGATGGGGACACCGCTGCTCGCACTGGACGAGCCGACCGCAAACCTGGACCCGCGGTCTCGGCGCGAGTTGATCGAGCTGCTGGATCGCCTGCGGCTCACGATCATCGTGGCGACGCACGACCTGGCGCTGGTGGGCGACATCCTGCCTCGGACGGTGGTGCTGGACGGGGGGCGCGTGGTGGCGGACCGCCCGAGCCGTGACGTGCTGACCGACTCCGCGCTGCTGTTCGAGCATGGCCTGGAGCCGCTCTCGATGCACGGTCACCCGCACGCCTGAGACGAACGGGCGGCTAGAAGAGCAGCATCCCCAGGCGCCGCCGGTATTCGTGCGTCCGCGGGTCATCCGGACCGAGCAGGTCGAAGATTTCCAGCGCCCGTAGCCGGCCGCCATCCGCCTCGTACTCGCGGTTGAACATTACGACCGTCAGGAAGTGCTCCAGCGCGTCCTCGTACCGGCCCGCGCTGGCATCGATGCAGCCGAGGCCGTAGTGCGCGGGCACGTCGTCCTCGTCCGCGGCGAGGCGCGCGAGCAGCGCGTCAACGTCCACATCGGCCGTGCCGCGTGCGAAGGCGATGCGGGCGCGCTGCGCCTGCACCGCTGCCGTCGCCTCGGTGCCGTTGAGCAGCGCCTCGGCCTCGTCGATCTCGCCCTCATCGATGAGCAGCGACGCCAGCCCGGCGCGCGCGCCGGGATGCGCGCCATCGATGCTGAAGGCGGCGCCATAGCGGGCGGCTGCGCCCTCGAAGTCACCAGCGGCGAGCGCGGCGTCCGCCTCAGCCACCAGCAAGTCGGCTGGCGCTGGCCCGAGGCGGTCGAAGAAGGCGCGCACGTCCGGCTCCGGCATGGCACCGAGGAACGAACTCGCGACATCGCCATTGAAGAACGCCATCACGGCGGGGATGCTCTCGATCGCGAACGCCTGCGCCACCATCGGGCTGTCGTCCACGTTGATCTTCACGAGGCGAACATCCGGGTGTTCGGCGGCGATGCGCTCGATCATCGGGCCCAGGGTGACGCACGGGCCGCACCACGGCGCCCAGAAGTCAACGACCACGGGCTGCCGGTAGGAAGCCTCGATCACGTCCCGCTCGAACGTCACATCGGTTACATCAATCACACCGGTGCCGGCCATACATCGCTCCCTGCACGAACTCTTCTCAAGACAGGGTATCGCGCGTCGCTGGCCCGAGCGCCCACGGGCGCGGATGATCCAATGATGACGCCATCGCTTGCCGGCCGGTTACTCATCGCCACGCCCGTGCTCGAAGACCCAAACTTCGAGCGGACGGTGGTCTACATGTGCTTCCACGATGAGAAGGGCGCGTTCGGGCTGGTGATCAACCGGCCTCAGGAGATGCGCGCCGCGGATGCCGCGCTGGAGTGGGCGGGCGTCGCCTCGCACCCGGCGGCGCTGTTCAGCGGCGGCCCGGTGGAGCCTTCCGCCATCCTCGGGCTGGCGCGGATGCGCGAGGGAACCCCCGTCGAGTGGTGGACGCAGATCCGGGACGGCGTGGGGCTGCTGAACCTCGCGGTGTCCACGATCGAAGCGATGTCCGCGGTGCTCGCGCTGCGCGTGTTCCACGGCTACGCCGGCTGGCGTCCCGGCCAGTTGGAGGGCGAGATCGTCGAGGAGGCGTGGTTCGTGGCGGACGCGGCACCGGATGACCCGTTCACGGATGACCCCGGCACGCTCTGGCAACGCGTCCTTCGACGTCAGCACGGGCCGATGGCGATGTACGGCTGGTATCCCGAAGACCCTTCGGTGAATTGATGCCACATGGCCGTTGAACTCCTGCCCGGCGTCTGGTGGATGGAACGCACGCGCGGCTGCAACGCGTACCTGGCACGCGCCGATGACGGCTCGTTTGTGCTCATCGATCCCGGCTTCGCGCGGAACGCGGACGCGCTGATCGAACAGGCGCGCGAGGCGGCCGCCGGCGCGGCGGTGACGCACGTGCTGCTGACGCACGGTCACTTCGATCACGCCGCGTCCGCTCAGACGGTCGCGACGGCGCTCGGCGCGCGTGTCGCCCTCGGACGTGGCGACTGCGAGGGGGACGGCAGTGCGAGCGGCTGGCGCGTCTCAGCGGCGCTCGCCCGCCGTCGAGGCCCGCGACGCGGCCCGGGGCGTAGCAGCACGGTGCGCGTCGACCAGCCGCTCGACGGTGCCTGTGAGGTGGCACCGGGGATCGACGCGATCCCGACGCCCGGGCATACGGCCGGGTCGATGTGCTTCATCGCGCGTCGGGCGGGCGTGGCGTTCGTCGGCGACCTCGTGATCTCGCACCAGGACGGCCTCGCGCGGTCACTACGTGCGGCGAACCTCGACGATGGCGAGTACCTGCGGACGCTCTCGCGCTTCGCGGAGATGACGCCGGACGCGGCGCTGGCGGGGCACGGCTACCCGGTGCTCAGCGGGTTCGCGGAGGCACTGCGGACGCTCGCGGCGCAGCCGCGGGCACGCGGCGGCGTGCGCGTGGCGCTGCGTCGCGCCGTGCGGATGGCGCGGTTCATGACGTGGATGGTGCTTCCCGACCGCCCTCGTCGGCGCTAAGCGGGCACGCGCTACGCGTCGGTGATCTCCAGCAGCAGCGGGACGTGATCGGATGGCTTGGCACCCTTGCGGAAGTCACGCGCGATCGCACACGAGCGGAGCCGCGGCGCCAGTGACCGGCTGGTGAGGATGAGGTCGATCCGCAGGCCCTCGTTCTTGTGGAATGCGCCACCGCGATAGTCCCACCACGTGTACTGCACCGTCTCCGGTGACAGGTGCCGGTAGGCGTCCACCATACCGGCCTCCAGCATGCCGCTCAGCAGGCCACGCTCCTCCGGCGACGTGTGCGTGGTGCCAGTCCACGCCCGCGGGTCGTACACGTCGATGTCTGCCGGAGCGATGTTGTAGTCACCGCAGATGACGAGTGGGATGTCCGGATGCGCGGCGGCGTGCGCGGCGATGTGGCGGCGCATCGCCTCCAGGAACACCAGCTTGTGCGCGAACATCGGATCATCCAGCGTGCGCCCGTTGATCACGTACACCGAGGCGACACGGATGCCGCTCACGGTCGCCTCGATCCAGCGCGCCTCATCGGGCAGGGGTTCACCGGGCAGACCGATGGCGACGTCCTCGACCGGCAGACCCTCGCGCACCAGCAGCGCGACACCGGCCCAGCGGCCACCGCTGTGGTCCACCACGCGGTAGCCGGCGGCCTCCACGTCCATCCTCGGGAAGGTGTCCTGCGTGACCTTGGTCTCCTGCAGGCAGAGCACGTCCGGACTGACGGCCTCCAGGAACTCCAGCAGCCGGGGCAGGCGCGCGCTCACGGAGTTCACGTTCCAGGTGGCGATCAGCATGCGCATCCCCTCGGCCGGTGCGGGGACGAGGTTAGCGGATGCTAGCGGCGGATGATCACCGCGCAGCGCTTGAAGGTGGCGAGCGAGTTGCCGATGTACACGTCGGTGCCGGGCCCGCCATCGAGTGAGTCCGCGCCGGCACCGCCTACCAGGCAGTCGTTGCCCTGCTGCCCCGCAAGTGACCCCTTTGCTGAGGAGCCCAGGATGAGGTCGTTGCCCTTGGTTCCCTTGATGTTTCCGCCCGACCCCGTGATGAGCGTGCTCACCCCTTGCCCCAGACACTCGTAAGGGGTGATCTGACTGATGTCGTAGGGCACGGCTCTCACGCCCGCGAACGAAGCCGGCACGTAGTTCGCGGGCGTGGAGCCCTGGACGATCCCGACCACGCCGATCAGGATGCCAATCGCCACCACCATCACCAGCAGCCTACCGGGCGAAGGCGGGGTCATACGCTCCCTGCTCTCCGCCGGCATTGGGCAGCACAAACGAGTAGATGGAGTTGGGGAGGTCCTGCACGAAGAACGATGTCTCGGTGGGCGTCTCTACGTAGATGATCGGTTCGTGGCGGCTGTCCGCCAGCGCGGCGAGTTCTTCGATGCGGGACACCGTGACGCCGCGACGGTGAGCCGGGTCGACCGGCGCGTACGCCGAGCGAATCAGCACGTGGCCGTAGCGAGCTTTGATCATGAACAGCTCGCCACGGCGAATTGCCGCGCGGCGGCGCATATGGTTGGGGCCATACGGTGCCGTCACCCTTGCCCGGGACGGACGCACATTTGCGCGGATTGCGCCGACTTCTGGTGATGGGAACGCGAACGGGGCGCTCACGCGCCCCGTTCGGTGTCCTCATGGCGGGCCGTGACAGCCCGCTACTCGGTCACGATCATCGCCGTCACCATCCCGAACATGCCTTCCGAGCTCTCCGCGTGAGTGAGGATGTGGCAGTGGAAGGCCCACACCCCCAGTTCGTTGGCGGTCACGATCACATCGATGCGCTCGCCCGGAGCGATGGTCACCACGTCCGCCCAGTACGGCTGCGGCAACGGGAAGCCATCGCGCGCGACAACTTGCTGAGCAATGCCATGCAAGTGCATCGGGTGGATCTGCAGGCCTTCGTTCATGTAGCGGATGCGGATCGTTTCGTTGAAGTTCAGGACCAGCGGCTCCGTCGCCGGGAAGCCCTTGCCGTTGATCGTGTACCCCAGTGGGCCGTCGTTCAGGATCATCACGTAGTCCTGGTCGGTGACCTGATCGGCGGGGTCGTTCACGATGAAGGCGCCCAGCAAGCCCATCGGCACCTGTGTCGCGGCGTCATGGTGCGAGTGGTACATGTGCGACCCGTTGTTGCGAACCGTGAACTCGTACACGAACGTCTCGCCCGGCTTCACCGGGTCCTGGGTCAGGCCGGGGACGCCGTCCATGTTGTTCGGTACCAACAGGCCGTGGAAGTGGATCGAGGATGAGTGGTGCAGTTCGTTGTGGAAGACGATGCGAACCGTATCGCCCAGGTCCACGCGGATCTGCGGGCCGGGCACCTGGCCGTTGTAGGCCATCGCCTTGCGAAACTTGCCCGGCTCCACCTCCCAGTCGAGTTCAGTTGCCGTGAGCTCGAAGACCTTCACCCCATCGACAATGACGGGCTCCATTGGCAGGTTGCCCTTGCCCTGCGTCTCCGCCGGGAACGCGGCAATGACCGCCATGTGCAGGGCGTCCATCTCGTCCGCGGTCATCACGCCCGGGGTGGCCGGCGTGTGAGACGGGTCGGCGTGCGCGGCACCCTCGGGCGCTTCGGTGACAGTGAGGCGCGCCGTCATGCCACCGGGCGCGTGGCCGGCCACCCTGCAGAACAGGTTGTATTCACCCGCGGGCAGCACACCGAGGTTCAGGTCTTCGCCCGTCTTCGGGTTCAGTAGGGCGGTCTGTCCCACCCCTTCCACCTGCAGGTCGTGGGCGATGACGCCCTCGTTGTAGACCTTCAGTGTCAAGTCGGTCCCGCCCTGCACCTCGATCATCTTCGGCTCGATGTAGAGCTCGCCCAGCATGACCTCGACGGTCTGGGGCGCGGGCGTAGTGGCGATCGTCTCGCCACCCGCCGCGGGCGTGGCCATGCCGGACGGCGCCGCGGGTGAACATCCCACTGCGACGAGTGCTACGGCGACGAGCGCGAGGCCGGAGAACCTTCGGAGAACTGACATGGAGATCCTTCCGCGGACGCCACGTCGGACGCCGCTGCATCTATTGGGTCGATGGGCTGCACGGCAGGCTCTATGGACCAATGTCCCGATCCGTTCGGGACCGCGGCAAGTCCGCGCTTGCACCGCCCACGGAGCACACCCCTCTGCGCGCCACCTCACCCACCACATCACCGAGTATGTAGTAAATCGTCCGATCGGCCGCGTAGGTTGTATGCATGCAATGGTTCAAGAATCGGCACGTTCGCGGTCGTCCGCCGCACCCCGATGTACTCACGCCCGCTGAGTGGCGAGTGCTGGATCAGTTGCGTCTTGGCCACTCGAACGCCGAGATCGCCGATCAGCTGCATGTCGCCCTGCCGACCGTGAAGATGCACGTCTCGAACATGCTCGCGAAGCTGGAGCTCCCGGATCGATACCAACTCGCGGCCTGGGACGGCGAGCCGGCCGAGGCGTCTCGAACCGCCCGCGGTCGGATGCACCTTGCCGGGCCGCTCGGCTGGCTCGGCGAACGCGTTGCCACGTGGGCCGGGCGGATCGCCCTGGGGGCTGGCGCCGTGGCCGCCGGCGCTGTCTTCCTCATCGCCATGCAGTCGATGAACGAGTCGGGGGCACCGCTTGGGGCGGGGCCGGCCGCCACCCCGCCAGCGCCAACAGCAACAGCCACCGAAGCACCTGCTGCACCACCGCAATCGACGTTCGTTGTTGCGGCGAGTCCCGAGATCGCCCGCTCATTCCACTCCGCGACGCTCTTGAACGGTGGCACAGTGCTCGTCGCAGGAGGGTGCTGTGTCGGGTCATCGGGACTCGTGGCGGAGGCGGAGCGCTACGACCCTGACACCAACAGGTGGTCGCCAGCCGGCGCGCTCGTGTTTCCCCGTCAGACTCACACGGCGACGCTCCTGCCGGACGGTCGCGTGGTCCTCATTGGCGGTGTCGGCATGAGCGATCCATCCGTCGAGCCCTACCCGTACCTGGCGGAGATCGAGATCTACGATCCGGAACTCGGAGTGTTCGCGGTGGCGGGAACGCTCAGTGCCCCGCGAGTGTCCCACGACGCCATACTCATGCCGGACGGTCGGGTGCTCGTCATAGGAGGGATCGGGCGCGGCGATCGGCCGCGGAACATGGAGATCTTCGATCCGACGACGGGCGGCACGGTGAGCTTGTCGGTTGAATTGCCTCCGGCCTTCGACATGCCGCGCGCGCTGCTCGTCGGGGAGAGCGAGGTGCTCATCGTCGGAGGCGGCGAGGTGGCCATATTCGATCTCGCAGCCGGCACGCTCGACCATCTCTCCCCACCTGAAGGCCTCGACGCCTGGCCCACGAACGTAGTCGCGCTGGCAGACGGTAGCGTGCTGTTCGCAGGCGGCTGTTGCGAGGAAAACGACACGCTGTCTGACGCAGCGCTCCTCATGCCCTCAGCCCGCGCCGGGCACAAGCTGCCTGGGATGAGCACCGGACGCACTTCACAAACTATGACGCTGCTCGCCGACGGACGGATCCTGATCGTCGGTGGACTTGCGAACGCGGGTCATGGTTTCGGCGAGGCACTAGCCACGGTCGAGTTGTTTGATCCGACGATCGGAGCCTTCGGATCGCTCCCACCCATGTCCGAGCCGCGGACCAACCACACCGCAACGCGCCTACCAGACGGGAGCGTGCTTGTCGTCGGTCCAAACAACCTCCCTGACCCAGGCACGTTTCGGTTTATCCCTTAGTAGGCGGCGCCTGGGCCCAGCAGCCGCCCCACTATCCCGATCCGTTCGGGACCGCTGCAAGATACAACCCGGCCTGTCTCGCGCGGCTTGATCCGGGTAATCTCGATCCGGGCCCGTAGCTCAGTGGTCAGAGCAGTGGACTTTTAATCCATCGGTCCTGGGTTCGAATCCCAGTGGGCCCACCAACCTCACCTCACCTCGCGCACGAAGGCCGACGATGATCGCCAGGCTGCACGCCGACGAGTTCGACATCGACGAGTCCCTCGTGCGGCGGCTGCTCACCGAGCAGTTCCCGCAATGGGCCGCGCTGCCGCTCGAACGTGTCGCAGGCAGTGGCACCTCCAACGCGATCTACCGGCTGGGCGATGGCATGGCCGCGCGGCTGCCTCGGCGGCCCGGTGAGGGCCCGCAGCGCCAGATCGAGCGCGAGCACGAGTGGCTCCCCCGGCTCGCGCCACACCTGCCGCTCGCGATCCCGACGTCGCTCGCGATCGGCGAACCGGTCGAAGACTATCCGTCGCGCTGGGCGATCCACCGCTGGATCGAGGGCGAACCGGCCGAGCGCGACCGCATCGCTGATCCCAGACAGGCAGCAACGGCGCTCGCCTCGTTCATCGTCGCGATGAGGGGAATCGACGCGACCGACGGGCCACGCCCCGGCCCGGAGAACAACCAGCGTGGCGTGCCGCTGGCGATGCGCGACGCCTCCACTCGTCACGCGCTGGCGGCCTGCGCCGGCCTGGTTGATGTCAGCGCCGCGACGGCAGCGTGGGAGGACGCACTGCGCGCACCGGCGTGGGACGGGCCGCCGGTCTGGATTCACGGCGACCTGCTGCCAGGCAACCTGCTCGTGCGCGATGGCGCGCTCAGCGCCGTGATGGACTTCGGGTGCATGGGCACCGGCGACCCCGCCGGCGACGTACTACCCGCGTGGGCGCTGCTCCCACGCGAGGTGCGCGACGTGTTCCGGGCGGCGCTGGACGTGGACCGCGCAACGTGGGCGCGCGGGCGCGGCTGGGCGCTCTCGTGGGCGCTCATCGCGCTGCCGTACTACGTGGAGTCGAACCCCCCGTTCGCCGCGCTCGCCCGCCGCACGATTGCGGAGGTGCTGGCGGATCACGTTCAGGACTGAGGCGGCGCGCGAGCACTCGACCGGGCTACTGCGCCGGCCACAATCCTTCCTCGGCGAGGAACGCGAGGATGCCGGCCGCCACGCCACGCGCCATCGCCTGGCGCGACTCCTCGACCGCGAGAATCGCGGCATCCTGTGGGTTGCTGACGAAGAGCAGCTCGATGAGCGCTGCAGGCATCAACGTGGCGCGCGTAGAGGCCTCGGTCTCCCCCGGTGCCAGTCCAGCGCGTACTGGATCGCCGCCCCGCTGGAGCACGTCCTCCAGTCGGGTAACCCGAGGCGGCGAGATCACGAAGATGCCGCGGCAGGTGCCGCTGCGGTTGTACATGCACTGGGTGTCGCGCGCGCCTCGGTCCACCGCCGGAAACCCGGCGGCGGCGAGTTCGCCGAGCGCAGTCGTCTGGAGGTGCGTCGCCAGTGCGAGGCTGCGAGGCGCCTCCGCGTGCACGCTTGAGTAGTAGGTCTCGATGCCGCGGAGGCTTGAGTCGCTGTGGCCGTTGGAGTGGATCGAGACGAACGCGGCGGCGCCGGCGAGGTTGGCGAGATCGACCCGGGCCTGCACGTCGACACGAGCAGGACGGGTGCTCCCGCCGGGCACCGGCCGGAGGCCGGGCGGAGGCACGGCGCGCGAGTCGTCCTCGCGGGTGAGCAGGACGCGCACGCCCGCCTCACGTAGCAGCGCCTCCACGCGGAACGCGAGATCCAGGTTGGACTCCTTCTCGACGATGCCGTGATTCGCCGCGCCCACCTCGGCGCCGCCGTGGCCGGGGTCCAGCACGATCACCGGGGGCCCTGGTGTCTGCGACAGCGCTAGGGCGGCGGCAGCGATCGCGCTCGGCGCGACGACCTGCACCGGCGCCGGCTCGACAGGCACCACGCCGGCGGTCACCACTGTTTCGGGTGCCGGAGCGAGAGGGGCAGGCTCGACGGCGACGGGGATGCCCTCGCCGGTGACATGCACGGCGTCGCTCGCCATCGCGGCGGGCCGTGACGCGTTGACTGCGGGTGACGCCGGCGTCGACGAGGTCGAGCAGCCAGCGAGCAGGCCGATGCCGAGCGCGGCCACGAGCAGGCGTGTCCAGGCCATGGTCGGGCTCCACGCGCGGGTGGGACGCGCCGCACGATTGTAGGCGAGCGAGCCCCGGCCTTGCGGACGCCACGCGCTCGCAGGGCGTAGGATGCGCGCCACTCGCCGCTTCCACCGCTGGCCGAGGCAACATGACCCGACCGCTTGCCACCCACCGGCTCCCTCGCTGGCGCAACGTGTCGCTGCTGACGGCGGTGGCCGGGTTGCTCATCGCCGGCTGCACAACGGGCGCGACCGAGGCGACGGAGCCAGCGTCATTTATGCTCCCGGCTGCGACGGCGGACGCGGCCGTGCTCGCTTCCGACCGGTTGGTCGCACCGCTCGACGCTGACCTTGCGACCGACGCGCCGCCACCGGTGCTGTACCAGCCCGGACGCGCGATACCGGAGCCGTGGGCGTCCGCCCCTGCGCGTCGCGGCAACGCGCCGCCGCCGAAGATCTCCGCCACCTCTGCGATCGTGGTCGACGAAGCCTCGATGGCGGTGCTGTATGAGCACGACCCACACCTGCGCCGTGCCCCGGCCAGCCTGGCGAAGATCCCGACGGCGATCATCGCGGCAGAGCGCGGCGACCTCGATGCTCTGGTGACGGTGGATGTAGACGCCAGCACCATGAGGCGCAGCACCGTGATGGGGCTGCGCCCTGAGGACGAGTTCACGCTGCTGGACTTGCTCTACGGGCTGATGCTGCCCTCCGGCAACGACGCTGCGCTCGCCATCGCCCGCCACCTCTCGGGCTCCGAGTTCGCGTTCGCGGAGGAGATGACGGCGCTCACAAAGCGCCTCGGCCTGCAGGACTCGCGCTTCAGCAACCCGCACGGGCTCGGCAGTCGTTCGCAGTACACGACCGCGTACGACCTCGCCGCGATGTCGCGCTATCTGATGACGTTCCCCGTGCTGGCGGAGATCGCCGGTGCGCGCTCGTGGGTCGCGGAGGGTTCACGGACGATCCGGATGTCGACATACAACGCGCTGCTGTACACCTACGCGGGCGCGGACGGCCTCAAGACCGGGTACACGCGCTCCGCGGGCAAGACGTACGCCGGCAGCGCCACGCGCGACGGCCACCGCATCTACGTGGTGCTGCTGGACGCGCCGAACCGCGAGGAGGACGCGCGCCGCCTCCTCGACTGGGCGTTCGAGGCGTACTCGTGGCCCGCGCCGGTCGTGGCGCGCTAGTCCCTCGCGCCCTTGCTGGCACCGGTGATTTCGGCCATCACCTCCAGCGCCTCCGGCTGGCGGGTCTGCAGGGTCAGGCCGGTAATGCCGGAGTCCTGCCAGGCGCGCACACGCTCGCGGATGCGGGCGGGCGGGCCCACCAGCGCCTCTTCGTCGCAGTACTCGTTCGGCACTTCCTCCAGCGCCTCCGCCTTGCGGCCGGCCAGGTACAACTCCTGGATGCGCCCCGCGGCGTCCCCATAGCCACGGCGGACCATCTGCTGGTTGTGGAAGTTCAACTCCGGGTGGCCCATGCCGCCGACGTACAGCGCAATGCGCGGCTTCATCGCCCGCAGCGCACCTCGCACGTCATCGGTGACGTTCACGGCGACCCGCGGCTGGAACTCGAAGCCATTGCCAATCGCCTTGTCCGTGCCGGAGCGTCGGAAGCCCTCCTGCAGGTGCTCCAGGTAGTAGTCCATGCGCGCCGGCACAAAGCCCAGCGGCAGGATGCCATCGCACAGTTCGCCGGTAAGGCGCAGGTTCGAGGGGTTCCCGGAGCCCAGCCAGATCGGCAGGTACGGGTTCATGTGCAGGATCGACTTCAGCGGTTTCGCCATGCCCGCGGAGCCGGGGCCGGTGTACGGGAGCGAGATCTCGCGGCCCTGGTGCGTGACCGGCTCTTCGCGGGCGAAGATCTTCTTCATGATCGTGATGTAGTCGCGGAGCTTGTAGTACGGCTTGCCCCACGGCACCCCGTACCAGCCCTCCACGATCTGCGGCCCGGAGACGCCGAGGCCGCCGATCACCCGGCCGCCTCCCGCCAGCGCGTCGACAGTCTGCAATTCCATGGCCGTGCCGGCGGGCGTCCGTGCGGCGACCTGGATGATGCCGGTGCCGAGGCGGATGCGCTCCGTCTTGGCGGCGAGGTAGGCGAGCGGCGTGATGGCGTCCGAGCCGTACGCTTCGGCCGTCCACACGGAGTCGAAGCCGAGGCGCTCCGCCTGCTGCACGAGGTCGACGGGCACCTCCAGCGTGGCTCCCGCGTAACCGATGGTGAGTCCGAGTTTCATGCTGCCTCCGTCGCCTCGTGCGCCTCGCCCAAGGTCGGGAGGTGCCCGCGCAGTAAATCAGATCGGGAGGCGCGGGAGGATAGGCGGCGCGTTACGCCTGCCCGATGTAATTCAGGAACTCGATGTCGCCCGGCGAGTGCCCGGCCAGTGTCAGGAGCGTGGATGCCTTCGCACGCTGCTGAGTGCTGTGCGACAGCAGGTGGAAGATGAGTTGCCAGCGCGGGTACTCGGGGCCCCACGGGACGGGCACTAGGCGGACGAGGTCGGCATCGGACAGCGAGGCGACCCAGGCCACCATCTCCCGCTCGTCGCGCACCCACGCGGCCACCAGGCTCGCCACGGTAGGGAAATCCTCCTCGCGCATCTCCTCGCCGCGCGCCGCGGGATCGATGAGCCGCAGGCGCCACGACCACTCGGTGTCCAGCGTGTGTACGAGCGTCCCGCGCAGAGTGCGGGTGCTGACGGTGGCCGCCTGCGTCCACTGCTGGGCGGTCAGGCGCTCACAGACCTGCAGAACCTTGCGGTTCGCCCAGTAGTTGAAATCGACCAGGGTGACGAGGGTGGCCTGCTGCATCGCCGGACTTTACACATTCGCCGCGGTGCACCTCAACGCCTGCGCGCGTCGGGGTATCCTGCTGCCCGAATGCTGGAGGGTGCCCGATGCTGACCGTGACCGTGAATGGTGTCCCGCGCGAGGTGGTGCGCGGCGACCGCAACCTGCTCTCGTTCCTGCGCTACGACCTCGGCCTGACCGGGAGCAAGTACGGCTGCGGCGAGGGGCTGTGCGGGGCGTGCACCGTGCTGGTGGACGGCCAGCCGCTGCGCGCCTGCATGACGACCACCGGCGCGGTCGCCGGCGGCGAGGTCACGACCATCGAGGGTGTCGCGACCGGTGAGACGCTGGAGGATCTGCACCCCGTCCAACGCGCGTTCGTGGAGGAGCAGGCGATGCAGTGCGGCTACTGCATCCCGGGCTTCGTGATGGGCACGATCGGCCTCCTGAACCGCGAGCCGCACCCGAGTGCCGGCCAGATCCGGGAGGCGCTGGCGGAGCACATGTGCCGCTGCGGCACCTACCAGCGCATCGAGAAGGCCGTGCAGCGCGCCGCGGGAGGTGAGGCATGAGCCCGCTGAGCATCGTCGGCGATGTGCAGGTGGGGTTCCCCGCCGTCCGCACCGGGTACGGCCAGCAGACGTACGGGAACACCCAGCCGCAGACGCAGCGCGCCACGTGGGTGCGGATCGAGCCGGACGGCTCGGTGACCGCGTTCGCCGGCAAGGTGGAGTACGGCCAGAACATCCGCACCGGTCTCGCGATCGAGGTTGCGGACGAACTCCGCGTGCCGCTCGCTGCGGTCACGGTGATCCTCGGCGATACCGACCGTGTGCCGTGGGACATGGGCACGTTCGGCAGCCAGTCCACCGCGCGCGTCGGGTGGCAACTCCGCAAGGCGTGCGCCACGGCGCGCGAGGCGCTGCTCTCGATGGCCGCCGACCGCCTGGATCTGCCCGCCGCCGACCTCGAAGCGCGCGATGGTCGCGTGGTCTCGAAGAGCGACCCGTCGCGGGGCGTCGGCTACGCCGATCTCCTCGGCGAGCAGGAGTTGGAGATCGAGATCGCGGAGCGCCCGACGGTGACCCCGCCGTCCGAGTTCACCCAGATGGGCCGCCAGCACCTCATCCGCGTGGATGGCATCGACCGGGTGACCGGGCGCGCCGTCTACTCGCAGGACGTGCTGCCGGAGGGCGTGCTGTACGCCGCGGTGATTCGCCCGCCCGCATACGGCGCGCGAGCGCGAAGCGTCGATTTTGCCGCCGCCGAGCGGATGCCCGGCGTGGTGCGCGTAGTGCACGAGGGCAGCCTGATCGCCGTGCTGGCGGAAGACGACGAGGCGGCGGCGCTCGGTGCACGCGTCGCAACCATCGACTGGGAACTGACGCCGGGCCAACCCGGGCGGTTCGAGATGCCCTCGCACCTGGTCGAAAGCGGCACCGAGCCGTTCACGATGCAGGAGCGCGGTGACCTGGGTGAGGGCTTCCGCGGTGCGGCGCACGTGCTGGAGTCGTCCTACTACATCCCGTACATCGCCCCCGCGCCCATGGAGCCGCGCGCGGCGGTCGCGCTCTGGGAGGGCGACCACCTGACCGTGTGGGCGGGCACACAGCGGCCGTTTGGCATCCGCCAGGAACTCTCGGCGGCCTTCGACATGCCGGAGGAGCGCGTCCGCGTGATCGCGCCGGAGATCGGCGGCGGCTTCGGTGCCAAGTCGCCCTACGGACTCGCGACCGAGGCGGCGCGGCTCGCGAAGGTCGCGGGGCGGCCCGTACGCGTGGCGTACTCACGTGCCGACGAGATGGCGTGGTCCAACTTCCGCCCGGCGGCGCTGGTGAAGATCCGCAGTGGTTTCGGGGCCGACGGCCGGCTGACCGCGTGGGACAGCGTCGCGTACCACTCGGGCGAGCGCGTGATGATCGGCCGTCGCGGCGCGGACACGCCGTACGACGCACCGCACGTGCTGTCAGTCGTGTACCGCTCGGACAGCCCGTTGCCATCTGGCTCATACCGCTCACTCGGTGCGGCGGTGAACCATTTCGCGCGCGAGGTCCACATGGACGAGATCGCTGAGGCGATCGGCGTCGACCCGGTAGAACTGCGCCTGCGCAACCTGAGCGAGCCGCGCTTCCGTCGTGTGCTGGAGGCCACCGCCGAGGCGTTCGGCTGGACCGGCCCGCGGTTGGCGAACGGCCATGGTGCCGGCATCGCGCTCGGCATCGATGTCGGCTCGTACGTGGCGACGGCGGCGGAGGTCTCCGTGCAGGAGAAGGAGGTGCGGGTGCACCGCGTCTCCGCGGCACTGGACTGCGGGCTCGTCGTGAACCCGGAGGGTGCTGCCAACCAGATGGAAGGCTCCATCGTCATGGGCCTCGGTGGTGCGCTGTTCGAGGCGGCCGACTTCCAGGATGGGCGCCTGCTGACGACGACCTTTGCGCGCTATCGCGTGCCGCGCATCGTGGACGCGCCGAAGATCGACGTGCGATTCGTCGGCGACGACGACGCGCCCTCGACCGGCGCTGGTGAGCCAGGCATCGTGCCGATCGCGGCGGCGATCTCTGGCGCGGTCTTCGGCGCGACGGGCCAGCGGCACCGCGAGTTGCCGATTCAGCGCTACCTGTAGGGAGTGCCCTCGGGCGCTCGCCGCTACGGGATGACCAGCACCTGCCCGACGAGCAGGGCGTTCGGGTTTGCGATGCGGTTCGCTCTGACGACAGCCGCCGTGGTCACGCCATGCCGCGCCGCGATCTGGGAGAGCGTGTCGCCGCGTTGCACCCGGTACGACCGCGACGACGATGGAGCCGCGGCAGGCGCAGCAGCCGGCGCGGCGACCGCACCGGAAGCAACGGCGCCACCGGTGCCGGGCACGATGATCGACTGGCCGACGCTGATCAGGTTCGGATTGGCGATGCCATTGGCCTCCACCAACCTGCCCACCGTGGTGTTGTGCAGGGCCGCAATGCGGCCCAGCGTGTCGCCTGGCTGCACGAAGTAGACGGCAGCGGTCACGCGAGGTGGCGTGTCGCGCAGCAGTTCCAGGATGCGGCGATCGGCTACGCCATAGCGCCAGAGCGAGACCGTCTCCGCCTCTGCCACATACGAGCGGTCGATGAACTCCACCCACGCCTCGCGGGCCTTGGAGGTACCGTCGCCGATCGGGTGTACGGGACGACCGAAGTCAGTGAGCCGCTTCATCATCGTGTCCACGATGAAAGCGGGCGTCACCTGTCCCGGTGCGACCGCGTGGCCGGCGGTGACGTACTTCTTCACGTTGGCGTTGCTGGAGAAGAGGTCCCAGTACACCTGGGGCGCGATCTCGTCCGTGAACGAGGCGAACTCGGTGAGCGGGATGCGGTCAATCTCCCACGGACGCGGGTCGATGGAGGTGGAGAGCCGCGCAGACGGCTGGAGCCGCCTCAACGTCTCGCCGTACTGCTCGGCCGTGCGCTTCGTCCCTACCCAGAAGCCTGCGTGGGCCTCCAGGTCCAGGAATAGGCTGCGGGCCCCGGCGTTCAGGACGTCGGAGGCGATCGCCGCCTCTCGGGTCGGGTTGGTGCCCTTCGTCACGGCCCAGGCGTGAAATGGGACGCCTCCGTTCTCGAAGAAGTCGGCGTATTCCTGCACGCGCCTTGCGCCGGAGACCGCGGTATCGGTCGGGTCGTAGCGCGACATCCACTGGGCGCCATCGTGGGTCTTGAGGGCAATGCCCAGTCCGTGCGCCTTCAGCGCGTCGCGGATGGCCACGGGGTCGCCATCGTGGCGGAACTGCCAGACCCAGGCAATATGGCGGGGTGCCGGCCCGGCGGCAAACGAGCGCGAGGCGTCGCGCAGGAGGGACTCGGTGATCGGCTGGCCACTGGCAAGGAGCGTGCGGGGTGCGATGAGGGCCGCGGCAGCGGCACCACCCGAGCCAGCGATCACGCGCCGCCGCGTGAGTCCACCAGTTCGAGATTGCATGACATCCCCTCCAGCGGCGCCTGTGGCGTCGCGTGGTCTGCAAATCCCGACGCGTTGAAGTGGTGGACGCCCGCGCTACACGAAGTGTGCTCCCCCGCGCTGGCGGCGACATCGTACGGGGCGCGGCACCGGGATGGCGAACCGCGCCAGCGGCAATCTCGTTCCTCCTACGGTGTTCTCCAGCCACCCGTGCGTACGCGCCCGCGCGACATCATCAGCGCGCGATTCCTCGTGTCGACACGGTCGAACGGTTTGCTGGCATGCTGGTGGGCGTAGTCCGCTCCACCGGATCACGGAGGGAATCATGTCCGGACACCGCGGATGGCCGATCACTGGTGTGGTGCTGGCGATGATCGCGACACTGACCCTCACCGCCTGCTCCGGCAACGACGCCCGGCCCCCTGCGGTATCGACGCCGACACCGACGGTCGCGGTGCAGACCTCCACGCCCGAGCCCACACCTTCGATTGCGTGGCCGGCGATCGGTACCGCACGGATCACCACCGACGATCTGAACGTGCGCGCCGCGCCCAGCACCAGCGCGGTGGTGATCGGACGGCTGAACCCCGGCGACGAGGTCCCGGTCTCCGGCCGAGCAGCGGGCCGCTGGGTCGCGCTCACCGGCATCGGCTGGATCGCGTACGTCGAAGAGTGGGTCAGCCTGGACGTGGCCTACGAGGCGCTGCCCGAGATCACGCCCCTGGCCGCCGGCTTCGAGTTCGCCGGGGCGCTGCACCCGGAGACCGCCAGCACCGGCCTGCCGGTCGTGGACGAGGTCGTGGGCGTGGTGGTCCGAGGCGACCGCGACGCGATGCTGCGGGTGATGAGCACCTCGACGGGTGCGGACGGCGGCGTGGACGCCACGCCACCGCGCGTGGACGCGTGCCCGGACGGCACCCGCGCGGCCACAGAGATGCCCGAGTACCTCGACCGGTTCTTCACGAGCGACGTCGCGGGCCCGGAGGCACCGCTGCGGCTGTACGCGGTGGTTGGCGCGCCGGGCGGCGAGAACCTCGATCCCCAGTTCGTCGCGATATTCGCGTTCGAGGGTGGCGAGGGTCGCCAGATGTGGGTCGATGCTGCGGGCGGCGGCGTGACGTGGTTCAGCCTCGGCTGCGGCCCGACGATGCCGGCGGAGATGCTACGCGTGACATCGGGCGAGGCGTTCTTCTGGGTTCGCCCGCTCGCGCTGCCCCCACTGGCACCGCTCCAGTAGTACCGTTCGCCCGGTTCGCGCCCGCCTTCACAGGTGGGGATGACAGGCTGATTACAATTGTGCTCGCCCGGTCACCCTCAAGGGGTATCCGGTCAGCACGCGGGGGAAAGGAGCGGGACGGTGACGTCCGAACAGAAGCTGGAGACTCTGGTCACGCCAGAGATGGAGGCCCGCAAGGGCGTGTGGGAGAACGTGCGGGTTTCGCCGCCGATCGCGGAGTCTGACCTGCGCAAGTGGGGCATCGCCTCCTACTGGCCGGACACGCCGCCGCGCGTCTTCTGGGACGCGGAGTACGCGAAGGGCACGCGCTGGGGCGGGATCATCGCGCCAAACGACTTCAACCCGTTCGCGTGGCCGATCGACCGGCCGCGCACGGCCGGTGGTGCGCCGCAGGGCATGGGTAGCACGCCCGGCACCCGAGGCATGAACGGCGGCCAGGTGGAGACCTTCGGCGTGCCGATGCGCCCGGGCGATGTCATCACCTCGCGCACCCGCCTGAAGGAGTGGAACGAGCGCACCACGCGCCTGGGCCTGACCCTGTTCACCGAGACCGAAATGGAGTGGCGCAACCAGAAGGACGAAGTCGTCAAGGTTCGCATCTCCACCGGCATCCGCTACTAGTCGCCCACAGGCGAGAAGGAAGCATCAGATGGCAGTCAACGTCTACTTCGAGGACGTGAACATGGGCGACGAGTCGCCGCCGTGGTCACGCCAGACCGACTTCATGAACTGGAACCGGTACGCCGCCGTCAACGACGAGTTCGTCTACATCCACATGGATGACGAGTCTGGCCGTAAGGCGCTGAACGAGGCCGGTGCCTTTGGCATGGGCAACCTGCGCTACACGTACATGCTCAACGCGCTCCGTGACTGGATCGGCGACGAGGCCGAGATCCGCGAGTGCGGCTTGCAATACCGCGCGATCAACCAGAAGAACGACATCCTGACCGTGACCGGCAAGGTCACCAAGAAGGAAGTCGTGGACGGTGAGAACCGGGTCTTCCTGGAGATGAACGTCGTCAACCAGAAGGGTGACCCCACGTGCCCCGGGCACGCGGTGATCGCCCTCCCCTCGCGCGGCAAGTAGCAGCCGAGGGCCATCGGTCGAACGTCACCAGCCGGCGTGTTCCTTCGTGAAGCGGAGGAGCACGCCGGTCAGGCGTTCCGGCACCTGCGCCGGTGGGTAGTGCCCCACCCCGTGGAACACGTGCAACGACCGACGTTCCACCGGTAGTTCCAGGAAGCCGCGCAGCGGCGTGGACGGCGCCACCGTCTCATCCTGATCGCCCAGCACCACCAGCGTGTCCACCGGCATCTGCGCGGCGAGCCCATCAAGGCCCGGCCACGGTGGTGCCTGGCCCTGAGCGCGCTCCGGCGGGTTCTGCTGCAAGTCGCCCCACAGCGCCTCACGCTCCGCTTCGCTCAGACCGGCGTGATGGTGGAGCCACGCCGCGCCGGGGCGGCCGTCCGCCGGTCGCTGCGCGGCGGGCGAGGCCTGTCGGGCGGCCAGTTGCTCAGGCGTCCGCGGCCCCGTGCCCGGGTCGGGCCCGGAAATCAGCACCAGCGCGCGCACTCGGTCGGCGTGGTCGCGCACGTAGTAGCGGCTCACCAGCGTCCCCAGCGAGTGCCCGACGAGCACGAAGCGCCCGAGGCCCAGTGCATCCACCGCCGCGGCGAGGTCGCGCGCGTAGGACTCCGGCGTGTAGCCATCCAAGGTGGCGGCGCGGTCAGAGCCGCCGGCGCCGCGCGTCGAGATGGCGAGTGACCGCACGCCGGCCTCGGCTAGCGCGCGTTGCACACCGGCCCACGCCCGCGACGAGGACGAAGCGCCATGCACCAGCACCATCGTCCGATCGCCCTCGCCCGCCTCGAAGTACTCGAGGCGGACATCGCCTGCCTGCACAAACGGCATCGTCAGTTCCCATCACCCGTCACCTGTGGCGCGGGGATGGTAGCGAACTTCGGACAGGCGGGCGGCGGGTCAGGGGTTACACGCTGAAGGGCGTCAACTGGTACACGTCACCCTCGACCACCAGCAGCAGGCGGGAGTGCTCGCTGGCCGTGACCTCATCGATGAGCGCCTCGAGCGCGGATGCCGGCAGCGCGCCGCCCGTATCACCGAGGTGTTCCCAGGTGCGCACGGCGACACCCTCGATCCCTTCGAGCGCCGCGACGATGCCCTCGCGGCGGCGGGCGGCGACGACGAGCGTGACCTCGCGACGGCGCACCGGGGTGGCCTCGGGCGCACCTTCGCGCTCGGACTGATCTTCGCGCAGGACGAGCCAGTGGTACCCGGCGATGGCACCGGCGACCGTGACCAGCGCGATGCTCCAGCGCACGTCTCGAATGAGGCCGGACGAGAGGCCATCCTCCAGCAATGCCTCGAACACCTGGAACAGGACGACCGTCAGGTTCACGAGCATCACGAGCGCGGCGACGCCGAAGATGCCGAACAGGTAGACACGGCGACTGGTCGCCTGCTGCTCGGCGGCGCTGCCGGAGCGCACGGCCTGCTGGATGCGGAGCCAGCCGTAGGCCCACAGCGGCGCACCGACGGCGAACAGCGTCAACACCAGCACGATGCGGTTCCGCCACCAGCCGTCGCCGCTCACGATCACGGAGTCGGTGCCGGCGATGACCTCAATCAACAGCGCGATGAGTTGTGTGACGCCTGCGGCCACCGCCACCAGTCCGCTGCCGGCCAGTACGTAGCGGTATACCCGCTCCGGCTCGCTCCTCGGCTCGCCGATGCGTGCCGTCTCATCGAGCAGCGCGTGGTGGTAGCCCCACGAAGCGAGGCCGACGAGCGCGATCGCGATCGCACCGGGCAGCAACTCGAAATGGTTCGCCGCGCGGGCGGCCTCCGGGACGCCGATCAGCCACTGGAGCACCAGGTGCACCAGGGTGCCGGCGGAGCCCACCGTCAGCATCACCGCGACGAGCACGCCCGCGAGGAAGACCTGGACCCGCCAGAGCGGTGAACCGGCATCGATCCGGCCGAGGCGCATGACCCACGCGGGCACCCAGACGACGATTCCGACCGCCAGCAGCGCGATCATCTCGCGCCACTCCTCGGACCAGGCACCGGCCACCAGCGTGGTGCGGAAGAGGCCGTCGTACGCGGCCTGTAGCGGCACGGAGACCGCGCCCACGGCACCAACCAAGAGGAACACGAGACCCAGGAGGGTGGCGTAGTAGCGGTAGAGGCGGTCCAGCAGCGAGGTGACGGCGGACTCTGCCGGCTCGGCAGCGGCTAGGCGGTCGTGAATCAGCCAGACCGCCGCCCACGCGACCAGCCAGCCCCACGGCCCGCCGGAGAAGTCACTGACCTGGAGGATGACGCGCAGCACCTCCGCTGCGTTGAACGCGACGATGGTGATCGCCACACCTCGGGCGAGGCTGAAGTAGAACCGACGCGCCTGCGACCGGCGCTCCACCGGGTGCGCGGTGACCGAGCGCTGCGCGAGCAGCACCAGCACGCCCCACACGGGGATGCCGACGGTCGCGAACGAGAGTGCCACCGCGACGCGCGTCCCGCTCTGATCGATCAGCAGCGACCCGGTCGCGGCATCCAGCGCCCCGCCGATGAGCAGCGCGACGCCTGACGCGGCGAAGGCAAGCGCCACGAAGCCGATGCCGTAGAGGAAGAGGCGCCGTGCGGTGCCAATGCCGGGCGGCACGTCAGCGTCGTCATCGTCAGTGCGTGACCTGATCGCGGCGGCGATGATCGCGCCGATGACCACGAACGGGAGCAGGGTACCCAGGATGCCAAAGAGGAGGCCGGATGCCATGACGACGACCTAACGGTTTGCAGGCTTGGCAGGAACCGGCGGGAGCTCTCGGGGGTTCGGGCAGTAGGTGGGCCACGGCTCCACGGAGAATCGCCACTCGCCATTCTGCTCGACGAGTTCGAAGAACACCGACCACGTAGAGTCGCCGCCGCCAAACGGCGAGTCGCCCCATGATTCGGTGATGGCAACGCGAATCTCGACCCCGCCGGCATCGCGCACCCGCGTCTCCTCGAGGGCGGCGCGGAAGCGCGAGGTGCCACGGTGGATGATCGAGTCGCGCGGCATCGGGCCGCACCGCGCGACGAGTTCGTCCGACATCAGGGCGAGCGCCGTGGTGGCGTCGCGCTCGGCGACCGCCTCCAGGTAGCGCTGGACGGTGCGTTCGGGCGTGCCCTCATCGAACTGCTGCGTGCCGCTGGCCATCAGCGCGACGGCGGCGCTGACCACCGCCGCTACCAGCAAGACACCGCCGACCCCGGCCAGCCATCGCGTGGATGCGCTCATCGTGCGCCTCTCGTCCCGACTGCCGGCGTGGGCCTGCGGCCCGCCTCAGCACTGTGATCGTAGACGCACGGGAGGGTCAGCGGGTTCCCGAGGCCCCCGCGAGCCATATCGGGGTCGCTTCAGGGTTACTTGAGCGGCGAGTAGTCCGTGGCGCTCATCAGCCGGTTCTCGATGTGGTGAACCAGCGGCCCGTCCTTCTCGGACTCGGCGCGGGCGCGCTGCCACTCCGGGTCGGCCTGGAAGGCCGCCCACGCCTGCTGACGCTGCCCGGCATCCTCGAAGGCGAGCATGTACCAGAGTTCGTCGCTGCGGCCGCCCACGGCGTTCGTCCAGTAGCCGACGTTCTTGATGCCGTGCCGCTCGAAGAGCGCCACCGTGTGGTCGCGGAAGCGCGCCTGCAGCGCGGCCATCTTGCCGGTGTTGGCGGTGTAGATACGGAGTTCGTAGATCATCGGGGAGCCTCCTGGCGCCTACCGGCCACGGGCCGAGAGGTAACTCGAACGGAACTGCACGCCCCAGTGGCCGTCCTGGTCGGTGACGATCCAGAGTGAATCGAACGTGTCATACGGCGTCCCGTCCGTACGGCAGCGGGTGTAGCGCAGCGTGAAGTGGACCTTGTCCGTGCCGCTCTGCACCGCCTCGATGACATCGAGGTCGGTGTGGTGCCATCCCTCGGCCTGCAACCCGGCGGTCGACCGCTCGTGGCGAATCCGGAGCGTGTCGGGACTCTCGATCGTCTCGAAGCGCCCGTTGGCGAGGCGCACGTGGGGGAAGTTGAACGCGGCGATCTCGCCCTCGACGTCGCGCGCATTGAAGGCGGCGACCCAGCGCTCGATCACCTCGCGGGCCACATCGACCGACATCCGCACCTCCCCTGACCGGCCGCGACGATAACACCCCGGCCGAGGCATTCGGCGGGCCGGCCCTGTCAAACACTTGATTACTTACTTACTTCTGGTATGCTATGGCAGGATGGAACGAACGAATGGAGACCTCCATGCCAGCAGTAACCGTTGACGACCTCCTCACCCTCCCCCGCATCGCCGAGCCCTCGGACGAGGCGCCCGACCGCGCCGTGCGCAGCGTGACCACCGCCCCGCAGGGATTCGAGGGCGAGGGCTTCCCCGTGCGCCGCGCCTTCCAGGGCGTGGACCTGGCGGACCTCGACCCGTTCGTCCACCTCGACCAGATGGGCGAGGTGGAATACGCCCCCGGCGAGCCGAAGGGCACGCCATGGCACCCGCACCGCGGCTTCGAGACCGTGACGTACATGATCGACGGCATCATGGAACATCAGGATTCGCAGGGCGGCGGCGGCGTGATCTCCAATGGCGACACGCAGTGGATGACCGCCGGCGCCGGGATCCTGCACATCGAGAAGCCACCGGAGGCGCTGGTCGTCTCAGGCGGCCTGTTCCACGGCTTCCAGTTGTGGGTGAACCTGCCGGCCAAGGACAAGTTCCTGGCGCCGCGCTACCAGGACCTCCGAGGGAGCGACGTGCCGCTGCTCACCTCGGCGGACGGCGGCGCACTGGTGCGCCTGATCGCGGGCGACCTGGACGGCCACGCCGGGCCGGGCGTCACGCACACGCCGATCACGATGCTGCACGCGACGATCTACCCGGGCGCACGCCTGCGGCTGCCGTGGGACCCCGGCTTCAACGCCGTCGCATACGTCCTCAACGGCCTCGGCACGGTCGGGCCGGAGCGACGCCCGGTGAAGATGGGGCAACTCGCGCTGTTCGCCGGAGGTCCCGGCGGCATCACCATCGAGGCGGATCGGGAGCAGGAGAGCCGCAGCCCGAACCTCGACGTGCTGATCCTCGGTGGCCAGCCGATCGGTGAGCCGGTCGCCTGGTACGGGCCGTTCGTGATGAACAACCGAGAGCAACTGGTGCAGGCGTTCGAGGACTATCGCGCCGGTCGGCTGGGCATCATCCCGCCCTCGGCGTTCGAGTAGCCCTCGACACAGCCGCGCAGATCGCGAGCGGAGTGCCATGCGCCGTTAGAATCGGTGCATGGCACTCCCCGCACTGCTCGAGGTCGTCCCACCGCCCGCGCCGATCCGTGCGAGTGTCAGCGTGCCCGGCTCCAAGAGCGAGACGAATCGCGCGCTGATCCTCGCCGCACTCGGCGAGGGCGAGTTCACGCTCCACGGTGCGCTGTGGTCGGACGACACGCAGGTGATGGTCGAGTGCCTGCGCACCCTCGGCGTGGGCGTCACCATCACCCCCGACCCGACCGAGCCCGACAACCGCACGCTGGTGGTGCAGGGCTGCGGCGGACGCCTTGCCCCCGGCGGCACCGAGGACTCGCCAGTCGAGTTGTACGTCGGCAACGCCGGTACCGCCGCGCGGTTCCTCGTCGCACTGGTGTGCCTCGGCAGCGGGGCGTACCGGCTGAGCGGCACGAAGCGGATGCACGAGCGCCCGCAGGGCGCGCTGTTCGACGCGCTCGGGCAACTCGGCTACCGCATCGACGCGGAGGACGGGCACCTACCTGCCGTGGTGCGCGGCGCAGGGCCGCGGCCGGGCCAATGCACGGTGAGCATTCGCGACTCTTCCCAGTTCGCCTCCGCGCTGCTGCTCGGCGCACGCGTCGGCGGGTGGGAGGTGGAGGTCATCGACGCCAACGCCGATGAGTCGCCGTACGTGACGATGACCGAGCAGATGATTCCGATCTACACGCAGCCGGGCGTCCATCAGATCGAGGGCGACGCATCGAGCGCCTCTTACCTTGTCGGCGCGGATCTGATGGCGCGGCTGCGGGGTGGTGACGCGGAGTCCGTGACGGTGACCAACTGGCCGCACTCCGGGTGGCAGTTCGACGAGCGGTTCGAGCGGTTCTGCGCCGCCGCGCTCGCAGAGCAGGTACCGCCGCTGGTCTCCCGCAATACCGATCTGGGCGACAGCATCATGACCGCGATCGTGATCGCGCCGCTGCTGAGCCGGCCGGTGCGGTTCGTGGGCCTCGACCGGCTGCGCGTGCAGGAGTGCGACCGCGTGCAGGCGCTCTATGAGGGCCTGACGCTCTGCGGCGCGCGCGTGGAGATGGAAGGCGACGACCTGGTCATCCACCCCTCCGCACTGCACGGCGCCGAGATCGAGACGTTCGAGGATCACCGGGTGGCGATGTGCTTCGCGATGCTCGGGCTGTTCGTGCCGGGGATCCTGATCCGCAACCCCGCGTGCGTCTCCAAGACGTTCCCGGACTTCTTCCGCAAACTCGCCACGCCGATGCCGCACGGCCTGGGTGCCACGCTCCGCGACCCCTCGGACGGCCACGTGCTGACCGAGGGCGAACTGGCGGACTGAGCCGCTACATCCGCGGCTCGCGGATCGCCGCGAAGACCAGCACCGCGAGCGCCGCGAACAGCCCGGCGAGTACCACGAAGCCCAGGTCCAGCGACACCGCCGCGAACCCGGCCGCCATCGCCGGGCCCACCATGAACCCGATCGCCTGTACGCCGCTCGCGAAGCCGAACGCCGTGCCGCGACGCTCCCGCGGGGCGTTGGCGGCGATCAGGGTGTTGGTCGCGGGCACCATGCCGGCCTGGAGCAACGAGATCAGCGCGAACGCGGCGATGAACGTGACCGCCGTCGTGGAGAACGGCAGCACCAGGTGCGCACCGGCGGTCACGAGGCAGGCGAGCCCCAGCACCCGCGTCAGACGGCCACTCCGCACGATGCGCTGCGACAGGACGATCCCCGCCACGCTCGCCAGCCCCGCGAGGGTGAACGCCACGCCCGACGCGCCGGTCGCCTGCCCGAGGCCCTCGATCCGTTCGAGCGCCACCGGCGTCGCCAGCCGCAGCACCTGCGTCAGCGAGATCGTCGCGAAGAACACGAGCAACACGAGGCTGAACTGCGTGGTGAAGAGTGACCGCGCCGAAGTGCGCGGAGGCACGGCTTCGGTGGCCCCAACGGCGTCGCCCTCGGTGACCGGGCGCACCTCGGGGCCGATACGGTCGCGTGGCACAGTGATCGCGGCGAGCATGGCCGCCAGCGCGGGCATCGCCGCCGCGCCCAGGATCGCGCCGCGATAGCCGATCAGCACGGCCATCACCGCGCCCGCCGCCGGCCCCACGGTGTTGCCGAGGTAGACCGCGCCGGTCACCGTGCTCAGGCTGCCGTTCATCCTTCGGTCCGGCACGGAGACGCTGGTCAGCGCCGTGGCCGCCGGCACGAAGCCGGAGAACAACCCCTGGCACACGAACGCGACCACGATGTGCAACGGCTGCGTCGCAAGCGCGGCGATCGCCGTGGTGACGGAGGCAAAAACGAGAGCGCGCAGGAACATCAACTTGCGACCGTATCGGTCGGAGAGCATGCCCCACACCGGGCCAGACGCGAGCCGGACGATCCCCTGGCAGGTCGCGGCCACGGCCACCCAGAACAGCGCATCCGCGTCCGAGACCGCCCCGAGTTCACGCATGTACAGCGGCAGGAACGGCACCCAGAAGTTCATCGACATGCTGGCGATGCCTGCACCCACGGCGATGGCGAAGACGGCGCGGGTGACGCGCGCGTCTTCCTCGGTCGTGACGGGGGCGTCGAAGGCGATGACGGGCTCCCGATGTGCTGATGCGATGGCCTGGGAAGGTCGCATCGTACCCCGCGCCTGCCGGAGCCCGGCGGTAGACTCGATGGTCAGGACAACACACAGCGCATCGGATGTCGGAGCCACGCCCATGGACCTCTACGAGGCGCTTGCCACGCGCCGCACCGCCTCCAAGTTCGCGCCGGCGATGCCGCCGCGCGAGGCGATCGAGCGCATCATCGAGGCGGCGACGTGGGCACCGAACCACCACCGCACACAGCCGTGGCGCTTCTTCGTGCTCGCCGGCGACGAGCGCGCTCGCTTCGCCGGGGAACTCGCCGCCGAGTTGGAGCAGCAGAGCGCATCGCCGAAGTTGATCGAGTCGGCCCGCACGAAGCCGTTGCGGTCGCCGATCCTGCTCGTGCTCGCGCAGCACGGCACCCCGGACGACCCGGAGCGCGACCGTGAGGACTATGCGGCCTGTGCGTGCGCGGCGGAGAACCTGCTGCTCGCCGTCCACGCCGAGGGCCTCGCGGCGAAGTGGAGCACCGGCGAGATGGCGGAGCAGCCCGCCGCGTTCACCTACCTCGGCCTGGCCCCGACGGATCGAATCGTGGCGTACATCTACCTCGGCTACCCCGCCGACGCCGCACCACCGAAGCGCGCCGACCGCTCACCCGCCGCCGTGTCGTGGCGCGGCTGGGAGTAAGCCGGGAGCCGACCGCTACTCGGGCGACAGCCAGACCTCGGTGATTGCGGCATCGCCGTCGAGCAAACGCAGCAGCGCACGGTTGAGGCTCCCGGGGGTGCGGGCATCGGCCCGTGGGAACTGGCGGTTGGTGGTGTAGATCAGGCCGGGATGGGTACGACCGAGGCGAACGAACTCTTCAGCCAGGCGGCGGAAGTCGGCGACGTTCTCGGTGACGATCACACGGCCCTCAACCTGCGCGGCAGCAAAGATGTACTCGTCCGGCTGCGATCGCAGGTCGTCACGCTCCGCGACGGCGATCACATCGTGACCCCGCTCCCGCAGCGTCCGGGCGATCGAGGGTGGCCACATCTCATCCAGCAGCAACTTCACCGCTGGAGCAGCGCCTGCTCCCGCTGCCAGCGCTGTTCCGCTTCCGCGGCTTCGGCATCGACGCGGTCGATCCATGCATCGATCTCAGCGGCGTGCTCCGCGTAGTAGCGGATGACCACCTCGATGTCGCGCGCGGGCAGTCCGGTCAGTTCGGCGGCCTGCTCGATGACTCCGGGGCCACCGCGGAGGTCTCGCACCACCCGCGCGACTTCCCACACATCGGGACCGACGGCGAGCGCGGGGCGACGCCCGGCCGGGCCGGTGCAAAAGACGATGCCGGGGTGGCGCTCCATGCGGAGCCCCTCGTCCAGCAACGTCTTGGCGATGTCCGAGCGGGTGCGACCGGTGCGCCGACTCTCGGCGTCCAGGCGGTCGAGCGCGTCTTCATCCATGCGAATCGACAGGTGACGGGCGGGCATCAGGACTCCTCGATCAATCTGTCACACAGTGTATTACATCGTGACACACTACCCCGCATGCACCGTGCAGCCGGGGCGGAACTCCGGTGCGTCGCCGGGGGCGACCTCGATGGCGGGGCGGCCGAGGCGTGAAGCGATCTCGGCCAGCAGTCCGTTCCAGGCGAGCCGGTCCCACGCGTCGAACGAGGTGACGACGCGCCCGTCCTGCCCGACGAGGACGTGTGAGGGCGTGGAGGCGAGGCGGTAGCCCCCCACGCTCGCGCCTTCGTCGAAGAGCACTGGGAACGAGACACCGGACTTCTCCCAGAACGCTGCCGCCTGCGGCTCCGGGTCGAGACCGACCGCCCAGAGTGAGAAGTCGTCGCCCGCGTACGCCTCGAAGGCTGCGTCCCAGTGGAGATAGGCGGCGTCACAGGCCTGGCAGTCGAGCGAGAAGAACGTGAGCAGCACGGAGCCGCGGGCGAGCGCACCGGCGAGGGCGTACCGCTCGCCATCGGCGGCGGCGAGCGTGAAATCGGGCGCAATCTCGCCGGCGCCAAGCAGGCCGCTCGCGGTGGTCATCGTTGGCTCCGATCGCTATGCGGAATCGTTGACGCGCACGTGAGTGCAGGCGTAGGTTTTACCCGAATGATGCATGTTATGCACATGCGTCGAGCCGGTACGCGATATGCGCCCGGCAGAAAGGGCTGAGATGCGCAGCAAACTGGTGAGCCTGGAGGCCGCCGCGCGGATCGTCCGTGACGGTGACCAGGTGGTGATGAGCGCGGGATTCAACCACGCGCCCATGGCAATGCTCCGCGAACTCGCGCGGGGCGACGTGCAGGATCTGCACGTCATCGGAGTCGTCGGCGGTTCGATCAACCTCGACTTCCTCGTCGGTGCCGAGAAGGTGAAGACGATGGAGTGCTGCAGCATCGGCTTCCAGCCGTACGCACAGGCAGCACCGAACTTCGACCGATTCTTGAAGCAAAGTCGAATCTTCGCGCTCGACAACACCTGAGGCGTCCACTACTCGATGATCCAGGCTGGATCTATGGGCGTCCCTTACATCCCGGTTCGTGGCCTTGCCGGCACGGACGTATTCAAGCGGCGCGATGACATGATCATCGCCCCGAACCCCTTCGACCCGACCGAGGAAACCGTCGTCGCGATCGCGCAGACGCCGAACGTCGCCATCCTGCACGCGCTGAAGGCGGATCGAGACGGCAACGCGCTGCTCCGCAAGCACGGCGAAGACGTGATGGTGGCGCAGGCCTCCAACCGCGTCATCGTCACCGCCGAGGAGATCGTGGACAAGGTCACCGCGGACGACGAGGGCGGCCAGTTCATCTCCGCCATCAACGTCACTGCGGTGGTGCACGCCCCGGGCGGCGCGCACCCCGCTGGTGTTCCCGGCTACTACGAGCAGGACGCGGAGCACATCCGCGAGTACCTGCGCGCCGCCTCCGACGACGCCACGTACCGCGCGTACCTGCAGAAGTACGTCATCGGTAAGACGGAGGAAGAGTACCAGGCGATGGTTCGCCAGGGGAGCCGGGTGGAGACCCACGCGGCCGGAGGGGGAGCGTAGATGACCAGCGCCGTCGCCTGTAACTCGGACGAACTGCTCGCCATTCTCATGTCGCGGGAGATCCGCGATTGGGAGATCTCGGCGTGCGGGGCAGTCTCGATGATCCCGGCGGCGGCGCTGCTTCTCGCTGAGGCAAGCCACGCCCCGAATGCGGAGATCATCATCCTGGGCAGCGAGCAACTGGATCGGAACCTGGGGAAGGACATCCACTTCCTGTCACAGCGCGGGAAGCTGGACTTGTTCTTCCACAGCGCGATCCAGTTCGATGCGGAGGGGAACTTCAACCTCCATGTGGTCGGCGACCCCAACGCGCCAGACCTGCGGCTGCCGGGTGGCTACGGCTCCGGGCTGATGTCGTACACGGCGAAGCGGATCCTGTTCTTCCGCACCGAGCACACGAAGCGCACCTTTGTCCCAAAGGTGGACTTTGTCTCCGGCGCGATGGTGACGCCGCCATCGATCAAGCGCCCGCAGGAGGCGTTCAAGATCTTCACCACCATGGCGGTGCTCTCGTTCGACCGTGCCGCCAACCGCTACGGCCTTGAGTCAGTGCACGAGGGGTTCACCGCGCAGCAGGTGCAGGACAACACCGGCTTCGAACTCGGCGACATCTCCAATGTGCCGGTGACACCGCCACCGACCGACGAGGAGGTGGGCACCCTCCGCACCGAGGTGAAGGAGCGGATGATCGAGACCGGTACCTACCCCCAGTGGGCGAAGACGATCCTGCAACCGGCCTGATACCGGTCGCTCGCAGAACTGAGAGGTGGGGCCGCACGTGCGGCCCCACCTGCTGTGTCTCCCGGCCTACGTCAGTGCCTCGTACGCGGGCAGCGTCAGGAACTCCACGAACTCCTCGGTCAGCGCGGACTGCTCGAAGAGTGCGCGCGCCCGGTCGAGGTGCTCCGCGACCGCAGGCGCAACCACCGAGCGCAGCGCCTCGCATTCCTCGGCTGCAACCGTGCGGACGAGGTCGGCGGTGACACGCGTCTCCGTGTCCAGCACCACGCCGTGGCGGATCCACTGCCATATCTGCGACCGGGAGATCTCCGCGGTGGCCGCGTCCTCCATCAGGTTGTGGATCGCGACCGCGCCCGAGCCGGCGAGCCACGCAGCGGCGTACCAGATGCCGACCTGCACGTTGTTGCGCAGTTCCGCCTCCGTGAACGCCGCGCCCTCGATGCTCACGGTGAGCAAGTCGGCGCCGGCCACGGAGACGTCCGGGCGCACCTCCACCTGGTTCGCGCGGTCGCCGAGGACGCCATCGAAGACATCCTTTGCGATGGGCACGAGGTCGGGATGCGCGACCCAGGTGCCATCAAACCCCTGCGACGCCTCGCGACGCTTGTCCTCCCGCACGCGGTCGAATGCGCGCTCGGTGACCTCCGGGTCGCGGCGGTTGGGGATGAACGCGGACATCCCGCCGATGGCGTGCGCGCCACGTCGATGGCAGGTCGCGGCCAGCAGCCGCGCGTATGCGGACATGAAGGGCGCGGTCATAGTGACCTGCGAGCGGTTCGGCAGCAGGAACGCACGATCGTCGCCCAGTTTCTTGATGATGCTGAAGATGTAGTCCCACCGCCCGGCATTGAGCCCGGCCGAGTGCTCCCGCATCTCGTACAGGATCTCGTCCATCTCGAACGCCGCGAGCACGGTCTCGATCAGTACCGTCGCGCGGATCGTGCCGCGCTCCAGGCCCAGGTGATCCTCCGCAAACGCGAATGTCTGCGCCCACAGGCGCGCTTCCCGATGCCCCTCCAGTTTCGCGACGTAGTAGAAGGGCCCGCTGCCCCGTTCCAGCAGGGCGCGCGCGTTGTGGAACACGTAGAGGCCGAAGTCGAACAGCGAGCCGGAGATCGGTTCGCCATCCACCTGCAGGTGGCGCTCCACCAGGTGCCAGCCGCGTGGGCGCACCAGCACGGTCGCGATCTCATCGTTGAGCCGGTAGTGCCGGTCACCCTCGGTCAGTTCGATGGTGCGACGGGAGGCGTCGTACAGGTTCACCTGGCCATCGATCATGTTCGCCCACGTCGGGGAGTTGGCGTCCTCGAAGTCGGCCATGAAGCCGCGCGCGCCGCAGTTCAGCGCGTTGATCACCATCTTGCGGTCGGTGGGGCCGGTGATCTCCACGCGACGGTCGCGCAGCCCCGCGGGTGGCGGCGTCACCTGCCAGTCGCCCTCCCTCACCGCGCGCGTCTCATCAAGGAATCCCGGTCGCTCGCCGGCGCGCAGTTGCGCCTGTCGATCGGCGCGCGCCGCCAGTACCTCGCGCCGCCCGGGCTCGAACTGGCGGTGGAGGGCAGCGAGGAAGGCGAGCGCAGCATCCGAGAGGATCTCGCTTCGACGCCCCTCGACTGAGCCGACCACCTGAACACCGTCGACCGCCATCGCGAGCCCCCTTACACGTCCGGTGTGATCTCTATCACGCAGCGACGCGCGATAGGGGCCATCGACGCGGCGCGTGGCCTCAGCGGAACTGGATCACGCCGTACAGGTCGCTGCGGTCGTCCGTCCAGACACGCGGCGTACGTGCCCGCTCCGGCCATTCATCGATCCAGGGTGCGGCCGCCGCCAGGAACGCCTCGTTGGCGGTGACCAGTACCCACACCGTCGAGAACACGTCCGCGCCGGCGCCGGGATCGGCGACTCCCGCCGCATGGAGACCGCGCTCCGCGGCCGCACCACGGACGACAGGCGACAGGTCGATGTGGAGATTCGAGATGTGGACGGCCAGCACACCATCTGGTCGCAGGTGCTGCCAGTAGAGGTCGAACGCCTCGAGGGTCAGCAGGTGCACGGGGACTGAGTCGCCACTGAAGGCGTCCATCAGCAGCAGGTCGTACCCGTGCGTCTCGCCGGCGGCGACCTCCTGCTCCAGCAGGCGGCGACCATCGCCGTGACGAACCTCGACGGTGACACCGCGGTCACGGGCGTCCGCCAGGTAGGTGAAGTACGTCTCCGCCAGTTCGGTCACGGTCGGGTCGATCTCGTAGAACACCCACGTCTCGCCCGGCTCGGCGTAAGTGACCACCATCCCTGCGCCCAGCCCGAGCACGCCGACGCGGCGCGGTCGGTCCTCGGGCGGTTCGTAGTGCGCCACCGCCACACCGATGCCGCTGAGCGGGCCGTAGTAGCCCACGTGATCGCGTCGGTGCGCCGGGTCGACGCGCTGGATGCCGTGGATGATGCGGCCGTGCTGCATCTCTCGCAGCACCAGGCCGGAGTCCGTCGAAACACGCTCGCTGATGCGCGTGACGCTATAGAAACTGCGAACCTGCGCGATGGTCTCGTCCGCACCTCGCTGCACATTGCCCAGCAACATGCCGCCGAAGCCGAACAGAGCCAGCATGGAGACGGCGGTGACGGCCGGGCGCAGCCCCGTGCTCCACGAGCCGCGGATCTCACCGAGGCGGATCACCACGATGACCAGCGCCGTCGCCCACAGCGCTACGTGGTACTCCCAGTAGCCGTTGAAGACCGCGGGAGCCGCCAACGCGACCAGCGCCCCGCCGAGCGCTCCCCCGGTAGCGACCGCGAGGTAGAACAGCGTCAGGTACCGCGGATGCGGCTTCAGCCGCACCGTTTCGCCGTGCAGCGACATGCAGCCGAAGAAGATCACGCTGCTGTAGATCACCAGTTGCCAGCCGAGCGGGACGAACGGGCGGTAGAGAACGAACAACGCGTAGATGCAGGCCGTGATGAGCGTGAAGGTGAAGACGGGCGGGTCGTAGGCGCGGTCACTGCTGAAGCAGAGGATGAACGTCAACAGGTAGATCGCCAGCGGGAGCACCCAGAGGAGCGGCACGGATGCGGCGTCCTGCGTCAGCTGGTTCGTGCCGGAGAGCAGCAGCGCGGTGGCGATCGCCGGGAGCACGATCCACGCGCCCACCTGCCGCGCGGCGGGCCGAGGCGCCGTGTCCCAGCCGTCCTCGCGCCTCTCGGGCGCTTGGTCGCGTTGCGGCCGGACAGTGCGCATGTACCACCACGCAGCCGCGGCGGTGCCGGCCGCAAACACGACGTAGCCCGCGGACCACGTCCACGCCTGCGCACGCAGCCCGAACCACGGCTCCACCAGCACCGGGTACGACAAGAGCGCGAGCAACGAGCCCGCGTTCGAGAGGGCGTATAGCGGGTAGGGCGACTGGCCTCGATGTCCCTCGGCGAACCAGCGCTGGAGCAGCGGGCCCGTGGTGGAGAGCAGGACGTAGGGCGCGCCCACGGTCAGCGCCAGGAGCAGCAGGATGCCCGTCGTGGGCTCGGCGCCCTCGGCGGGCCTCAGCGCGTCGTCCGGGATCACCGGGAGGACGAGCGCGGCGGCCGCGAGCAGCGCGACGTGCAGCAGCGTCTGCGCGCGCGGCGGGAGCCGCCCGGAGAGCAGGTGCGCGTATGCGTAGCCTGCGAGCAACGCCGTCTGGAAGAACAGTAGCGTGGTGATCCACACGGACGACCCGCCGCCGAACCACGGCAGAACGAATCGGCCGATGATCGGCTGCACCTGGAATAGCAGGAAGGCGCTGAGGAAGATCACCGGCCCGAAGAGCAGCAGCGGCGGGACGGCTCGCCGTGCGGGTGCATCCATCACCGTGCGCACAGCGTCATCGGAGCCTCGATCCCGCCGTCGTGCAAGGAAACCCCGTTTGCACCGACTGTCGCATGGTAGCGCGCGGAACCTCGCGCCTTGGGCGCCGCCATGAGCGGTGCGTTAGCGTCGCCCGCCCAATCGTCGACGCGACGAGGCCCTCGGACGGTCCGTCACACCAGGTCGCGCCGGAATGATCGACCGCAGCACCACGGCGAGCAGCATCCCCGCGAGGAAGCCGCCGACGTGCGCCTCCCACGCCACACCGACATCGATCACCACGAACTGGGCGAGGAACCACACGGCCAGGAAGATGCCGGCGGGGATAGGGAGAATCCACCAGCCCACCAGCGACACGACCGAGTGCCGCGGATACATCACGAGGTACGCGCCGAGCACGCCGGCGACCGCACCAGACGCCCCCACCAGCGGCGTCACCTCGTCCGGCCGGATCAGCACGAACGCGGCCGTGCCGGCGACGCCGGTCGCGAGGTACAGCCCGATGTACGCGAGGGGTCCGAGGCGGTCCTCCACGTTGTTGCCGAAGATCCAGAGGAACCACATGTTCCCGGCCAGGTGGAACAGACCACCGTGGAAGAACATTGATGCCAGCACGGAGAGCGCGACTTGCTTGCCGGGGAACGCCTCCGGCCCGCGCGCATCCGGGATGCACTGGCCGGAGAGCACCTCGGTGACGGTCAGGGGTGCGTTGCGCACGACCTCGCAGGAGATGACGGCGTACTCGTAGAGGAAGCGGATCTCTTCCTCGACCGTCCCGTGTGGCTGCAGGACGACCCACACCACGAGGTTCGCCGCGATGAAGAGCAGCGTCGCGAGTGGACGGCGCACGGTGGGGTTCAGGTCATGTAGCGGGAACACCGGCCCCCCATCCCGAACATCGCCGCCCGGAGAGTGGCCGCCGGGAGCAGTGTAGGCCGGACGG
>JAQCKI010000059.1 GCA_027592645.1 Chloroflexota bacterium | reverse complement strand
AGGGGTGCACCCCTTCGAGCATCTACGTCCAACGAGTGTTGGAGGCGGACTCAGCCGCCGAGCACGGCCCGCCACGCCGCATGTCCGAAGCCGCCGTCCAGGTGCAGCGTGTGGCCCACCAGCATCGATGCTTCGTCGGAAACCACCCACGCCACGGCCGCGGCGATGTCATTCGGGTGTACGTTCCGCCCGGCCGGCACAAATGGCCGCACGCGGTCGCTGACGTCCGAAGAGCGGTACGAGTGCTCGCCCTCGGAGCCCTCGACCCAGCCCGCAGAGATACCGTTCACACGGATCCCCTGTGGCGCCAGTTCTACCGCCAGGTAGAGCGTCAGCGACTCCAGCGCCGCCTTGGTGATGCCGACCGCGGAGTATTCCGGCATCCAGTGGCGAGAGCCCGGCGATAGCAGGTTCACGATCGACCCGCCCCCACGCGCCTCCATCAGTGGCACGGCCAGTTGCGATGCCTGCCACGGGCCGAAGAGGTTCACGTCCATGGTGCGGTGCAGGTGCTTCGGTCGCTGCTGCAGCGCGTCGCGGGGCCGCTCCAGCCCGCGTGCGGCGTTGTTCACCAGGATGTCCAGGCCGCCCCACGCCTCCACGCGGCGGAACGCCTCGTCGAGTTCGTCCGGGACGCCCACGTCGGCCAGCACCGCCTCCGACTCCACGCCGAAGGCGCGGCAGTCCGCCGCGGTCGCCTCGGCCGCCTCAGCGGAGCGTGCGTAGTTCACAAGGACGTGCGCGCCCTCTCGGGCCAGCCGCAGCGCGATCGCACGACCGATGCCACGCGATCCGCCCAGCACCACGGCGCGCTTCCCGCACAGACTCGGATACATCGGGGCTGGCGCGGGCGTTTCTGACGACATGCCCCGAGTATGCGGCAGACGCACGATCCCCGCGACCCCGCGCGGCACCCGAGGTCCGGCGGCACCGCCTACGTGCGCACCGCGAGGTGGACGGTGTGCTGGCGGCCCTGCTGCACCTTCTCGTAGTTCCCGAATGTGCTCGCCAGCGTGCGCTGGATGAACTTCCGCATCCCGGACAGCGTCACCAGGTACAGGCGCCCGCCCGGTCGCAGGTGCAGGTAGGCGTCGGCGAAGAGGATCGCCGTCAGTTCGTTCCCCACCTTGGCCGGCAGGTTCGTCGCCACCACATCGAAGAGCCGGTCCGCGGGGACGGCATCGAAGCCGTTGGAGGGCAGCGCGCGCACGTTCGACAGGCCGTTCGCCTCCGCGTTGCGGCGCGTGTACTCCACCGCCACGAAGTCGCGGTCCACCGCCCACGTCTCACCTCGAGGCGCCAGGTGCGCCAGCGTCAGCGCGATCGGCCCGTACCCACAGCCGATGTCGAAGCAATCGTCCGCCTCCGCGACCTGCATCGCATCGAGCAGCATCGCCGTGCCGAGGTCGACCTCCCGAGGCGAGAACAGCCCCCAGGTCGTCGCGAACGTGAACTCGCGCCCGCGCAGCGTCGCGCGGACCTGCTGGTCCTCGCGGTAGCGCTCGATCTCAGCGAGCCAGGGAGGCGGCGCGTCCGGCGTCACGAGGCAGGCGGCGGCACGGGCTGCAGGCCAAAGGGGCCGGTGGCCGGCGGGACCAGCACGCCACACGCCCACTCGTAGCCGTCCGGGTCGCGCACCAGCACCTCGCGCCAGCCGTGCCCCTTGTTCGCCGGCGGCGCAATCACCATCGCGTCGTGTTTGATGGCGCGGTCGTAGAGCGCGTCCGGATCGATCACGCCCAGGACGCGGAACTGCGCACCCAGGCCGCGCTCCTTGCCCTCGCTCAGGGGCGCGTGCCACGGGTGGTTATCGTGCGTGTGATCGGCGTGCAGCATCACCTCCACGTTGCCGGCTCGCACCGCGGCGAAGTCGATGTCCTGGTAGTGCACTTCCGCCTGGAACACGTCCCGGTAGAACGCGGCGGAGCGCTCGGTACTGCGCACGATCAGGTTCAGCGAGAGCGCGGGCAGTAGCGCCCCGTACCGGAAGCCCGGCATCCACGGCATCGTGCCCTCTGGCCGCTTCTTCGTTCCCATCGCCCGCCTCCTACCGCTTCGGCTCGACCATCGACCGGATCGCCAGTATCTGCCTTGCCGCCGCCTGTTCGCGCGCGACCAGGCGCTCCAGTAGCGCCCGAGGTGTCACCGCCTCGCCGTCCGGCAGCCGGCACTCGACCTCCAGCGCCTCCGCCGCAGTACGCCGCAGGAGCGAGACCAGCGGCCGCCGTGTCTGGCTCAGCCACTCCAGCAGCAGCTCGACCGAGGTCAGGCGATCCGGTCTGCGAATCGGCTGGAACGCATCCACCGCGCGCCCGCCCGTCGCCTGCCCCACCGCTCGACGCGTCCAGTCCTCCACCAGCCCCGCCTGCCAGAGTACGTCGCGGACGCTGTCGTCCCCCTCGGTGACGGGCTGCACGAACGCCTCGGCGGTGACGCCCGCGACGGCTGCGATCAACGCGTCGCGCGCCGCACCGAGGTCGGCGAGCAGCGCATCGATTGCAGGTGTGCCCTCGCTGCTCTCGTCCGCCACGCCCGCTCCCGTACTCCCATGCACCGTGCCGCGCATACGATATGACCCATGGCCGAAGTGTCGAACCTCCCCCTCGCCGGACGCGTCGCGATCGTTACCGGCGCAGCCGGCCGCGGCATCGGCCGCGCGACGGCGCTCGTGCTCGCGCGCGATGGCGCAGACGTGCTGATCAACACTCACCGCTCCGCGGATGCCGCTGGCGAAGTCGCCGACGCCGTGCGGTCGCTCGGTCGCCGCGCCGAAGTGGTGACCGGCGATAGCAGCGACCCCGCGGTCGTCGCGACGATGTTCGCGACGGCGCGCGAACGCCTTGGCGAACCGGGGATCGTCGTCGTCTCGACGGGCGCCCGCTGGGTGCCGCGCAGGATCGATGCGATCCCTCCCGAGGAGTGGCGCGAGGCGATGGCGGAGGAGATCGACGCGCTGTACCTCGCCGCCCGCGAGGCGCTGCCGGCGATGCGAGCCGCACAATGGGGCCGCATCGTCGCTGTCGGCGGCTTCGATGCTGACCAGTGGCCCCGCCCATCGACGGAGGCGCCCTTCGACTACGGCCTGGGCAAGGCCGCACGCCACTGGATGGTGCGCACGCTCGCGCGGCAGGAAGCGGCCCATGGCGTCACCGTGAACGCAGTGGCGCCCGGCCCGGTGACCCGGATCCCGCTCGATGCGCTCATGGAGGCCGTGCTGCAGCGCAGCAGGCCGGATGGCCTGCGCCAGCCCACACAGGTGGACGTGGCGGAGGCCATCGGCTGGCTCTGCCGATCAGACGCGGTCACCGGCACGGTCATGGGCCTGCCCGGCCCGGAGCCGGGCGCGGTCAGCGCCCCATAGGCCGGACTAGACGACCAGCAGCATCGCCGTCAGGCCGGGAATCGTGCCGCCGGGGAACTGTGCGGTGAACGAGGCGTTCACGAACGCCGGCAGACCGGGCGTATAGGACACCCAGCGGCCATCCGCGGACATCCACGCACTCTCCGCGCCTGCGGACTGGAGTGCTGCCTCCAGCTGCACAAACGTGCCACCGTTCCAGACGACCAGGCTGACGCCGGACGGCGCAATCTCACCGCTGAACGTGCCTTCGGCGGACGTTTGCGCCAGCGTCCCCGTCTGCGACGGCGGTGCGCTGGCCTCGATGGCACCCGGCGCAAGCGCGGTCAGCGCGACCGCCACCGTGAGCACCATGAGGACTGCGGCCCGCCCGGCCGCACCCAAGAGACGCGATGACATGAATCACTCCGCCACCAACCGCTTCAGCAACGCCTTCAGGCGTGGCGCGCGGTCAATCTCCGCCTTCAGTGCCGCCATCTCCCTCTGATTAATGATGAGGGGCCGTTGCTCCAGCCGTCCATCCTCGTCGTATGCGACGAACCGGATCGCCATCTGGCCGCGCTTCTCGCCGAGTTCGTAGTGGAGCAATTGCACGGCGGGCTGGTGTAGCCCTTCTTCGATGGAGGCCTCTTCGAGGACCTGGCCCCGACCCCACGGCAGCGTGAAGGCCCGGGGAACGCGACGCTCCGGCATGGACGTCCCCTCCCGCGTCCCGCACCGGGGGACGCAGCCTGATGATACGCCTCGTGATAGGGATCGCCGGACGGCGGTCAGGCCCGCTCGTTGGCCACAATCTCGCACGCACGCGCCAGACGTCGCGCGGCCTCGCGCAGGTCGTCCTCGGACGCCCAGGAGAACGCCAGGCGGATGTGCTCACCGGTGTCCACGCGATCCGGGAAGAAGGCGAAGCCGCCGGGGAAAACGAAGCCTTCTTCGATCGAGACTTCCTGCACGCGCTTGGCGCTCAGGCCGTTGGTCAGGCTCACCCAGAGAAAGAAGCCACCGCCCGGCCGGCGCCAGGTCACATACGGCTCGCAGAACTCGTGGAGCGCACCCGTCAGCGCCTCCAGTTTGCGGCGGTAGATCTTGCGGACGTGCGCCAGGTGGCGATCCAGGCCGCCATCCTTCACGAACTCGTAGAGCATGCCGTGGAGCAACGGCGAGTTGCCCATCTCGAACCGCATCCGCACCACGCGGTCGAGTACCTCGGGCGTCGCGTGGATCCAGCCGACGCGCAGGCCCGTCGCGAGCACCTTGGAGAACGTCCCCACCGTGATCACGCCTTCGCACTCGGACATCGCGGAGAGCGCCGTCGGCTTCTGGTCGACGTCGAAGTAGAGCTCGCCGTAGGCGTCATCGTCGATCACGAACGCGCCGTAGCGCGAGGCGATGCGCAGCAGTTCCTCGCGTCGCTCATGGGAGAGCGTCACGCCCATCGGGTTGTGGTAGGAGGAGATCGTGTAGACGGCCTTCACGGTGCGGCCCTGCGCCTGCAGGCGCTGGATCAGCGGCTCCAGGTACTCCACCTGCATACCGTCGTTATCCATCGGCACCGTGTGCACCTCGGCCTGGTGGCCGCGGAACGTGCGGATCGAGCCGGAGAACGTGGGCGCCTCGGTGATCACAATGTCGCCGGGCGAGATCAGCGCCGCGCAGACCTGATCGATCGCGCCGGCGGAGCCGTTGGTGAGCAGGAAGTAGTCGGACGTGACCGGGAAGCCCCGGTCGCGCGTATATCGCGCCGCCAGTTCCGCGCGCAGCGGCTCGAAGCCCACGCCGCCGCCGTAGCGCAGCGGCCCGTCGTCCACGGTGTCCAGCGCGCGCTTCATCGACTCGAGCAGCGGTTCGCGCGGCAGCGAGGCGGGGTCGGGGATGCCGCTGCCGAGCGTGATCGGCGGCACCCGGGACGGCGGGTTAGAGGGCAGGCCCCAGTCAGTCGGCGTGCCGGCCGTGAGGTACTTCACGGCGTCGCTGGTGAGGTCGTCCAGGTCGAAGTTCGACCACGCGGAGCGGAGATCGTCAGCCAGCGAACGGGAGGATTCCACCGTCACGGTTTCAACCCTTCGATACGGGCACGGCCTGCCCCGCGATGCGCGCCCGTAACTTTTGTGTAATCCGCTGATGCTATGTCGCGTACCGGCACGCTTCAAGCCCTGCCCGCTCGATTCGCCACCGCTTCGAGCGCTTCACCCACCCGGCGGACGGCCTCACGGAGGTCGTCCGGGCCCAGCGCGGAGAAGACCAGCCGGATCCGGTCGTCCCCGCCGCCGGAGGCGTAGTAGCCCGTCCCGGGCGTCACGGCCACGCCGCGCTCCTGTGCCGCCGCCACCACCGAGCGCGCATCGAGACCCGGCTGCAGGCGCAGCCAGTGGAAGAAGCCACCCGCCGGCTGGTGGAAGGTCACGTACGGTTCGCAGAACTCGCGGAGCGCGTTGGCGCTCGCATCGCGGCGTTCGCGGTAGATGTCGCGCAGGCGCGCCACATGAGGGTCGTACGCGCCGCTCATCAGGAACTCGTGCACCATCCGGTGCAGCACGGGCGGCGACCCGTTGTCGAAACGCATGAAGACCAGCCGCTGGATGATCTCCGGCTGCGCCGTGACGTAGCCCACACGCAGGCCCGTGGCGATCGTCTTGGAGAAGGTCCCCACGCGCATGATCCCGCGGCCGCCCGCGATCTCGTAGAGCGAGGTCAGCGGCGGCCCGTCCAGGTCGATGCCCGTGTACGCGTCGTCTTCCACCAGCAGCACCCCGTGCTGCTGCGCCAGCGCGACGATCGCCTGGCGACGGTCGACGGGGAGCGTGGCGCCGCTGGGGTTGTCGTAGTTCGCCTGGACGTACAGCATCTTGGCCTGCCGTCCGGTCATCCGACGCGTGTCCAGCACCCGCGCCAACGCCGCCGGCAGGATGCCGCGCTCGTCCTGCGGCACGTCGATGATCGACGCCCCCCGCGCAAGGAACGTGCGGATCGCCCCCGGGTACGTCGGCGCGCCCACCACCACCACATCGCCCTCGCCGATGAACGTCGCCGCGATGTTGTCGATGCCGTGGGCGCTGCCCGTGGTCAATGTGACGTGTGCAGAGGTGACCGGCAGGCCGGTCTCCTCTGACTGCCGCGCGGCGATCCAGGCGCGGAGCGGCTCGTAGCCCTGCTGCCCGCCATAGGTCAGCGCACCGGCGGCGTCCGCGGCCAGCGCGCGCCCAAACGCCTCCTGCAACTCGCGCACCGGCAGCGAGTCACGGTCGGGCACGCCGGCGTTCAGGTCGTAAGGGAGCGGGGAAAGCGAGGTCGGCGGCTCAAGGCGGCCAACTGCCGGCGCCAGGAGCGCCTCGATCGCGGCTGCGGAAAAGGCAGGCTCGGCGTCCTGGGCCATAGTGCGGCCAGCGTACGTTCGGCCTCGCCAGCGGACAACCGGCCATTGCGCGTAGCATGCGCCCGTCCGAGGGAGCATCGAGACATTCGAGGGGGACATCATGGCTGACGGGCCGCTCGCCGGAATCCGAGTGCTGGAGTTCACGCAGATCATCGCCGGCCCGGTGGGGTGCCAGCACCTCGCCGATATGGGCGCAGAAGTGATCAAGGTGGAGCCGCCAGAGGGTGAGCCGTGGCGCATGTTCAGCCAGTTCATGCCGGGTGAGTCCAAGACCTACCAGTCACTCAACCGCGGCAAGAAGTCACTCGTACTGAAGATGCAGGAACCGGAGGCGCAGGAGATCGTCCACCGCCTGATCCCCTCCATGGACGTGGTGGTGATCAACTACCGGCCAGACGTGCCCGCGAAACTCGGCATCGACTACGAGACCGTTCGAGCACTCCGGCCGGACGTGATCTACGTGGACAACACCGCCTGGGGCCGCAAGGGCCCATGGGCCCTCCGCCCCGGTTACGACATCGTCGCGCAGGCCGTCTCCGGCCTGATGGCGAACGAGGGCAAAGTGGACCCGAACGGCGCGCCCGGCCAGATCAGCTCCACGGCCATCGCGGACTTCGGCACGGGCCTGGCGATCGCATGGGCGGTGTCGGCGGCGCTCTTCCACCGCGAGAAGACCGGCCAGGGCCAGTTGATCGAGACCACCCTGCTCAACACCGCGCTCTACTTCCTCTCCACCGGCGCCATGGATCTGCCGGCCGCGGACACGCTGAAGTACCAGAAGATGGAGCACGTCCACGCCCTGCAGCAGGAACACGCCTCCTACCAGGACATCAGCAACGCCTACCACGGGCCGACTCGAGCACTCCGGGCCGCGAACATCTACTACCGCACCTACGAGACCTCGGACGGCGCGATCGCCATCGGCGCGCTCTCGCCCACGCTCTGGGCCAAGGTGCGCGCGGCGATCCCCACGGACTTCATGGGCATGGCGGATCCGAACTACAACCTGCAGGATGCCGCCTGGCTGGAGGGCGCCCGAGCGCGCGTCGCGGAGGTCGAAGAGATCTTCCGCGGCAAGACCACCGAGTGGTGGATCGCCCACCTGGAGAAGAACGGCGTCCCGGCAGGCCCGGTGAACTTCGTAGAGGACATGCTGTCCGACCCGCAGGTGATCGCGAACGACATCCCCGTGACCGTGGATCACCCGATGTCCGGCCCGCAGACGCACGTCGGCCCTGTCCTGAAGATGAGCGCCACGCCCCTGTCCGTGCAGGGGCCCTCGCCCATCCTCGGCCAGCACACGGCTGAACTCGTCGCCGAGGTGGGGTTCACGGCCGACCAGATCACGGACCTCGTCGCGCGGGGCGTCATCGCCTGACCCGCTGATCGAGGCGAGCCGAGGCCACTCGGAGAGCCGCCCGAGAATCCTGCGCCGGGGCGGGTGACGCCCGGGCGTTGCGTTGCGTACACTCCCCGCCACCCCACACCTCACGTGAATTGGAGGGGCCACGCATGGCTTCAGGACCGCTCGACGGGATTCGCCTACTCGAGTTCACCCAGATCATCGCCGGCCCGCTGGGCTGCCAGTTGCTGGCAGACCTCGGCGCGGACGTCATCAAGGTGGAGCCACCCGAAGGCGAACCGTGGCGGCTGAACGCCATGTTCATGCCGAAGGAATCCAAGACCTTCATGGGCCTGAACCGCGGCAAGAAGTCCTTCGCCGTGAACCTGGCGCACCCGGAGTCCCGCAAGGCGATCCACCGCCTCGTGAAGGACATCGATGTGGTGGTGATCAACTACCGCCCGGACGTCGCCGCCCGCCTCGGCATCGACTACGAGACGCTGAGTGGCATCAAGCCCGACCTGATCTACCTGGACAACACCGCCTTCGGCCGCGAGGGCCCGTTCGCCGACCGCCCCGGCTACGACATCGTGGTGCAGGCCTTCTCCGGCCTCACCACCGCCGTGGGCAAGGTGGACGAGCGAGGTAACCCGCTGGTGGGACCGGCCGTGGCGGACACCACCACTGGCTACGCCATCTGCGCCGGCGTGCTGGCCGCGCTGTTCCACCGCCAGCGCACCGGCGAGGGGCAGAAGGTGGAGACCTCGCTCCTGATCAACGCGCTCACCATTCACATGAGCCAGTTCGCGGACATCCCCGCCGCGGACGCCGCCCAGCGCGAGGGCTTCCTGAAGGCGCTCGGCGAGGCGCGCGCGGCAGGCGTGCCCTACGCCGACTTCCTGAAGACGCGCGATGCGATGCTGCGCGCCGCACAGGCCGGGAACATCTACTACCGCTGCTACATCACGAAGGACAGCTCGCTCGCCATCGGGGCGCTCTCGGCGGGCCTCCGCGCCAAGGTGCGCGCCACGCTGGGCGTCGAGCACAACCGCGACGAGCCCGGCTACGACGCGCTCAACCCGGAGCAGCGCGCCATCGACCTCGCCCTCGTGGCGAAGGTGGAGGCGATGTTCCGCGAGGAGACCACTGCATACTGGGACAAGCGCCTGACGGATGGCGGCGTCCCCGTGGCGCCGATCCTGTTCGTCCAGGAACTCTCCGAGCAGCAGCAGGTGGTGGAGAACGGCTACGTGGTGGACCTGTTCCACGAGATGGCCGGCCCGGTCCGGATGCAGGCCGCGCCATGGAAGATGAGCAAGACGCCGCCGGTTCCGGAAGGCGCCTCCCCCATCCTGGGCGCGCACACCGATCAGGTGCTCGCCGGTGCGGGATACTCTGCGGATGAGATCGCTGCCATGCGCGCCGCGGGGGCCATCCTCTAGCGCCGCGTCAAAGGAGTCACGACTGATGCCCGACCTCGTCCTGGTCACCATCGCGGACGGGGTCGGGCGTCTCCGCCTCAACCGCCCGGACAAGCGCAACGCGATCAACTACGACATGTCACGCGCGATCCAGGACGCCATGGCGCGCCTGGATGGTGATGACGCCGTGGTCGCCATCGTCATCGAGGGCACAGACGGAGCGTTCTGTGCCGGCGCGGATATGGCGGAGGCCATGGCCGAGTACGAGAAGGGCGACCGCCGCTTCAACCCCTCGCAGGACGCCGCCACCCGCGTCGGCGCCTCGCAGAAGCCCGTCATCGCTGCCATCGACGGCCCCGCCTACGGTGCGGGTGCGCTGCTGGCCTGCTCCTGCGACATCCGCATCGCCTCGGAGCGCTCGCACTTCCGCTTCCCCGGCTCCGAATACGGCCTGGTCGTCGGTGCGGTCGGGCTCCCCCGGCTCGTGGGCGGAGCGATGGCGAAAGAACTGATCTTCACCGGTCGCGTTGTGGACGCCACGGAGGCCGCCGCCATCGGCCTCGTCAACCGCACCGTCCCGACCGAGTCGTTCGAGGCCGCCGTGGACGAGTTCGCGAAGAGCGTCGCCGTGGCCTCCCCGCTTGCCCTCCAGTGGTCAAAGGCCACGATCAACGCCGCGATCTCCGGTGGCGACGCCGCCGGGCTGGAACTCCAGGCCGACCTGCTGCTCCGCGGCGGCCCGGATCACCTGACCCGCTTCAGGCAGGCGACGCAGCGCGTCACCGGCAGGCAGAGCGCCACATGACCTCGCTGGATGGACGCCGCTACCTGCTGGGCCAGGCGGAGCGCTACGACTGGGTCGAACTCTGGCCGCGCGTCGTCGGCACCCGCACCGCGCTGATCGAGGAACTCGGCGGCCTGTCGGAAGAGCAGGCCCTGTGGAAGCCGCCCCCCGGCCTGATTGCCGGCGAGGAGGACGGCTGGAGCATCGCCCAGGTCGCCCGGCACGTGCTCGGCTGGTCCGCGTACGCACTCGGCATCATCGAGGCCACCGGCAACGGCCGCACCGCGGACGCTACGCTCCCACCGCGCCCGCTGCCCGAGGGCGCACCGCTCGCCGAGATGCGGCGCGGCATCATCGAGATCTCGGAACGCATCGCCTCCGTGCGTAGCCGCATGCCGGACTCACCGGATGACGCCGCGACGGTGAGCCACGAACGCTTTGGAGAACTGCCCAGCCGCGCCTGGTACGCCTTTGTCCGCCTGCATGACCTGGACCACATCGGCCAGATCAAGGGGATCAAGGCCTCGGAAGGATTCCCTGCATGACCACCGCAGAAGACGTCGTCCGCCGCATGACGGAGCGTGGGCTCAACCTCGCCACCGCCGAATCCACCACGGGCGGGCTCGCTGGCCACCTGATCGTCGCCGTACCGGGGGCGTCGAAGGTGTTCGTCGGCGGCGTCGCCGCCTACGGCCGGTCGCCCAAGACCGGCTGGCTCGGCATCGACCCCGACCTGATCCTTCGCCACGGCTCCGTCAGCGAAGAGACCGCGCTGGCGATGGCGCAGGGCGCACGCCGCGCGCTCGGCACCGCTGTCGGCGTGTCGGAGACTGGCATCGCCTCGCCCACCAACAACCCGGATCGCCCCGGCGGCCTCTATTGCCTCGCCATCTCCGCCGATGGCTACGAGCGCGCCGAGCGCCAGGTCTTCCCGGGCGACCGCCTGGAGACGATGCAGGCGGCCGCTGAGCGCGCGATGCAGATGATCCTCGAGTACCTCGACGCGACCGCGTAGGCCGCGCGCCACGCACCTTCGTCCCATTGCCTGGAAGGCGGCCCGCATGCCCGAGTTCGATGCGATCACCTGGGGACTGGAGGCGTGCCACGGCCTCGGCGAGAGCCTGAGCGCGGGCGGCGGATCCGCCGCCGCTGACCGCGCTCCGTTCGTGATGACGGGTGACCGCCCCGTGTGGGGCCGCGACCGCCCGTACCGCGTGGAGCACCTGCACCTCGAGTTCTCGTTCGACCTCAAGAAGCGCTCGCTGCACGGCGTCGCCACCACCACCTTCCGCCCGCGCGCGGACGGCCTGCGCGAGGCCGTCTTCGACGCCGTCGACCTCGCCATCGAGTCCGTCACGGACGACGCCGGCAGGCCGCTCCCGTACACCTCCACCGACCGAGCCCTGCGCGTGGACCTGGGCCGTGCGCGCCCGGCGAGCCGATCGATCACCACCGTCGTGACATACACCGCCCTGCCTCGGCGGGGCCTCTACTTCAACCAGCCGGAGGCGGCCTACCCCGACCGGCCCGAGCAGATCTGGACGCAGGGCCAGGCGGAAGACTCCGCGCACTACTTCCCGTGCTTCGACTTCCCCGGCGAGAAATTCACCTCCGAGATGCTGGTCACCGTGCCGGAGGCGTGGACCGCGATCTCCAACGGCCGCCTGGACTCCGTCACGCGCGATGGCCGGCGCCGCACGCGCACGTTCCACTGGAAGCAGGAGACACCACACCCCGCCTATCTGATCACGCTCTGCGCCGCGGAGTTCGCGGAGGTCACGGCCGCCTCCGAGAGCGGCGTGCCGGTGCAGTACTACGGCCCGATGGGCACCGGCGACGACCTGGTGCGCGCCTTCGGGCGGACGCCCGCGATGATCGACTTCTTCGAATCGAAGATCGGCGTGCGGTACCCGTGGGCGAAGTACGCCACCGTCGCCGTGCACGACTTCATCTTCGGCGGCATGGAGAACACCTCCGCCACCACCATGACCGACACGCTGCTGCACGACCGTCGTGCGCACCCGGACTTCGAGGAGTCTGCGGACTCGATCACCGCGCACGAACTCGCGCACCAGTGGTTCGGCGACCTGCTCACCTGTCGCGAGTGGTCGCACGGCTGGCTCAACGAGTCGTTCGCGACGTACTTCGATGCGCTCTTCGTGGAGCACCACCGAGGCTGGGACGCATTCCGCTACAACGTCCGCCAGAACGGCGACCTGTACCTGCAGGAGGACGGCGCCTCCTACCGCCGTCCGTTGGTGCAGAACGTCTTCAGCGAACCGATCGACATCTTCGACCGCCACCTCTACGAGCGCGGCTCCGTGGTGCTGGACATGCTGCGCACCGACCTCGGCGACGACGCCTGGTGGCGCGCGATCAACCACTACGTCATCACCCACGCCGAGGGCGACGTGTTGACGCATGACTTCCAGCGCGCGATCGAGCAGGCGACCGGTCGCAACGTGGACGGCTTCTTCCAGCAGTGGGTCTGGAAGGGCGGCCACCCGGAGTTCAAGGCCGCGTACTCCTGGGACGCGAAGCAGAAGTCCGCCACGGTCTCGCTCGATCAGACGCAGACGCCGGACGACACGCTGACCTCGATCTACAGCGTGCCGCTGGAGATCGGCTTCATGGTCAACGGCACGTTCGAGCACCGCCAGGTGCGCGTCACGGACGCCCACCACTCGTTCGTCTTCCCGCTCGCGGCAGAGCCGGCGTTCGTCTCCATCGACCCGGCCGGCCGCGTGCTGAAGACGCTCGACTTCGCCCCCGGCGTCACCGCGCTCGCCGCCGCGCTGAAAGACTGCCCGGAGGCCATCGGCCGCATCGATGCCGCGAAGGCGCTCGCGAAGGCCGGCTCCCCCGCCGCAATCGAGGCGCTGCGCGCCGCGCTGCTCAACCGCAGCGAGATCGACTTCGTCCGCGCAGAGATCGCCGCCGCCCTCGGCAGCGTGAAGTCCGAGGCCGCACGTGACGCCCTGATCGCCGGCGTGAAGGAGCGCGTCGCGCGCGTCCGCCGTGCCTCGGCGCTCGTGCTCGGTGCGTTCCGCGACGAGCATGCGGCAGGCGCCCTGCAGGCGCTGCTCGCCGGCGACGGAGATGCCTCGTACTACGTGCAGGCCAACGCCGCCACGGCGCTCGGCCGCACGCTGCAGGACGGCAACATCGAAGTGCTCACCGGCCTGCTCGGCCGGCCCGCGCACAACGACGCGATCAGCGCGGGCGCGCTCACCGGCCTCGGCGCCACCCGCGACGCCGCCGCGCTCCCCGTGCTGATCGAGCACACGAGCTGGGGCGTCCACCAGAACGCCAGGCGCGCCGCCACGCTCGCGCTGGGCGCGCTCTACCCGTTCCTGGAGGAACCACGGCGCACTGTGGCGCGTGAGCGGCTGGAGGAACTCCTGGACGACCGCTGGCTGCGCGTCCAGATCGCCGCCGCGATGGCGCTGGAGGCCGCCGGCGACCCGAAGGCCGTGCCCGCGCTCGGCGG
>JAQCKI010000058.1 GCA_027592645.1 Chloroflexota bacterium | reverse complement strand
CGAGCGGCGGCTGACCAGGTGCGCTGCGGCCACCCGCGCGCGGATCGCCTCGTCGCCGGCGCCCAGGATGCGCGCCGCCAGCAGCCCGGCGTTGCGCGCGTTCCCAATCGCCACCGCCGCCACCGGCACCCCGGCCGGCATCTGCACGATCGACAGCAGCGAGTCCATCCCGTCGAGGTACTTCAACGGTACCGGCACGCCGATCACCGGGAGCGGCGTCACGGACGCCAGCATCCCCGGCAGGTGCGCCGCGCCGCCGGCTCCCGCGATGATCACCTGCAAGCCACGAGCCACGGCGGTCTGCCCGTACTCCAGCATCCCGGCCGCCGTCCGATGCGCGGAGACCACGCGCACCTCGTGCGGGATCTCCAGTTCGGCCAGCGCCTCCGCCGCGGCGCGCATCACGGGGAGGTCGGAATCGCTGCCCATCACAATGCCCACCACCGGGCGCGCGTTGGTCATTCGGTCCTCCCGGTCAGCAGCGCGGCGGCGCGTACGGCGCGAGCACGTGTCTCCGCCGGATCATCGCCGAGCGCGTTCACATGCCCGATCTTGCGGCCCGGCCGCACGCCCTTGCCGTAGAGATGAGGATGCACGCCCGGCGCCGGCTGCATCAGCGCCTGCGCCATCCTCGGCGCCAGGCTTTCGCTGTCCGCGCCCAGCAGGTTCGCCATCACCACGTACGGCGCCAGGAGCGAGGTGTCACCGAGCGGCCAGTCCAGCGCGCCGCGCAGGTGGTTCGCGAACTGCGAGGTTTGCGCGCCGTCGATCGAGAAGTGACCGGAGTTGTGCGGACGCGTCGCGATCTCGTTGATCAGCAATTCGCCGTCCTCGGACCAGAACAGCTCCGTGGCGACGATCCCGGTGGCCTGTGTCAGTTCCGCGATCTGCCGGCCAATCGCCAGCGCGCGCGCCGCGACCTCGGGCGGTACTGGCGCGGGCGCCAGCACCTCGTGGCAGATGCCATCGCGCTGCACGGTCTCCACCACGGGGTAGACGGCTGTCTCGCCTCCCGGCCGCCGAGCGATCAGCACGGCCAGTTCCTGGCGGATGCGGACGAACCGCTCCGCGATCAGCGCGACGCCGCGGCTGGCTGCCTCGCGTGCGAGGTCGGCCGCCGCCGTCGGGCCGTCCACCACCCAGACGCCACGGCCGTCGTAACCGCCGCGCTGCGCCTTCACGACCACGGGCCACCCGCCGAGGCGTCCGGCGAACGCCTCAATGTCCGCGGCCGATTCAACCTCGGCGAACTCGGGGACGGGCAGCCCGGCGGCGGAGAACTCGCGGCGCTGGTGGGCCTTGTCCTTGGCGAAGCGCAGCGTGAACGGCCCCGGGCGAACGATGCCGCCGACGGCCTCGATCCGTTCGAGCGCCTCGAGGTTCACGAGCTCGTGGTCAAGCGTGACGACGTCGCAACCGGCGGAGAAGGCGAGGAGGTCCTCGGCGGAGTCGGGGGAGCCGATCACCACGTCCGGGCAGACGCGTGCGGCGCTATCGTCCGCACGCTCGGCGAGCACGCGTACCCCAATGCCGAGCGGGATCGCGGCCTGGATCATCATCCGCGCGAGTTGCCCCGCACCGACGATGCCGACCACCGGGAAGCCGTCCGGGGTCATTGCGCGCCTCTCCCAGTCTCCCCGTACCTTCATCCTACTCGACCAGCCCGCCGCGCCGTATTATCCCGGCGCCCATTCGTGGCACGAACGAGGAGACCACATGCCAGGCACCACCCCGGTCGAACAGGCCATCCAGGCGTTCCTGCCCCACGAGGACAGCGAAGACATCTCCAACCCGATCCACTCCAGCGCTACGGCGCAGCGCTACGGCTTCAAGGCCGCGCTCGTCGGCGGTGTGACCGTGTGGGGCTGGGCCACCCCCGCCATCCTCGAGGCCCTGGGCGCCGGCTGGCTGGATCGCGGCTGGGCCGACTTCGCCTTCCGGCAGCCGACCTACCCCGGCGACACGCTGGCCGTCCGGGTCGCGCCCGGCTCCGATGCAGGCCCGGACGCATGGTCAGTCACCATGACCAACCAGGACGGGATCCTCTGTGTCGTCGGCTCGGTCGGCCTCGGCGATGCGCCGTGGATGGATGAGTACGTCACGCCGGGCCGCCTGCTGGCCGCCCCCGCGCCAGACCCGAAGCCGGCCCTGACCCTGGAGACGGCCCCCATCGGCCTGGACTGGCGTCCAAACGGCGAAGAGGTGCCCGTGCCGCTGATGCAGGAGTTCGCCGGCCACGGCCAGCGCAGCACCGACCCGTTGTTCATCGGCGACCGCCCCCGCCTCCACCCGGCGTTCATCGCCGGGCGCGCGGAGCGCCTGATGCGCCACAACGTCTCGATCCCGAACTCGATCCACACGCGCAGCCGCGTACAGCACCTGGCGCCAGCCTTCGCGGGACAGCGCGTCACCACCGCCGGGCAGTTCCTGGAGGCGTACGAGCGCAAGGGCCACCACATCGCCAACTTCGATTGCCTGGTACAGGGGCAGGACGGCACGCCGCTGGCACGCCTCCGTCACTGGACGATCTTCCGGGTCGCGCCGGTGGAGGAGCGCGCCCGCTAGGTCTGGAAGGGCGAAGGGAGGGGGCCGTCCCCCCACCACTCCACTTCCGGCACCAGGCGCACGCCGAACTGCTCCATCACGCGCCGTTGCACCGCCGCCATCACACCCACCACGTGGGCGGTGCTGGCGTTGCCGTCATGGACGATGAAGTTCGCATGCAGCGTGCTCACCGAGGCACCGCCGACCGCGAGGCCTTTGCATCCCGCCGCTTCGATGAGGCGTCCCGCGTGGTCATCGGGCGGGTTACTAAACACCGAGCCGTTGTTCGGGTCGGCCGTGGGCTGCGTCCGCTGCCGCGTCTCCAGCAGCGCTCGCGACTCCGCCTCGCATTCCGCGCGCGGCCGAAGTGTCAGCAGTAGCCGTGCCGCCAGGACGATGTCGCCCGAGCCGCGGAGCGAGGTGATGCGATAGTCGATCGAGATCTCCTCGCGCGGGACGGTGAGGCACTGCCCGTCACGCAACACCTCCACGCTCTGCACCAGGTCGCCGATGCAGCGGCCGTCGCCGATGCCCGCGTTGGTCTGCAGCGCGCCGCCCACCGTGCCCGGGATGCCAATCGCGAACTCCAGGCCCCCGAGGTCGTGCTCCGCCGCCTGACGCGCCAGCGCCGGCAGCATCACGGCAGCCCCCGCGGTCACCTCGGTGCCATCGAAGGCAATTGTGCCGCACGCGTGCCGGAGCGAGAGCACCACCGCCTGCACGCCTTCGTCCGCGACCAGCAGGTTGGAGCCGCCGCCGACCACGCGTAGAGGCACATCAACATCGCGCGCCCAGGCGGCGATCCGCGCCACCGCATCGAGATCCTCGGGGACACCGAAGTAGGCGGCGGGACCTCCGAGCCGGATGTACGTGTGGCGAGCCATCGGCTCGTCCCGCACCAGCCCCAACTCGGGCGGTGCCTCGGGGAGTGGCGATGGCGATGGGGGCATCGGCGCGGTCATACTCCAATCCTACGCCGCCCCACGCTTCCGGCACCTTACAGGGAGGGTCGCTTCAGGTGCCAGTCCGTCACCTGCTGCACGGCGTGCCCCAGTCGCAACACCAGCGCATCCTGCCAGCGCGGGCCGCTGAACATCAGCCCCGTCGGCAGCCCGTCCGCGTCGAAGCCGTTCGGGATGCTGATCGAAGGCTGGCGGTTCTGGTTGAACACCGTGGTGTTGCGGAACTTCAACGGCTGAGGCGGCTCGGCGGTGGGGTCGGGCGCAATCGTCTCCGCCACCTGGGGGGACGTCGGCAGGACATACGCGGCGAAGCCACCCTCCACCAGCGCGTGCTCGTAACGCTGCTCCATCAACTTGCGAAACGCGAGCGCCCGCGCGTACTCCACGCCGGAGTTCTGCGCGCCCCGCAGCATCATCGCCCGCACGGGCTCGCTCACCGTCGGTGGGGTGTGCGCCAGGATCTTCTCGTTGTAGGCCGCCGCCTCGGTCGCCATGATCGGCAGCAGGTCGGCGCGCCAGTCATCGAACCCCGCCATCGGCTCCGCCGTCCCGATCTCCGCGCCCAGCCCGCGCAGCACGTCGAGTGAAGCCTCGAACGAAGCGAGCACCGCCGGCTGGCACTCGATCAGTAGCGAAGGGATCACGGCGAGGCGCAACCCCGCGATCGGCTGGCCGACGCCCGCCGTGAAGTCCTCGGCGGGGCGCGGGATCGAGTCGAGGTCGGCCGGGTCGTACGCGGCGAGCGCGTTCAACAGCAGCGCGCAGTCCAGCGCGGTGCGCGCCAGCGGCCCGGCGTGGTCCAGCGTCAGTGACAACGGCAGCACCCCGGCGCGACTCACGAGGCCGTGCGACGGCTTGTGGCCGGTCACCCCGCAGAAGGCCGCCGGAATGCGGATGCTGCCGCCCGTGTCGGTGCCCATCGCGGCGATCGCCTGCCCGGCCGCCACCGCCGCGCCCGATCCGCCTGACGATCCTCCGGGCACGCGGTCAGTGTTCCACGGGTTCCGAGTGGGCCCGTAGTGCGCGTTGTTGGTGGTGCCACCCAGCGCCAGCTCGGGCGTGTTCGTCTTGCCGGTCATCCCCCCGCCGGCCTCGCGCAGCAACCGCACGGTCGTCGCGTCCCGTGCCGGCACGCGCGCGCGGTAGGAGCCGGTGCCGCCGGTGGTGATCACGCCGGCGGTGTCATACAGGTCCTTGAGGCCAATCGGGATGCCATCCAGCGGCCCAATCAGGCGCCCCGCGGCCGCTCGCTCCGCAGACGCCTTCGCCTCCGCGAGCGCGGAGTCGCGCATCAGCCGGTTGTAGGCGTTCAGCGTGCCGTCCGTGGCTTCGATGCGGCGGAAGACGGCCTCCGTCAGTTCAACAGGCGACAGCCACTTCGCAGCGATCATCTCGGCCGCCTCGGCGATGCTCAGGTACACGAGATCGAGGTCAGACATCGGCGTCTCCACTTCCGCCCGGAATGCTAACGCGTACCGGTTTCGCGGAGATGGCGACGATGTAGCCGCACGATTGACCGGCCGCGCCGGGCGCGCCTACGCTCGCCCGCAACCACCCACCCGCCACCGACCAATTGAACGGCCACCGATGATCGATTTCGGCCTCGTTGAAGCGGTCGACGCTGAGGCGATCGGCGAACCCGGCCAGCGCACGTTCCGGATCCGGGCGCGCGTCGGCGACTCCTACGGCGCACTCTGGATCGAGAAGGAGCAACTGGCACAACTCGGCCGGTTGTTCTCGCAGTTGCTCGCCGAGCGCTCGAAACTGCGCGGCCGTCCCGCGGCGCCCGTGGAGCCAGTCGGCAACTTCCCGCAGCGACCGCAGGTCGACATGCAGGTCGTACGCCTGGGCATCGACTATGACGCCGAGCAGGAACACCTGGTGATCGTCGCGGACGACCAGGCCGCCATGGATCGCGGGGACTCGCCCGCCTTCCGCATGGAACTCTCGCGCGACCAGACGGTCGAACTGATCCGGGTGATCGAGGAGATCGTCTCCGCTGGTCGCCCGCTCTGCCCGCTCTGCAAGCAGCCGATCAACTTCGTCGGTGAGCCACACTTCTGCCCGCACACCAACGGCCATTCGAAGGAACTCGAGGTACCGACCGCCGAGGCTGACGACGAGGATGATGACGACGACGACGACGACGACGACGAGTAAATCCCGGTAGCGGGCCGCCCGGACGCACAACGGGCGAGGCCATGGCCTCGCCCGTTGCGATCAGCGCTCAGTGTGTCGGCTACGACTTCGGGCGGATGAGCAGCACGGAGGCGTTCGGCGTGTTGCGGGCCACGTGGTCCGCGACAGAGCCCAGGATGGCGCGCTTGAACCCGGAACGTCCCCGTGTGGCGATCACCACAATGTCGGCGCCCTCGGCCTCGGCGGTTTCCACGATCTGGTCGCCGGGCGAACCCTCGCGCACCACGGTGGAGACGTGCTTCACGCCGTCCGCTTCCAGCGCCTTCTTCGCAGCGTCCAGGTTGGCCTTCGCCGAGTTCCGCTGCGCCTCCACGGCCTCGCGAGCGATCTCGACCGTGATCGTCCCCATCGAGATCGGCTCGATGGTCGCGCCGGAGGCCTGCGAGATGATCTGTCCCTCAGAATCGATCACCTGGACGATTACGATCTGACCGTCCGTCGCCTTCGCCAGCGCAGCAGCGTGGGCGATGGCCTGGATCGAAAGATCGGAGCCGTCCAGCGTGAGCAGGATCTTCTTGTACATACGGCACGCCTCGTTCTCTTCGTCCTCCCGGCCACCTGTGGCCGGAGCGGTCGCGATCGTTACGCGGCCCTTGGCAAAATCATAGGCCGGGCGATCCACCCGCGCTATCCGCCCTGCGCGAGGCCGCCCGCTGCCACCAGAGCGCTACCAGCGCCAGCCCGTGGAGCGCCACCACCGCCACCAGCGTCGCCCGGTAGCCACCGGTGAGGTCCACCGCTGCGCCCGCCGCCCACGCGCCCGCCGCCGATGAGACGCTGCCGATCACCGTCGCCACGCCGGTCAGCGTGCCCAAACGGGCGTCACCATACACCTCGGCCTGGAACAGGCCATTGAGCGGCGACAGCAGCCCGAGTGACATCCCACCGATTGCCGCGTAGTAGAACGCCAGCGGCGTCACCGCCGCGCCACCCATCGCCGCCAGCAGCGCCAGCGACGCCGTGATCGCCGTCGCGTAGCAGAGGGCAATGGCGCCCCGCACGCCAAGGCGGGAAGTCAGCGGCGCCATCAACAGCCGCCCGGGAATCTGGAAGGCTCCCCGCGCCCCGGCAAAGCCAGACGCCGCTGCAATCGTGAGCCCCGCCGCCTGGAACGCCGCCACCTGGTGGATCAGCAACGCCGATGACCCCGCCCCCGCCAGCGCGAACACCAGTAGTACGCGATGCACCGTCGGCTCGCGGAGCGCGTCGACCAACCGCTCGGTCCGCCGTTCACCCTCGGCCGGGCGTGCCGCCGCAGGGGCTCGCACCAGCAACGCACCGGGCGCGGCACACACCACCATCAGCACCACGAGGCCGCGCAGGGTCCCGCGCCACCCCCACGCCTCGATCATCAGGCCCGCCACCGGGTAGAAGATCGGGCTCGCGAGTGCGCCAAGCAACGTGAGCACTGAGAGCGCGGCGGCGCGCTTCTGCGGGTACAGCCGCGAGACCACCGGCATCGTCATGTTGTAGTACAGGCCGCCGGCCACGGACGCGCCGCCGACCGCCCAGGCGCTCACGAACTGCCACGGCTCCTGTGCCCACGAGGCGATCAGGAATGCGCCCGTGCCCACGGCAAGCGTCGGCGCGATCACCGGCAACGACCCGTGGCGGTCGAAGGTGCGCCCGGCCAGCAGCGCCACGCCGCCGGAACCGAGAACGCCGGCCGAGAACCCCGCCGCCAGGAAGCCGAACGACCATCCGGTGTCCGCGCTGATCACCGGGATCAGCACGCCGATCGAGTAGTACGCGACCCCGTACGAGCCGATGGTCACGAACCCCATCAGGATCGCCGGCCACCACGTACTCCACCGTACGGCCACGTCACGCCCCGCCCTGATGCTCGCCGTTGATTCGCCCGCAAGGGCGCGAGTCTACGCCGCTCCCGCTGAGCCCACGTTGCGGAGCGCCGGGATCACCTCCGCGCCCATCAGCCGGATCGAGCGCATCACCAGGTCGTGGTCGATGCCACCGACCGCCATCGGCGCGCTGATGTGCGTGACGCCGATCTCGGCGAGCGCTGCGAACTGGCCGCGCACCTTCGCCGGGCTGCCGGCGAAGAACGCCTGTCGGAACACCTCGTCCGGCGGGCTCGGGTCGACCTTCGGATCGATGACGCCGGCCGTGACGGCATTCGCCAGCAGCGACGCCGCCCCCGAGCGCTGCCAGCGCACCGGGTCGATCGCCGCGTCCGCCTCGGCGTCCGTGGGCGTGACCAGCGTGGAGCACTGCACCACCACGTCCGCCGCCGTGCTGCGTCTGTGGCGTCCGAGCGCCTCCCGGAAGCCCTCGATCTGCCGTCGAACGCCCTCCAGCCCGCCGCCGCCCGAGAGGATCGGCGTCATCCCATGCAGCGCCGCGAGGTCGAACGACTCCGGGCTGTTGCCCGGGAGCCACAGCGGCGGGTGCGGCTGCTGCAACGGTCGCGGTACCACGGTGGTGGGCTGCGGCACCCGGACGTGCTGGCCTTCGTACGTGAAGTCCGTCTCCGTCCACGCCTTCAGCAGCACCTCGAGCGATTCGTTGAAGATCGCGCGCCCCTGCACCACGTCAACCGCAAATCGCTCCTGCTCGAACGGCACGAAGCCGCGTCCGATGCCGGCGATCAGCCGGCCGCCGCTCAACTGGTCGACCACCGCCATCTCTTCGGCCAGTCGCAGCGGCTGCCACTCTGGCAACACCGCCACCCCCGGCCCAATGCGGATGCGCGAGGTCTCCCGCGCGATCGCCAGGGCGGCGATCAGGGGCGCGGGATCCTCGCTGTAGTTCGAGAAGTGATGCTCGGCCAGCAGGACGAAGTCGAACCCGGCTTCCTCGGCCGCCACCGCCTCGCGGACGCCCTCATCGAACATCTCGCGCCACGGCCGGCGGCCGCGGTTCGCCCACTCCATGAACAGGCCGAACTGCATGCGCGACTACTCCGACTTCGCAGCAGTCGCCGAGGACGCGCCGACGGGAACCTCGCACGACTCATCGGCCGCGCCACAGCACGCCGAGGCGACCGGCACTGCGGAGTCCACCAGGTTGAACACGCTGATCAACTGGGAAGGAGCAGCCCCGGCCGGCTCGGACGTACCGCAGCACGCGCCACCGACGTCGGAGGCGGTCCCGCACACGCCGGTCTCTGGAAGGATCAGTTCCACCCGCGCCGCGGCCTCGTAGTCGCCGACGAGGTGCGCCACCACGGACCGAGCCTGCTCGAAGCCGGTCGCCATCAGGAACGTGGGCGCGCGGCCGTAACTCTTCATCCCAACGACGAAGAAGTTCGGCTCCGGCTGCAACAGCTCGCGCGCACCGTGCGGTGGCACCGTCCCGCAGCTGTGCATGTTGGGGTCGATCAACGGTGCGAGCGCGGACGACGCCTCGAGGATCGGGTCGGTCGCCAGTCGCAACTCGCGGTGCATCTCCAGGTCCGGACGGAAGCCGGTCGCCACGATCACCTGGTCGAACTCCTCCGCGTGAGGTGCCCCCGCCAGCGTCCCGCGGACGAGTACCCGAGTGCCCGCCGGGGTGATCGAGTCGGTGAGGAACGGCGCCAGCATCGTGAGCGCGCCCGACTCCACAGCGGCACGGGCGCGGCGGCCCAGCGCACCGCGCTCCGGCAGCGCGTCGGCCCCCTCGCCCCCGTACACGCTCGCCACGTTGACACGTCGCATCGCCCAGGCGATCGAGGTGTCCGGCGTCTCGCGCGCGAGTTCCAGCAGCCCCAGCATGCTGTTGATCGCAGAGTGTCCGCTGCCGACGACCAGCACGCGCTTGCCGGCATAGCGATCCCGCTGCTCGGCCAGCACGTCCGGGATGCCGTAGGTGACGCGATCCAGCAACTCGTACTCGTTGCCCGCCGGCCGGCCATTCGCGCCGGCCGGGTTCGGCTGAAACCACGTGCCGGAGGCGTCGATCACGGTGCGCGCAAGGATCGTCTGGCCGTCTTCGAGACGCACCTCGAACGGGTGCGCTTCGCGACCGGCGGTGCGCACCTTGTCGATGCCCTGCCGCGCGACGCTCTGGACACGCGCATTCAGGCGCAGGTGCGGCGCAATCGACGGGTGTGCCGCCAGCGGCGCCAGGTAGTCATCCACCAGCGCATCGCCATCGGGCAGACCGTCCTCGTCGGGGGAGGTCCAGCCGGTCGCCTCAAGGAGCGCCCGCGATATGGGGTCAACGCAATAGCGCCACGGCGAGAACACGCGCACGTGTCCCCACTGCCGGATGGCGTGGCCCACGGCGGGGCCACCCTCCAGTACCACGAACGGATCCCCGCGCGTCGCGAGGTTTGCGGCCGCGGCGAGGCCAACAGGCCCCGCGCCAATCACGACGACCGGGAGCGAAGCGGGGTGAGTGGACAGGTCAGGCACGGTACCTCCGAGGGGTCCATGAGTGAGTGCGTTGGATGCATATCGATGCACGTCGATACAGATAATGCGCCCGGCATCGGCATTCGTCAATATCGATGGCCATCAATCTTGTGGTATTCTTGGTGCATGGATGCAACCACGACCGTGAGCCACGCTCTCCCGCTCCTCGACGCCATTCCTCAGGGTGGCCCAGATCAGGGTGGCCCGGAGGCGTGCTGCCCGCCGATCCTTGGTGGGGTGCTGACGGAGGCGCAGGCGCAACAGGCCGCGCGCGTCTTCAAAGCGCTGGCGGATCCTGCGCGCGTGCGCATCCTCTCGATCATCGCGGCCGCGGAGGCGCAGGAGTCCTGCGTCTGCGACTTCACGGATGTCCTGGACCTCGCGCAGCCGACGATCAGCCACCACCTGAAGGTGCTGAAGGACGCCGGCCTGCTGGAGCGCGAACGCCGCGGCTCCTGGGCCTACTACCGTCTCCGCCCGGAGACGCTCTCCGTCCTGTCGCTCGCCCTCTGCCCGTAGCCCTCGCCTGACGATTGGACCGCTGCCCCTCGTCCGGGCCGCTGTTACGATGCCTGCTCGACCCGTCCGGCGGCCTGAGCGCCGTCCCGCCCCACGAGGAGTTCCCCATGGCCCTGGATCCGCGTCACCGCAGCCACACGCTCGTCGACGGGCCGGATCGAGCGGCAGCGCGCTCCTACTTCCATTCCGTGGGCTACTCCACGGAGGACCTCAAGAAGCCGCTGATCATGGTGGCGCACGAGTGGATCGGCACCATGCCGTGCAACTTCTCGCAGCGCGCCCTGGCGCAGCGCGTGATGGCCGGCATCCGCGCAGCCGGCGGCACCCCCATGGAGGTGAACACCATCTCCATCTCCGACGGCATTTCGATGGGCACCGAGGGAATGAAGGCCTCCCTGATCTCCCGCGAGATCATCACGGACTCCATCGAACTCTGCGGCATCGGCTACTCGTTTGATGCGGCCGTGGTCATCGTCGGCTGCGACAAGACCATCCCCGCGGGCGCCATGGCGCTCGCGCGGCTGAACATCCCTGGCCTGGTCCTCTACTCCGGCTCCATCGCCCCCGGCCGGTGGGAGGGCCGCGACGTCACCATTCAGGACGTGTTCGAGGGTGTCGGCCAGCACTCCGCCGGCAACCTGTCAGACGAACGCCTCGCCGCGCTGGAGGCCGCCGCGTGCCCCGGTGCCGGTGCCTGTGGCGCGCAGTACACCGCGAACACCATGGCCACCGTGATGGAGTTCCTGGGCATCTCGCCGATGGGCTCCGCCACCCCCGGTGCCACCGACCCCACCAAGGACGACATCGGCGAGCGCGCCGGTGCGCTGGTGATGGACGTCCTGAAGCGCGGCCAGTTGCCGCGCGACATCATCACGCGCGAGGCGTTGGAGAACGGCATCATCTGTGCCGCCGCCACCGGCGGCTCCACCAACGTCGTGCTCCACCTGCTCGCGATCGCCGCCGAGGCGGGCGTGGAACTCAACATCGATGACTTCGACCGCATCTCGGAGCAGACGCCGCTGATCGGCGACCTGCGCCCGGGCGGGCGATACGTCGCGCTGGACTGGGATCGCGCCGGCGGCACGCCGCTGCTGGCGAAGCGCCTGCTGGACGCCGGCAAACTCCACGGCAACGTCATGACCGTCACCGGCAGAACCATCGCGGAGGAAGCCGCGGACGCCGTGGAGACCCCCGGCCAGGACGTGATCCTCCCCGTCGACCAGGCGCTGAAGGCCACCGGCGGCCTGGTGATCCTTAAGGGGTCGCTTGCGCCGAATGGTGCGGTGATCAAGGTCGCCGGCCACGAGCGCCTGAACCACTCGGGCCCGGCGCGCGTCTTCGAGTCCGAGCCGGAGGCGATGGCCGCGGTGCTGGAGCACCGCATCAACGCCGGCGACGTACTGGTCATCCGCAACGAGGGCCCCGTGGGTGGCCCCGGCATGCGCGAGATGCTGGGCGTCACCGCCGCGCTCGTCGGCGCCGGCCTCGGCGAGACTGTCGCGCTGCTGACGGACGGCCGCTTCTCGGGCGCCACGCGCGGCCTCATGGCCGGCCACGTCGCGCCCGAGGCCGCCGTTGGCGGCCCGATCGGCGCGGTCAACGAGGGCGACACGATCATCTTCGACATCCCGAACCGGCGCCTGGACGTGGACATCCCGGCGGACGAGATCGCTCGACGCCTGGCCGCACGCCAGCCGCTCCCGCCCCGGTACACGCACGGCGTCTTCGCGAAGTACGCCCGCACCGTGACCCAGGCGGACAGCGGCGCGATCACCCGGTAGCGCGCGCCCGATGATCCTCGTCGCCGGGGCGGGCGGCTCGGTCGGTGCTGCGCTGGTCGCCGCGCTGGAGTCGCACCCCGGCCCGAACGGACGCCCGCGCGCGCTTCGCGCGTTCGTGAGGCGCGAGTACGATGCGCTCCGGCTCCGCGACCGCGGCATCGAGGCCGTCATCGGCGACGCCGTCAGCGGTCGTGGCATGGACACGGCGATGCGAGGCGTGCGCACGCTCGTCTACCTCGTACAGACGTTCAACGGCGATGACGACCTGGTGGCGAGCAACCTAGCGGCGGTCCAGAACACGCTCATCGCCGCTCGTGCCGCGGGCGTGCAGCGCGTGATCACCGTCGGTCACATCGCCGCCTCGGACGAGGCCGCCTCGCAACACCTCGTTGCGCGGTGGGCCACGGAACTCGCGGTACGCCAATCAGGGCTCGGCTGGGTGGTGCTACGCGCGCCGTTCATCGTCGGGCGCGGCTCCACCCTCTTCGAATCGATGCGCCGTGTCGTCGCGCGTTCGCCCGTGGTGCCGCTCTGGCGCTGGCGTCAGACGGAGGTGGAACCGGTCGCGCTCTCAGACGTGGTGGAGGCACTCCGCATCGCCATCGACACCCCCGAGTACAGCGAGCGGTCGTTTGATATCGCCGGCAGCACGCGCACCACCTTCGGTGCGGTCGTACGCGGCTGGGGCCGCACCACCGGCGCGCACCGGCTCTACGTGCCGCTCCCCGGCTGGGGCGAGCGTGCGGGCGAACAGATCGCCTGGAGCCTCGCCCGCCTGCCGAGGCGTGAGACGCGGCTGTTGCTGGAGACGCTCCGCGAGCGGCAGGTCTGCGTCGACCCCTCGCGACGCTTCCCCCTCGGGCGCCGCCCGCTCGACCTCGAGGCCGCGCTGGCGGAGGTCGCCACCGCGCGCCGTTCCTCGCACGCTTGATCTACTGAATTCGAACGGTCCGCCAAACGTTCCGCCCCCGCCCCCGTTTGAACGGGTGCAGATGGGAGGAACACCAATGCTGACTGAAACCATCACCCTCGTTGCCTCGAACAAGCTGATCGCCCTCGCCGCCGCCGGCGGGGTCGCCGCCAGCGCGATGTTTGCGGGTGGCGCCTCGATTGCCGGCGACACATCGTTCAACGCGGACGTGCGCTCAATGGTCGCTCCGGTCTTCGCAGACGCTGACTTCGCCTCCATGCTTCGCATCGGCGGCAGCGCCGAAGCGAACCACACCGCGGTAGCCGAGGTGGCTGTGGGCGCTGAACTGAACGCCTCCACCGGCCTGCTCGCCTCGGTCGAACACGCGCTGAACAGCGTCATCGTCGCAGACATCGCCACCCGGGCGACCGCCAACACGAGCACGCAGGCGCACGTGGAGCAGTCCACCGAAGCCACGGTCACGGCTGATGTCTCGGCGAACGCCGGCGTCGAAGCGGACGCGGGCTCGGCGCTTGGCATCAACCTGAACACCGGGGGGGACGCGGGCGGCGTCCTCGACATCGCGCTCCGGTAGCGCGTTCCTACAGCGGAACAGGCGCGCCTAGTCTCACTGTCGCATCAATCAGTTGCCGCCCGCCTGGCGGCAGTGAGGCCCGGCCGCACCCACTCCTAGGGCGACATCAGTCAGATGAGCCGTCTCCCGCGCGCACAGCGCACAGCCCGGGTCCCGCCCGGTCATGCTC
>JAQCKI010000057.1 GCA_027592645.1 Chloroflexota bacterium | reverse complement strand
CGTCCGAGCCGACAATGTCGGCACCGGCGGCCTGCGCCTGCGCCGCCGCTTCGCCTTCGGCGAATACGGCCACGCGCAGCTCCTTGCCGATGCCGTGCGGCAACACCACGGACCCGCGCAACTGCTGGTCCGCGTGACGGCCGTCCAGGCCCGTCTTCATGTGCAGTTCCACCGTCTCGTCAAAGCGCGCCGTGGCGCATTCCTTGACCAGGCGAACAGCGTCCAGGAGTGGGTAGCTGCGGGTCTTGTCGACCCGCTCACGCAGTTCAGCGACGCGCTTGGCAACCTTGGGCATTAGTCCTCCACCTCGATCCCCATGGAGCGGGCGGAACCCCTCACCGTGCGAATCGCCTGCTCAATGTCGGTGGTGTTCAGGTCCGGCAGCTTCACCTGTGCGATCTCACGCACCTGTGCACTGGTGACCTTGCCCACCTTCGCGGCGATGTTCTTGGAGGAGCCCTTGTCCACCCCGGCCGCACGACGCAGCAGGTCAGACGCCGGAGGGGTCTTGAGCACGAAGTTGAAGGAACGATCCTCAAAGACCGTGATCTTCGCCGGGATGATGCCGATCATCCCCTTCGTCTGCTCGTTGTAGCCCTTACAGAACTCCATGATGTTGATGCCGTGCGGGCCCAGACCAGTACCCACGGGCGGTGCGGGGGTCGCACCACCGGCGGGCAACTGCAGGGTCACGACGGCGCGGACCTTCTTTGCCATACCTGTCTCCTATCGCACCGGCTTGCGCCGCCCGTTGGCGAACGCCTCCGGCACTCCCTCGTACTGAGGTACTGCCTTATTGCTTCTCGACCCCAAGGAAGTCGAGTTCCACGGGCGTCTCACGCCCGAACATGGATACCAGGACGCGCACCCGGCCGCGTTCCAGGTCGATGGAATCGACCACGCCGACCATGTCGCTGAACGGCCCGTCCGTGACCAGCACGGACTCACCGATCTCGAACCCAACGTTGACGCGCGGCTGACCGTGCGTCTCGTCGCGCATCATCTGTTCCATCTCCGCGTCCGGGATCGGCGTGGGCCGCTCCTTCTGCTCAGAGGTGGTGGATGCGAACCCGGTCACACCGGGAGTGTTGCGCACCACGTGCCACGTGCCCTCGTCCATCACCATGTGGACGAACACGTAGCCCGGGAACTTCTTGTGCGAGACCGTCCGGCGCGCGCCGTTCTTGATCTCGATTTCCTCGATGGTGGGGATAAAGACCGTGAAGATCTTCCCGCCCAGGTCCATCGCCTTGATCCGCTGCTCGAGCGAGGTCTTCACCTTGTTCTCGTAGCCGGAGTACGTCTGGACGATGTACCAGGCACGCCCGTCTGCAGGCGTCTCCTCGGACACGGCCACGTCTGACTCGCGCTGTTCGTTCATGGTGCCTCCCCTAGCGCAGGATCGTCTGCTCGATGACCCAGCCGAAGACCAGGTCAGCGGTGCCCAGCACCGCGCCGATCAGCAGGGAGACGACGATGACGACAAAGGTCAGGTTTCCGACATCCCTGCGGGATGGCCAGGTGACCTTCTTGAGTTCGCTCAGGATGTCCTGTGCCCAGCGCGGCTTGAAGAAGGAGCCCTTGCGGGGCGGCCCATCAGCGGCGGAAGACGTCCCCATGATCGGGGAGGATGGCCGCGACTGCGGCCCCTGGCGCTGGCGACGTTCGGCGCGCTGTTGCGCGCGCCGCATTTCTCGGCCCATGGATCCGTCCTGACTCCCGCCCTGCGGGCGGTGCTTGCGTCGTGCGGAGCCGGCCGGGGGGCGCGGTAAAGGTTACCGCGTCTCCCGGTGCGACTGGTGGGTTCGGCAGCGCGGGCAGTACTTGCTCAGCTCCAGCCGATCCGGGTCGTTCCGCTTGTTCTTCTTCGTACTGTAGTTGCGCTCGCGACACTCCACGCATGCCAGCATGATGTGGTCGCGGTCCGCACCCTTCTTCGCCATCTGGTCCCCCTGCCGCTACCGCCCCAACGGGCGGTTGTGGCTACTCGTTGTGGCTATTCGACGATCTTGGTGACGACGCCCGCGCCCACCGTCCGGCCACCCTCTCGGATGGCGAACCGCAGGCCCTCTTCAATGGCGATCGGGTAGATCAGCTCGATGTCCATCTCGATGTTGTCGCCCGGCATCACCATCTCCACGCCCTCGGGCAGGTGGATGTCGCCCGTCACGTCCGTCGTGCGGACGTAGAACTGCGGGCGGTAGCCGTTGAAGAACGGCGTGTGACGGCCGCCCTCTTCCTTGCTCAGGACGTAGACCTCACCCTTGAACTTCTTGTGGGGCGTGATCGACTTCGGCGCAGCCAGTACCTGGCCGCGTTCGATGTCCGTGCGCTCGATGCCGCGGATCAGGCAGCCGACGTTGTCGCCGGCCTGGCCCTCGGGCAGCGTCTTGTTGAACATCTCCACGCCCGTGACCGTCGTCGAGATCGTCGGCTTCACGCCGATGATCTCGATCGTCTCACCGACGCGCACCCGGCCGCGTTCGATCCGGCCCGTGACCACGGTGCCGCGGCCCTTGATGCCGAAGACGTCTTCCACGGCCATCAGGAACGGCTGGTCAGTCGCGCGTGCCGGCTCTTCGATCCAGGAGTCCACGGCGTTCATCAGTTCCGTGATGCACAGGTACTCCGGTGCCGAGGCGTCCGTGGCGGTCGACTCCAGCACGCCCAGCGCAGAGCCACGCACGATCGGCGTGTTGTCGCCGTCGAAGCCGTTGGCCGTCAGCAGTTCGCGCATCTCGAGTTCGACCAGCTCCAGGAGCTCTTCGTCCTCCATCATGTCGACCTTGTTCAGGAAGACGACGATGCGCGGCACTTCCACCTGGCGCGCGAGCAGCAGGTGCTCACGCGTCTGCGGCATCGGCCCGTCCGGGGCAGCGACCACCAGGATCGCGCCGTCCATCTGCGCGGCGCCGGTGATCATGTTCTTGATGTAGTCCGCGTGGCCGGGGCAGTCCACGTGCGCGTAGTGGCGCTTCGCCGTCTGGTACTCGATGTGCGAGATCGCGATCGTGATGCCGCGCGCACGCTCCTCGGGGGCGTTGTCGATCTCGTCGAACTTCGAGTAGTCCGCGAACCCCTGCAGCGCCAGCACCTTCGTGATCGCCGCCGTCAGCGACGTCTTCCCATGGTCCACGTGACCAATCGTGCCCACGTTCAGGTGGGGCTTGGTCCGCTCGAATACACCCTTGGCCATCGGTGATCCCTCTGTCCTGCGCGGAAGCGCCTAGGACGCCTTCCGCTTGCTGATCTCTTCTGCAATGTTCGACGGGACCTGCTCGTAATGGTCGAACTCCATGGAGTACGACGCACGACCCTGGCTCATGGAGCGCAGATCCGTCGAGTAACCAAACAACTCCGCCAGCGGCACCATGGCGCGAATGATGCGGGCGTTCGCCTGCACCTCCGAGCCCTGGACCATGCCGCGGCGGCCGCTGATGTCGCCCAGCACGTCACCGAAGTAATCCTCCGGGGACGTGATCTCAACCTTCATCACCGGCTCCATCAATGCCGGCCCTGCGGCGGCCATCGCCTCACGCATCCCCATGGAACCAGCCGTCTCAAACGCCATTTCGGACGAGTCCACCTCGTGGTAGGAGCCGTCGACGACCTGGACGCCCACGTCTACCACCGGGTAGCCGGCCTTCACGCCGGACGTCAGTGCCATCTCCACGCCACGGCGCACCGCACTGATGTACTCGCGCGGGATGGAGCCGCCCACGGTCTTGTCCTCAAAGAGGAAACCGGTGCCCGGCTCGCGAGGACCGATCTCCAGCACGCAGTGGCCGTACTGACCGCGACCGCCGGTCTGGCGGATGAAGCGGCCCTCGGCGCGCGCCTTGCGCGTCACCGTCTCGCGGTAGGAGACCTGCGGCTTGCCGGTGTTCGCCTCCACCTTGTACTCGCGCCGCATGCGGTCGACGAGCACTTCCAGGTGAAGTTCGCCCATGCCGTGGATGACGGTCTGGCCCGTCTCCTCGTCGTTGCGGACGCGGAACGTGGGGTCCTCTTCGGCCAGCTTCTGCAGGGCCTCGCCCATCTTCGCCTGGTCGTCGCGGGTCTTGGGCTCCACCGCAATGGAGATGACCGGCTCCGGGAAGTTGATGGACTCCAGCCGGAGCAGGTGGTCCTTGTCGCACAGGGTGTCGCCCGTGAACGTGTCCTTGAAGCCAATCGCGGCGGCAATGTCGCCGGCGTAGACCTCTGCCACTTCCTCGCGCGCGTTGGCGTGCATCTTCACGATACGGCCGAACCGCTCGCGCTTCTGGCGGGTGGTGTTCACGATCTGGTCGCCGGAATGCACCACGCCGGAGTACACGCGGAAGAACACCAGCCGGCCCACGAACGGGTCAGCCACCACCTTGAAGGCGATCGCCGTCAGCGGCTCGCTGTCGTCCGCGTGACGCAGGATGATCGTGTCCTCGTCGTCGATGGCATGCCCGCGAATCGGCGGCACGTCCAGCGGCGACGGCAGGAAGGCGATGACCGCGTCCAGCAGCGTCTGCACGCCCTTGTCCTTCAGGGCGGAGCCGCAGAGGACGGGGGCGATCTTGTTGGCGATGGTGCCGCGGCGGATGCCCTGGATCAGGTCGTCCAGCGGAATCTCGCGGCCCTCCAGGTAGTCGTCCATCAGCACGTCGTCGTTCTCGCACACGGTCTCGATGAGCGTCGTGTGCGCGGCATCGACCACGTCCATGTACTCGGCCGGGATCGGGTACTCGTTGACCTCAAGGCCGCGGTCGCCCTCGAAGGCGATCGCCTTCTTGTGAAGGACATCAATGATGCCCTTCATCTTGTCTTCCACGCCCCAGGGGATCTGGATGACGGCAGGAATCGCGCCCAGACGATCGCGGATCATCTCGACGCAGCGCTCGAAGTTGGCGCCGGTGCGGTCCATCTTGTTGACGAAGCACATGCGCGGAACGCTGTACTTGTTCGCCTGGCGCCACACGGTCTCCGACTGCGGCTCCACGCCGGCGACTCCATCGAAGACCACGACACCACCATCGAGCACGCGCAGCGACCGCTCCACCTCCACGGTGAAGTCCACGTGGCCGGGGGTGTCGATCAGGTTGATCGTGTGATCGCGCCACGAAGCGGTCGTCGCGGCGGACGTGATCGTGATCCCACGCTCGCGCTCCTGCTCCATCCAGTCCATCACCGCGGTGCCCTCGTGGGTCTCACCGATCTTGTGGGTGCGGCCGGTGTAAAACAGGATCCGTTCGGACACGGTCGTCTTGCCCGCGTCGATGTGCGCGATGATGCCGATGTTGCGCGTCTTCTCAAGCGGCGTCGAACGCGGCATGAACTGTCCTCAAACTCGTCCGCGCTGCTGAGCCGGCCGCCCGCTTCGGGAGGCCACGCTCTACAGCGCGATGTGCGTTACCAGCGGTAGTGGACGAACGCACGGTTGGCTTCCGCCATCCGGTGCGTGTCTTCCTTGCGACGGACGGCGCTGCCCTGGTTGTTGGCAGCGTCCAGCAGCTCCGACGCGAGCTTCTCAGTCATCGACCGGCCGGCACGACGCCGGGCCGAGTCACGGATCCAGCGGAGCGCCAGCGTCTGGCGGCGCTCCGTGCGGATGTCGATCGGCACCTGGTAGGTGGCGCCACCGACGCGGCGCGGCTTCACCTCAATCACCGGGGTCGCGTTGCGCATTGCCTGCTCGAAGGTGTCAATGCCACGACGGCCAGTGACCTCTTCGATACGGTCGAACGCGCCGTACACGATCTGCTCGGCGGTGCTCTTCTTGCCGCTGTACATCAGCGTGTTGACCAGCTTGGTCACAATCCGAGACCCGTAGCGCGGGTCAGGGATCGTGGGCCGGATCGGGGCGCGGTTACGGCGCATCTAATTCTCCCGGGCCTAGCTCTTACGCGTGCCGTACTTGGAACGGCCGCGCTTCCGGTTCTTCACGCCCTGCGCGTCAAGCGCGCCACGGACGATGTGATACCGGACGCCCGGCAGGTCCTTCACTCGGCCCCCACGGATGAGGACGACCGAGTGCTCCTGCAGGTTGTGTCCCTCGCCCGGGATGTAGGCCGTGACCTCAATCCCGTTTGAGAGCCGAACGCGCGCCACCTTGCGGAGGGCGGAGTTCGGCTTCTTCGGCGTAACGGTGCGGACCTGAGTGCAGACGCCGCGCTTCTGCGGCGAACCCTTCTGCTCCCTGGTCATGCGGTTCCGGAGCGTGTTCATCCGGAAGCGCAGCGCCGGCGCCTTGGTCTTCTTACGGACGGGGGTCCGCGGAGAGCGGACCAGTTGGTTGATCGTCGGCACGCCGACTCCCTACTTGTCCCCACCGTGTCTCCACGGCAGGGCCGAAAAACGGGCAACAACAACGGTCGAATGGCGTGGCGGCGAGCCTGACCATGGCCGGTGCGGCACTGCCGCGGTGACCACCGGTTCTCGCCGCGAACCGGCCACACGACCGTACTCGCGCAAGTCACGTGCACCTCAAAGAGGCGCGACCTATGAGTTTGGGGCTACGCCGCACCTATGTCAAACACTCGGGCCGTCTGGCACCGGTATCTGGGTGCGTCATGGGCATCCCCGCCGCTGGGGAGGCCGCCCCGCCACAGGCGGAACGCAAACCCGAGTGTATGGGCCGATTCCGTTGAGATCGAGCAGTCCGAGGCCATTCTGACGCTAGCGGCGGAAGATGATGCGCGCGAACGATTCCTTGAAGCGCGGGCCCGGCTCCCCGGCGGCCTCGGCCTGCCGAGCGCGCTCCTCGTACATCGCCCGCATGTCCCGCTCGGTGCGGCCATGCATCTGCGAGGTGTGCGCCAGCGCCGCCCGGATCTTGGTGCGCAGGTGGCGGCGGATGTCCACGTGGTAGTCCGGCGTCCCCGCCCCGGTCAGGAGCATCGCCGCGGGCCGGTGGGGCTCCAGCCCCTCTTCCTTGTCCAGCGGGAAATAGAGGTGGTCGTCCGAGGAGGGGTACAGGGCGTCGTGGACGGCCGCCCCGGTGTAGCGGTGGTCCCGATGGTTGAACCCGGGCCGGAAGCCGTCCCACGTGAGCATCAATTCGGGCCGGTGGAGGCGTACCTGCCGGGTGACCAGCGCCCGCAGTTCGTCATCGTTGACGATTCCGCCGTCAGGAAAGCCGAAGAAGACCGGTTCGCGAGCGCCGAAGATGGCCGCGGCCCGCCGCGCCTCTTCCTCCCGCTCACCCGCCAGCTGCTGCGACGTGACAGTGGGGTCTTTGGTCCCCTTGTTGCCGCTGGTGGTGACCACGATGTGGACGTCCCACCCCTCCGCGCACAGCTTCGCGACGGTGCCGCCGCAGGTGAACTCGAGGTCGTCGGGGTGGGCGAAAATGCAGAGGGCACGCTTGCCGAACTTGGAAGCGACCTGCGAGATCAGGTCGGCGTCGGGGTCGATCACGGCGTTCGTCATCATGCGCGGCAGTCTACACCGAGGTCAGGATGCCGCCGAGGCGACCACGGGGCGGGCGCCCTCCGCGACCAGTTCCTCGTAGAGCGCCGCCACCGAGCGCGCCACGGCGGACCAGGCGTACCCCTGTTCCATCCGCCGGCGGGCGCCCGCACCCAGCGCGCGGCGCAGCTCCTCGTTCCGGAGCAGCACCTCGATCTTCTCGGCGAACGGCGTCGGGCAGCGCCACGGGATCAGGTAGCCGGTGCGACCGTCCGCGACGGTGGAGGCGAGGCCACCGACGCGGGAGGCCACTACCGGCACCCCGCTCGCCATCGCCTCCACAGCGACCAGGCCGAACGACTCATAGAAGGAAGGCACGGCGACCACGTCCGCGGCGGCGTAGTAGTCCGGAAGTACCTCGTGTGGGCGGGGGCCCAGGAAGCGCACGGCGTCTGAGACGCCGGTCTGCTCCGCCACCAGCCTCAGACGCGCCACCTCGGCCTCGGCGCGGTCGTCGCCGCCGATGATGTACAGGACAACGCCCGCGCGGTCGCTCAGGTCGGCAAGCGAGCGGATCAGGATGTCCAGCCCCTTCAGCGGCTCGATCCGGCCTACCGCCAGGATCACCCGCTCCTCGAGCGGGATGCCGAGTCGCACGCGTGCCGCGGCCTGCTCGCCCGGCTGGAACCGGTCGAGGTCTACGCCCAGCGGGATCACCGCCACCTGTCGCGCGGGCACGCGGTAGATCTGCTGCAGCAGGCGCCGCTCGTGCTCGGTCGCCGCGACGACCCGGTCGAGCGAGTGCACCAGCCGGCGCTCCGTCTCCAGGCGGTCGGCGCGTTCGTGCTCGGAGGCGCGGGCGCGGAGTTTCACATCGCCCAGCGTGTGGAACATGGCGGCGTGCGGTACGCCCCACGGCGCCGCCAGCCGCTCACCGGCGGCAGCGGACAGCCAGTAGTGCGAGTGGATGACGTCGTACGAGACGCCCTCGGAGGCCCGGAACGCCTCGATGCCGTCGGCGAAGGGGGTGGTCAGCGCCGCCATCTCTTCCTTCTCGACGCGTTCCGGGGGGCCTGCGGTGATCTGGATCACACGCGCGCCGGGTGCGAACTCGTCGACCTCGGGCAGAGCCGGGTCGACGCGGCGCGTGAAGATGTCGACGATGATGCCCAGCGCGCCGAGTTCGCGCGCTACCTCCCGCACGTACACGTTCATCCCGCCCGTCTCGCGCCCACCGAGGGCTGCGAGCGGTGACGTGTGCATGGAGAGCATCGCCACGCGGCGTTGCGCGAGCTGCGAGTCTGAGCGAGTCGTTTCGGCGGGCGTCATCGGCGGCGGCCCCTACTGGCCGATCAACCTCAGAAACTCCTGGCGGGTGTTCTGGTCAATGCGGAAGCGACCTCGCATCGCGGAGGTCACCATGCTGGAGCCGGGCTTGCGGATGCCTCGGGCGGTCATGCACAGGTGCTCGGCCTGGATCACGACGCCCACGCCCTTGGCCCCGACGACCTCTTCGATCACATCGGCGATCTGGCCGGTGAGCCGCTCCTGGACCTGCGGGCGGCGGGCGAAGATCTCCACGGCGCGGGCCAGCTTGGAGAGACCCACGATCTTGCCGTCCGGCAGGTACCCCACCGCCGCCCGGCCGTGGAATGGCAGGAAGTGGTGTTCGCACATCGAGTAGAACGGGATGTCGCGAAGGATCACCATCTCATCGTGATCCTCGGCGAACTGCACCTGCAGCACTTCCCGCGGGTCCTGCCAGAGTCCCTCGAACAGCTCCAGGTACATGTCGGTGATGCGCCGAGGTGTGTCCGCGAGGCCGTCTGAACTGGCATCGAGGCCGATCGCGCCGATCATCTGCTTGATGATCCCGAGCAGGGCGTCCCGATCAGCCGGGCCGGTGAGTTGTTGGGGTGCCATGGACATTTAGGTCTCCAGATCGGGGGGACGCTCCGTCGAGGAGGGCTTCCCGAAATGAGGCTGCGCTGTAGGAAATACCGCGCGTCGAGAATATCACCAGCTTAACACGCGGACGGGCATGGGTGTCACGCCGCTAGGCCCAGCCGAGCACCCGCTCGACGGCCTTGACCTCCGCCGGTGCGGTGTGGCGCGTGACGGTCGCCGTCATCGCCGTGTCGGGATCCTTCAGGCCGTGGCCGGTCAGGATGCAGACCGCTGTGAGGTCGGAGAGGTCCGCACCGCCCTGGTGCTTCTTGATCAGGCCGGCGAGCGAGGCCGCCGAGGCGGGCTCGCAGAACAGGCCCTCGTCGCGGCTCAGGCGGCGGTACGCCTCGAGGATTTCGTCGTCCGTGACGGCGCTGATGCTGCCGCCGGATTCGTCGCGCGCGGTGATCGCGCCCGACCACGAGGCGGGGTTGCCGATGCGGATCGCCGTGGCGATGGTCTCCGGCTGCTCCACGGGGTGGCCGAGCACCAGCGGCGCTGCACCTTCTGCCTGGAAGCCCCACATCTGCGGGCGGCCGCTGCTGCGCTCCAGTCGGAAGTATTCCTGGAAGCCCGTCCAGTAGGCGGTGATGTTCCCGGCGTTCCCCACCGGAATGCAGAGGAGATCCGGCGCATCGCCCAGGTCGTCCACGATCTCGAACGCGGCCGTCTTCTGGCCGGCGATCCGATCCGGGTTCACGGAGTTCACGAGGGCCACGGGGTGACGCTCCGAGATTTCGCGCACGATGTTCAGCGCGTCATCGAAGGAGCCCGATATCTGCACGATCTCAGCGCCGTGCACCACGGCCTGCGCCAGTTTGCCCATCGCGATCTTGCCGTCCGGCACCACCACGAACGCCTTCAGCCCGTGTCGCGCGGCGTAGGCCGCCGCGGAGGCCGAGGTATTCCCGGTGGAGGCGCAGATCACGGCCTTCGCGCCCGCCTCGACCGCCTTCGCGACCGCCATCACCATGCCGCGGTCCTTGAACGACCCGGTGGGGTTCATCATCTCCAGTTTGAAGTAGAGGGCGCCGAGGCCCAGTTCCGCCTCCAGCACACGCGAACGCACCAGTGGCGTGCCGCCTTCGCCCAGCGTGATCATCGGCGTGTGATCGGTGACAGGAAGGAGATCGCGGTAGCGTTCCAGGATGAACCGGTCGGTCGTGCTCACAGCGGCTGCTCCTGCTCGGCTTCGTCGGCCTCTTCCGACAGCCTGACCAGCAGGCCTCGGGTGATGCGGATATCGCGCTCGATCTCCTCGATCTGGCGGCGGCGGCCCTCTTCGTCCGCGCGTGCCAGGCGGCGGAGGTGGTCCGTCAGCGTGTCGCGCTGTGCCTCCAATCGCTCGGACAGCGCCCGACGCTGCTCCGACTCTCCGGCCAGCGTACGAGCGATCAGTGTCCGCTCCTCCGCCTCAGCCGCCAGTGCGAGCCGCAGTTCCTCAACGGCCTCTTCGACGCGATTCACGCGATCTTCCAGGCGGGCGCGGGTGGAGCGCTGTTGCTCCACGACCTCCAACAGTTCAGTCTCGCGGTCGCGCACGGCGCGTAGCGCGGCCACCTCGTCATCCAGCCGACGCTGATCCAGCAGCACCGTGCGGCTGCGCGCCTCCAGCGCCTCCAGGTTCGCGAGGAACGTCGCGATGCTCCCGGCGACCCGCGCGATCTCTGTGCCCTGGTGGCGGGACGCCTCGCGCTCCGCGGCGACCTGCCGCTCCAGCCGCTCGATGCGCGCCTCGGCGTGGTCATCGTCCGTTTCGGCGGCGGCGATCTCCTCGGCGAACGTGCGCTGGCGCTCCGCCGCGGCCGCCGAGCGACCATCGAACTGGTCGAGGCGACTCGCGATCACCTCCAGCGCCCGGCGGATCTCGCGCTGCGCGTCCGTGTCGCGTTGCGTGGCACGGTCGACCTGCGCGACGAGATCGCGCCGAAGCGAGACCTCCTGGCGCAGTTGTTCTTCCAGCTCGGCGATGCCCTGCCTGAGTTCGCGCGCCTGATCTTGCCCGGCCTCGTGTCGCTGCGTGCGTCCATCCACCAGGTGGACGGACTCGGTCAGACGGGCAAGTTCTTCGCGCTGCACGTGGAGCGACTCTTCTACCTGGTGCATCTCGCGATTGAGCGATTCCAGCCGAGCGAGCGCGCGCTGCAACTCATCTCCGACCCAGGTGCCCTGCTCCAGGGCTGCTGGCCGCAACAGTCCGCCATCCGGCGTCATGTCGGGCATCGCCTCGCTAGCCTTCCATCGGCAGCACGTTGCCGATCTCGACCACCACGTCCATGCGCCGGATCGCCTCCAGCGCGCCCTGCAGTGCCGCACCGGAGGCGCGATGCACGGTCAGCACCAGCTCGGCGGTGCCCTCGGTCGCCTGGTCCTCGGAGTCGAACTGGATCACCGAGGCGATCGAGATCTGCGCATCGCCCAGCGCCTGCGCGATCCGCGCCAGCACGCCGGGCTGATCCAGCACTCGGATCCGCATGTAGTAGCGCGCCACGTGCTCATCGGCGCCGCGCACGCGCAGGCGGCGGCGCGGCACGCCTCCACGCGGCGCGCGTTCGCCGACGATGTCCTGCGCGATGTCCAGTACGTCCGCGAGCACCGACGACGTCGTGGGACCCTGTCCGGCACCGGGGCCCTCCAACAGGACGCGCCCCACCAGGTCGCCCTCGATCTGCACGGCGTTCAGGACGCCGTCCACCTTCGCAAGCGGCTCACCGCGACCGACGAGCGTCGGCTGCACGCTGACCTCCACCTCGCCATCAACGAGGCGGGCACGCGCGAGCAGCTTGATCACGGAGCCCAGTTGCGCGGCGTAGGCAATGTCGCGTGCGGTGATGCCGGAGATGCCCTGCCGGGTCACCTCCGCCGGGGCCACGTCCACGTTGAACGCCAGCCCGCACAGCACCGCGATCTTGAAGGAGGCGTCGAAGCCCTCCACGTCTGCCGTGGGATCCGGCTCCGCATAGCCGAGGCGTTGCGCCTCCGCGAGGATCTCCGCGTAGTCGGCGCCCTGTTGCGTCATCGCCGTCAGCATGTAGTTCGTGGTGCCGTTGATGATCGCGGTGACCGCGGTCACCTCGTTGGCGAGCAGATCGCGGGAGAGCGGGGCGATCACGGGGATGCCGCCACCCACGGAGGCCTCGTACAGCAGCCGTACACCATGCTCGGCGGCCACGCCCAGCAGCGCGCCGCCGGCCTTCGCCATGACTTCCTTGTTCGCGGTGACCACGTGCTTGCCCGCGCGCAACGACTGCTCGATGTACGTGCGCGCCGGCTCTTCGCCGCCCATCAGTTCCACGACAATGTGCGTCCCGGGGTCGGTCAGGACGTCGTCGATGTTCGTGGTCAGCTGGTTTGCGCGCACACCCTCGCGCGGACGGGAGGCGTCCCGCACCAACACGCGCCGCAGTTCCAGCGGGCGTCCGGCGCGCAGCGCGTAGCGCTCGGCACCACCGGCCAGCGCCGCCACCACGGCGGAGCCGATGTTCCCGGGGCCCAGCAGCGAGATGCCGACGGTCTCCGTCACAGCGCTATCTCCTGACCGCGCGAGAGAGGCGGTTCAGCACCCAGGTCCGCTCGCTCTCCGAGAGCGTGACCGTGGCACCCAGTTGTTCGCGCCGCTCAGCCATGATCTCGACGAAGCGCTCCGCCGCGAGTCGCTCCCGGTTGGCCTCGTCGTACGGCTCCTCCGTCGTGCGGATGGAGACCTGGTAGACCTCGAAGCCGACGCGCGCCTCATCGTCCAGCACGCCGGTCACTTCGCCGGCTTCGAGGTCGATCAGTTCTGCACGCACACGTTCCGGGAAGACCTCTGGCGCCCACCGACCAAAGTCGGCTTGAGGCGCCTCGGTGTAGATCCCGATGGCCACCGCGGCCTCGCCCAGCGACTCGCCCGCCGCGACGCGTTCGATGAGCGCCTCGGCGCGTGTTCGGTCTGCGGTCGCCACGCGGAGAACAAAGATCATCTCGCCGGTCTCGGGAACGGCCTCTTCCAACTGCTCGCGCAGTCGCTCCTCCACCACCAACGCCCGCCCGGCGTACTCCACCTCGGCGCGGGTGATCTCAGTCTGGCGGAGGTACGCGGCGAGCGACGAGGCGTAGAGCTCGTCCTCAACCTCGCCCTCGATGCCGAGGCGAACCGCGAGCAGCGCGCGGACGTCCGCGTCAGTGATCGGCTCCAATTCCGGCGCGATTGACTGGAGCAACGCTTCCTTCAGGATCAGGTCGTCCATTGCCGTAGTCGGATCGCCCAGCGGACGGGTGTCGCCGGTGCGGTACATGAAGATCGCGTGGTCGGCGAGGTCGCCGGCGGTGAGCGTCCGCGTCCCGACGACGCCGACCTCGGCGCGCGGGGGCAGGATCACTGACCAGACGACGCCGACGGCGACGATCACGGCGACGAGCGCCAGCACGCCGCCGATGCCGAAGGTCATCAGCCGGCGGGTGCGCGCCTCGCGCTCTTCCTGCTCGCGTCGGTGAAATGCCCCGGACTGCCGGTTGCCGGCCACGGCGCGATCCTCTCAAGGTGCGGGTGGCCGGGGGAGCGGCCCGCCGTCATCGGGCGGGCCGCGGCCAGATCAGTCAGTAGCCGCTAGCGGCGGCCCATGTTGATGCCGGAGAGCCGGACGTGCTCGCCGGTGTACGGAAGCAGGGCAACGTGGCGGGCGCGCTTCACGGCCTCAGCCACCACGCGCTGGTGCTTGGCACACGTGGCTACCTTGCGGCGCGCATCGATCTTGCC
>JAQCKI010000002.1 GCA_027592645.1 Chloroflexota bacterium | reverse complement strand
CAAGCAAAGGGTCGCGGGTTCGAATCCCGTCTCCCGCTCCAGGCGCATGCAATAGAAGAGGCCCGCCGCAAGGCGGGCTTCTTCGTGGTCGAGATGGCGACGATTCGCTTACTGAGCAGAGACTCGCTGTGCGCCGACAGTCGTGACGGGCGAAGGTCCGATGGCCGAGCGACGTGCGCCGCTTGCGCGCTGCGAAGCGGGCCGAGCTGCAGTGCGGGCAGGTCACGGGGCGCTCCCTCGGTCGGGTAGGCCGCCACGCTAGTATGCGGATCGTGGTCTGAGCTCTGACGGAAGCCGGAGGGGGTACGCGATGCCCGGCGCCCTGGACGACCTGCGCGTGATCGATGCCACCGGCCCGATCGGCCACTACGCGGGGCGCCTGCTCGCGGACCTCGGCGCGGACGTGATCAAGGTGGAGCCGCTCGCGGGCGACCCGGCACGGCTCTGGCCTCCCTTCCTCCCGGATACACCGGAACCCGAGAGCGGCCTGCTCTTCCTGCTCCTGAACGCGAACAAGCGTGGCGTCCGTCTGGACCTCGCAGATGAGCAAGGTCGCGAGGCGTTCCTACGGCTGGTCGCCACCGCCGACGTCCTCATCGAGTCGTGGTCATCGCAGGAGGCGGACAGCCTGCACCTCATCGACGAGGCCTTGCACGAGGTCCGCCCGGACCTGATCCGTTGCTCGGTGACGGGGTGGGGCCTGGACGGTCCGTCCGCTGGTCTGGCGTACGCGGACATCGTCACCTGCGCGATGTCCGGTGTGATGCAGCTCGCGGGCTTCCCGGATGGCACGCCGGAGCAACTACCGGCGCTGCAGAGCCACGCCTGCGCCTCGATCAACGCGGCGGCGGGGATCCTCGCGGCGGTGCTCCATCGCGACGCGACGGGCGAGGGACAACGGGTGGAGGTGTCCGCGCAGGAGGCGCTGCTGATGGCGCAGGAGACGGCGATGCAGGGTGCTGACATCAACGGCGTGGACCGCGCGCGCACCGGCGGCACCGGCGTGCTGCCGGTGAAGATGCCCGGCCTCGGCGTGTACGAGGTCGACGATGGCTTCGTCTACGCCATGTGCACCGGCACCGCCGGATCCGGATTCGCGGGTCTCGTCCGGCTCATGACCGACCTGGGCTTCGAGCACGGCCTGGACCGCGAACCGTACGCGACGTTCATTCGCACCTCCATGACCACGGCACAGGTCACCGCGCTCCTGCAGGATCCGGCGCAATCCGACCGCGTCCGCCCGCTCCTCGAGGAGATTGAAGCGGTCGTGAGCGCGTTCTTCCGGCGCTACCCGAAGGAGACCCTGTACGTACAGGGGCAGGAGCGACGCGCACTGATTGGCGCCGTGAACGGACCTCGTGAGATCTCGGAGAGCGTGCAACTGGTGGCGCGCGAGTGGTTCCGCAGCATTGACGACGCGGGGCGCGGGCAGACGCTGCGCTACCCCGGGCCGCCGTGGCGGCTGCACGGTACGCCGGCGACCCTACGCCGGCCGGCGCCGCTCCTCGGCGAGCACAACATGGAGGTGTTCCGCGAGAGCGGCCTCGCACCCGACGCGATCGCCGCGCTGACCTCGGACGGGACTCCAGCACGATGACCGCCGCACCGCGTCCGCTGGAGGGCGTGAAGGTACTCGACCTCACCTGGTTCGGCGCCGGGCCGATCGCCACGCGCTCGCTCGCGAACCTCGGGGCGGACGTCGTGCGCGTGGAGACGGGGAAGCGGCCGGATGGCCTTCGGATCGCGGGACCGAAGCCGGCTGGAAACGCCAGCCTGAACGTCTCCGGGTACTACAACAACTACAACGCGGAGAAGCGCTCGATCACGCTCGACCTCACCACGGAGCGCGGGCATGAGCTGGGGCTCGGGCTCGTGCGATGGGCGGACGTGTTCATGACGAACATGACCAACCGCGCCGTGCGCCAGGTGGGTATGTCGTGGGAGGCGGTGCGCGAGGCGAACCCGGGCATCGTCGCGATGTACCAGCCGATGCAGGGGATGGCGGGGCCGCACACGGAGTTCGTCGGCTTCGGGGCGGTGCTCTCCGCGATCTGCGGCGTCAACTACTTCGCCGGATCGGAGGGCCGTCCACCGATCGGCGTCAGCACGAACTACCCGGACTACGTCGTGAACCCGATGCACGCCGTCGTCGCGCTGCTCGCCGCGCTGCGCCACCGGCGACGCACCGGCCAGGGCCAACTCATCGACATGTCGCAACTGGAGTCCTCGGTCGCCGCACTCGCCGCGCCGGTATTCGCGTGGGACAACGCCGCCGAGGAGTACCGGCGGCAAGGGAACCGCGTCCCCCACGCCGCCCCGCACGGCGCGTACCGCACGCGCGCGGAGGGCGACCGTTCCGACCGCTGGCTGGTGCTCGCCTGCCTGACCGAGGGACACTGGCGCGCAGCCGCGGACGTGATGGAGCACCCGGGTTGGGCGGACGACCCCCGGTTCGCCTCGCTTGCCCTGCGCAAGCAGCACGAGGATGCGCTGGACGCGCTGATCGAGGGATGGGCGGCGGGCCAGCACGGCCCGGAAGTGGCGGCACGCCTCCAGTCCGCGGGCGTCCCGGCCGGCCTCGTCCTCAATGCGACGGAGATCCTGCGCGATGAGCATCTGCAGGCGCGGACGTACTACGCCTACCCGGACCACGCGGAGGCCGGCGTCCGCGCGTATGATGGCCCGGGGTTCCGCCTCTCCGTTACGCCGGTCGAGCTCCGCGGCCCTGCCCCACTGCTCGGCGAGCACACGACCGAGGTCGCCACGGAGATCCTCGGTCTTTCCCCCGATGAGGTGGCCGCGCTCGTCGCGGAAGGCGTGCTGGCTTAGGGGCGACGGCGACTCACGCATCCCCGGGGCCGAAGTACCGAGCACCGCTACTTCAGCGAGGTGCGTTGCTTCTTCAACTGGCTGGTCGACTCGGAGCACCTCGAACGGAGCCCGTTTCGAGGGATGCAGAACGCCCGGGGGCGCCGTTAGCAGTCCGCCGATCGCATGCGCGGAGTCCTCTCGCATGGCATCGACCTGGGCGTAGCACTGGCCTGGAGATGGTGGCGTCCGAGATCCGCCTGCACCGTCTCCATCGGCATCCTCAGCCCGGCAACCGGCAGAAGAAGCTGATGACGCCTGCCCCGACTCCCTCAGAGCGGGGTGCAATGGGGAGGATGACGGCGGTCACGTTCGCGACGAGGAACGCGGCGACGAGGAACCACGCCCGCCAGCGCTCGCTCGGCGGATGGCCCCCCGAGCTGTCGGGGAGGCGCTGTGCGCGGCGCTGAGGATATAGACGCACAAGATCCTCCGGTCGCAAGCCCGCCTTGAAGTATCGGCAGATGTCGGGCGAATCGGAGTGCGGTCGCGTTTGGCCCGATTCCGCTCGGCTTCAGGAGCGCCGCGAGCCGCCGATAGTCCTGAGAAGACCGGCTCGAGCGCGGAGCGACTGTGGCACCTATTCATTCGGCGCTCCGGGTGAGCGCCCCACTCAGACTCTGGATGAGCAACCTCATCGCCGAGGTTGCCACCTCTCTCCCAGAGGGACGCCCGCTGCCGGAGCCCATCTGGTATCGACGACACGTCGTCATCCTCGCGTTGCTCTGGATCCATGCGGCCGTCATCTTTGCCGCGGCGGTCCTTCTGGGGCACGGTATCGTCCACGCGACGATCGAGGGCATGGTGCCGGCAACCGTTGCGATTCTCGCGTCGGAGAAGCATGGGAGCCGGCGCCTTCGTGCGACCGCGGCAAGCGTCGGCCTGGCGAGTACGTCAGCGCTGCTCGTGCACCTCAGCCAGGGCAACATCGAGATGCACTTCCACTTCTTCGTGGTCGTGATCATCATCACGTTGTACCAGGACTGGATCCCGTTCCTGTTCGCGATCGGGTTCGTTGTCTTCCATCACGGGTTCGTCGGGGTGCTCGATCCAACTGCGGTCTACAACCATCAGGACGCGTGGGACCACCCGTGGAAATGGGCGGCGATTCATGGCGGGTTCGTCCTCGCCGCCTCCGTCGCCGGCATCGTGAACTGGCGCTTGAACGAAGGCGCGCGAGCGACCACTGACCTCATCCTCACGGCAGCGGGCGAGGGCATCTATGTGCTCGATGGAGCCGGAAACGTCGAGTTCGCCAACCCGGCGAGCGGGGCGCTGCTCCGGCAGGACATCCCTCTGATCCTCGGGCAGCCCGAGCGCCTGCTCGTTGACGAGGGCGAGGGCGCGCTGCCCGGTGCGGCGGTCATCGCCGGTACGTCCGAGCGTCACGTCGGCAGGACGATCGTCCGTCGAGGCGACGGCACGACGTTCCTCGCGGACTTCGTCGCAACGCCCATGCGCCAACGAGGGCGCGCCAGCGGAGCGGTGGTCACGTTCAACGATGTGACCGAGCGCCTTGAGGCCGAGGAGGCGCTTCGCACCAGCGAGGCGCGTTTCCGCCGGCTGTTCGAGAGCAACCCTCAACCGATGTGGGTGTACGACAACTCGACGCTCGCATTCATCGAGGTCAACGATGCAGCGGTCGCGCAGTATGGCTACGACCGTAGCGAGTTCGCACGAATGCAAGTGAGCGATGTCGTTGCTCCCGAGGACGTCGCCTACTTCTCTGCCGATGAAGCGCTGACCTCCGCGGGCGGGCGTATTGCCGCTGAGTCGCGGCACCGTCGCAAGTCGGGCGAGGTGTTTGCGGTCGCGCTGACGTCGCATCGCATCCAGTTCACCGGACGACAGGCCGTCCTGGTGGTTGCCCAGGACATCAGTGAGCGAGTGCGATTCCAGGAGCAGCTCACGCACCAGGCCCTCCACGATCCGCTGACGGGGCTGCCGAACCGGACCCTCTTCACGGACCGCCTGGAGCACGCGCTGCTGTCCGGCTACGGCAGCGGGTTGCCGGTCGCGGTCCTGTTCCTTGACCTCGACGGATTCAAGGTCATCAACGACAGCCTCGGCCACACCGTGGGTGACGAGCTCCTCGTCGCCGTGTGCAAGCGGCTCGCCCGGTGCCTGGCGCCGGAGGACACCATCGCGCGATTCGGCGGCGACGAGTTCGTCGTGCTGTTGCCAGACGTAGCGGATGTCGCGGGTGCGATCGCGGTCGCCGACCGGCTCCTGGGCGAGCTCCATGCTCCGGTCCGCGTCTCCGATCGCGACGTGTTCGTCAGCGCCAGCCTCGGACTGGCGACGCACACGGGCGGCGGTTCGCCCTTGGATGCGCACGACCTGCTGCGCAAGGCGGACATTGCCATGTACCGGGCGAAGGCGAACGGCAAGGTCCAGACGGTCACCTTCGAGGACGGGATGGATCCATCGGCGCTGGGACGCCTGGACCTTGAGACCGACCTCCGGCGCGCGATCGACCGCTCCGAGTGGGAGCTCGTCTACCAGCCCGAGCATGACCTCCGCACCGGAGCGCTGGTTGGGATGGAAGCGCTGGTGCGGTGGCACCATCCCGATCGCGGCATCGTGTCGCCCGCCGATTTCATCCCACTTGCGGAAGAGACCGGAACGATCACCGCACTCGGGAACTGGGTGTTGCGTGAGGCATGCCGCCAGACAATGGAATGGCGGTCGCGCATGCCGCCTGCGGAAGTACTCGTGATTGGGGTCAACGTGTCAGCTGTCCAACTGACGCAGCCGAATTTCGTCGCTGAGGTGAAGGCTGCCATCGACGAGGCCGGGCTTCCCGCGACATCGTTGCGACTGGAAATCACGGAGAGTACTGCCATGCGCGATCCCGGGCGGACCGTCGAGGTGCTGCAACAGCTGCGCGCGCTGGGGGTGGAAGTCGCCATCGACGACTTCGGTACGGGCTACTCGTCGCTGTCCTATCTCAGTACTCTCCCGGTCGATGTATTGAAGATCGACCAGGCCTTCGTCCGCGCGCTCGGGGAAGACACGAACGGGACCGCGATCGTCAACGCGATCGTGGCGGTCGCTCATACGCTTGGTATGCGTGTCACCGCCGAGGGCATCGAGACGCCGGCGCAGCTCGGGCTGATCAGCCACCTCGGATGCGATCGAGGTCAGGGGTACTACTTCGCCAGGCCGCTCGCCGCCGACCAATTCGAACGCGCGATTGGCGTGCCCGTCGCTCTCGGGATCAACGCTGTCGCCTAGCGCCGCGCCCGTCGGGCGCGCACCCCGCAGGCCCAACAGTGAGCGATTGCGGGCGCCCCACGTGCGTCGCGAGGAAACCCCGATAGGGTGCCGGAGACGAGTGGCTTCGCCCGTTCCAGGAAGTGAACGTCCGCCGCGCCCGCGACGTGGGCTCGTCGGCCCCGCCGGACGCACCCGGAAGGCGCCCACCGGCCGCGGGGGGTAGGCTGTCGGGCATGCCCGTGTTCGCGACCAACGGCCTGAGCAAGCACTATCCATCTGTCCGCGCGCTGGACGAGCTCACGCTCGCCATCGAGCCGGGAATCGTCGGGCTCGTGGGGGCCAACGGTGCCGGGAAGAGCACGCTCATCAAGTTGCTCCTCGGCCTCATCCAGCCGACCGAGGGCGATGCCACCGTCCTGGGCTTTGACATCCGCACGCAGGGCCTGCAACTGCGCCAGTACGTCGGCTACATGCCCGAGCACGATTGCCTGCCGCCCGAGATGAACGCGACCGAGTTCGTCGCCCACATGGCGCAGATCAGCGGCCTCCCCGCCGCCGCCTCGCGCGAGCGCGCGTCCGAGGCTCTCCGCCACGCCGGCCTGTTTGAGGCGCGCTATCGCTCGATCGCCGGGTACTCCACCGGCATGAAGCAACGCGCGAAGCTCGCGCAGGCGCTGGTCCATGACCCGAAGCTGGTGTTCCTGGACGAGCCGACGAACGGCCTTGACCCGGCCGGGCGCGACGACATGCTCGATCTCATCCGTCGCACCGGGCATGAGATGGGGATCACCATCGTCATGGCCACTCACCTGCTCGGCGAGATCGAGCGCACCTGTGATCAACTGATCGTCATCGACGCGGGCCGTCTCCTGCACCAGGGATCGGTCGCCGATTTTACGGCCGCTACGGAGACACTCGAGGTCGAGGTCACGGGTGACGCCACGCTGCTCGCAGCACGACTAACAGCAGCGGGGATCGACGCGACGGTGGAGGGGCAGCGGATCTTTGTCCGTCCGGAAGGTGGTCACGACGAAGCAGGGATGTTCGACTTGATCCGGGACGGGGTCGTGGACCTCGGTCTCGGGTTGGTGCGCGTGCAGCAGCGTCGTCACACCCTGGAGGACCTCTTCCGCATCGACTCATCGGACGCCGCCGATGGAACGTCCGACGCGTGACGACTCGACCGACAGATGAGACGAGCAGCATCTACGACTTGGGCTACCGGTCATACGAAGGTGTCCGCCTCGGACGCCGCTACGCCGTGCTTGCGCTCTACCGAGAGAGCCTGCGCGCCGCGTTCGGCCTCGGGCGTAGCACCGCCGCCAAGATCGCCCCGGCGATCCTGATCGGCATTGCGCTCTTCCCGGCGCTCATCCAGCTCATCCTGGGCGCGATCCTGCCGATTGGCGAAATCGAACTGGTTCGGCACGACGACTACTACAGCGGGATCAAGTTCGTGATGGCGTTGTACGTCGGCGTCGTGGCACCGGACATCGTCGGCCGCGACCAGCGGACGCGCAGCCTGACGCTCTACTTCACCCGCGCGATCACGCGCTACGACTACGCACTGGGCAAGCTCGCCGCGATGACGACGGCGATGCTGGCGATCACGCTCGTGCCCCAGTTGCTGCTCTTCGTGGGGAACGCGCTCGCTACCGACCAATTCGGTGACTTCATCCGTGAGAACTGGGACGAACTCCCACCGATCTTCGGATCGGCGCTCCTCGGCTCATGGCTGATCGCCGCCATCGGCACGCTGATTGCCGCGCAGACACCTCAACGCGCGTTCGCCACGGTCGGAATCATCGTGGCGTTCATCCTCCCGATCCCGATCGCGGCGATCCTTGTCGAACAGATCGATGCCGGGTGGGCGGACTATGCGGTGTACCTCAGCCCGCTCGACCTCGTCGATGGGCTGACGTACTGGCTCTTCGGGACGGCACCCCCCGCATCTGATTCGCTGATCGCGCTGACGGACTTCAGCACCGCCACGTTCGCCGGGGTCGCGGTGGTGGTCGCCCTCGCCGCGAGCGCGCTCCTCGTCCGCCGCTATATCCGGGTGCAGGCATGACCGGCCCAGGTCAGATGGCCGCCTCCGGCAGTGCGCCGGCGATCACCCTGGAGGGCGTTTCCAAGTGGTACGGCAACGTGGTTGCCGTGAACGATGTGTCGTTCGAGATCGGTCCCGGGATCACCGGGCTCCTGGGGCCGAACGGCGCCGGCAAGTCCACCATCCTCCACATGATGGGCGGCCTGCTCCGCGCCTCCGCGGGTGCCGTCTCCGTCCTGGGCGAACCAGCCGCCGGGAACCCCGAGGTGTACCGGAAGGTCGGCATCGTCCTGGAGCGTGAGGCGGTCTACGGCACGCTGACGGGGTGGGACTTTGTGCGCATGAACGCACGGCTCCACGGCCTCCCCGACGTTGATGCGGCGACCCGTCGCGCAATCGACCTCGTGGACATGGGATACGCGCAGGGCCGGGCCACGGGCGGCTACTCCAAGGGGATGAAGCAGCGGATCAAGATCGCCGCCGCGATCGTCCACGACCCGCAGATGTTGATTCTGGATGAGCCGTTCAACGGCGCCGATCCGCGCCAGCGGCTCCACATGATTGACATGCTCCGAGCGATGGCCGGCGAGGGCCGTACCATCGTCTTCTCCAGCCACATCCTTGAAGAGATGGAGCGCCTCGGCGACCGCGTCCTCGTCATCGTCTCCGGGCGGCTCGCGGCGTCCGGCGACTTCCGTGCGATCCGCCGACTGATGGTGGATCGCCCGCACACCTTCCGCATCGTCTCCTCGGGCAACCGGCGACTGGCGCAGGCGCTCGTCGGCGACGAGGCGGTCACCAGCGTGGAACTCGATGGCGATCGCCTCACGGTCCAGACGCGGGACTACAGCCGCTTCATCACAGTCGTGCCGCGGATCGCGCGCGACTCCGGCGTCACGCTGCGAGAACTGGCGCCGAGCGACGAGTCGCTGGAGAGCGTGTTCGAGTACCTGGTGGCTGGTGTCCGCGGTGGCCAGGGGGGCGACTCGTGATCGGGGTGATCGTCGGGGTGACCCTGCGTCAGGTGGGCCGCCAGCGCCGGATGCTCGTCCTGCTGGTGCTCGCACTCGTGCCCGTCCTGATCTCGATCCTCTACCGCTTCACGGCAGACAACAGCAGCGAGCGTGATGCGATCGAGTTCGCCTCCGGCATGCTCGCGACGTTTGTCGTGCCGATCGTCCTGCCGCTCGCCGCGCTGCTCGTCGGCACGTCGGCGCTCGGGCAAGACATCGAGGAAGGCACGATCGCCTACCTGCTGGCGAAGCCGCTCGCGCGGTGGAAGGTGGTCGTCGCGAAGATGCTGTCCGCGTGGCTGCTGACCTACCTCGTCACGCTCGTCGCGGTCCTCGGATCGGGGCTCATCGTCCTCACCGGGCACGAGGGTATTTCGCTGGTGCCGGCGTTCGTCGTCGCATGTGCAGCGGGTGCGCTTGCCTACGTCGCGATCTTCATCGCGCTCAGCCTGCGGTTCAGCCGCGCGTTGATCATCGGGCTCGGCTACGTCTTCGTCTGGGAAGCGATCATTTCGCAGTTCATCGCTGGCGTGCGCTTCCTCAGTATCCGGGCGTACACCGTCGGCATCGCCGATGCGCTGACGGACGTGGACGCGGAGATCCTGACGCGCTCTCTTGATGTGACGCCCGCCATCGTGCTCCTCGTCCTGCTGGTCGCCCTCGGTGGGTGGTACGCGACGAGGGCAGTGACGCGCTTCCAGATATCAGAGCGCGTCTAGGCAGGCGCGCCAGCGAGTGCAGTCTCGCTGATCAATGGCCAGGGGAAGGCCGGTACCGGCTCCCGTTGACCTCGCCAGCATGGTGGCGGCGGGGAGGTTCCTCCCGACTCACGAACAACGAATCGCCCTCCGCCCGAGCGTTCGGCCACACTTACTGTCACAGGGACGTCTCCCGTTGCGATCCCCCTGGCCATCTGTTTCACTCCACATAGCAGCCGAACGGCGAGGGAGAGCGATATGAGCGCAACGCGTATGCCCACTCAGCAGGTGACCGTCACCTATCGAGAGGACACGACGCGTGGGGCGCACGCTGAACCTTGGAATCCTGGCACATGTAGACGCTGGTAAGACGAGCCTGACAGAGCGGCTGCTCCACGCAGCCGGCGTCATCGACGAAATCGGTAGCGTCGATGAAGGCAGCACTCAGACCGACTCCCTCGAGCTGGAACGGCAGCGCGGGATCACGATCAAGTCCGCCGTCGTCTCGTTCGAGATCGATGACGTCACCGGCAATCTGATCGACACACCCGGACACCCCGACTTCATCGCAGAGGTGGAGCGGGTGTTGAACGTGCTGGACGGGGCGGTGCTGGTCATCTCCGCCGTCGAGGGTGTGCAGTCGCAGACCCTGGTACTGATGCGGACGCTGCAGCGCCTCCGCATCCCCACGCTTCTCTTCGTGAACAAGATCGACCGCGGAGGCGCGGAGTACCAGCGCACGCTGGATGCCATCGCGGCGCGGCTGACGCCGGCCATCGTCGCGATGGGTTTGGTCAGCGACGCGGGGACGCGGGGCGCGGACTTCACCCCGTTCGGCGCGGACGACGAGGCGTTCACCGCGCGGCTCCTTGATCTGCTCGCCGAGCAGGACGAGGCGCTGCTCGCCGCGTACGTGGACGATGAGGCCTCGGTCTCCTACCGGCGGCTGCGGCGCCGGTTGGCGGCGAAGAGCAGGCAGGGCGCCGTACACCCGGTGTTCTTCGGCTCGGCCATCACGGGCGCGGGCGTCGAGGCACTGATGCACGGCATTCGGGATCTGCTGCCCGCCGCAGAAGGAGACGCGGAGGGTGTGCCCTCGGGCAGTGTCTTCAAGGTCGAGCGCGGGTCTGCCGGCGAGAAGGTTGCGTACGTCCGGATGTTCATCGGCACGCTCCGCATCCGCGAGCGCGTGGCGTTTGAGGGCCGGGACGACCACCGCATCACGGCGATCAGTGTCTTCGAGCGCGGCGCGACCACTCCGCGTACGTCGGTCGTTGCTGGCCAGATCGGCAAGGTGTGGGGACTCGGCGACGTGCGCATCGGCGACCGGCTCGGCGTGTCCCGCGTGGCCTCGGATGCTCACTTCTTCCCGCCGCCGACGTTGGAGACGGCCATCATCCCCGTCGACGCCTCGACGAAGGGTGCGTTGCACGTGGCGCTCACCCAGTTGGCGGAGCAAGACCCGCTCATCAACCTGCGACAGGACGACGTCCGGCAGGAGCTGTTCCTGTCCCTGTACGGGGAAGTGCAGAAGGAGGTCATCCAGGCCACGCTCGCAACCGACTTCGGCCTTGAGGTCGAGTTCCGCGGAACCACGACGATCCACATCGAGCGACTCACCGGCACAGGCGAAGCGGGAGAGATCCTCAGAGCGAGGACGCACACGAACGTCACCGGAGACAGCTCGCCGACGAGCTCCAACCGGTTCCCAGCCACACTTGGCCTCCGTGTCGGTCCGGCACCGGCGGGCTCGGGGATCGAGCTTCGCCTCGATGTGGATGTCCGCGTGGTCCCGCTGTACATCTACAAGACCGTGGACGTGTTCACCGACCAGATGACCGCATACGTTCGCGAGACGTTGCGCGAGGGCCTCTTCGGCTGGCGGGTCCCTGACTGCATCGTGACGGTCACGAACTGCGGATATCGCGCGCCGGGCACCACCGCTGGTGACTTTCGCAAGCTGACCCCGCTGGTGCTCATGGGCGCGCTGAAGGAGGCGGGCACGGTGGTCTGCGAACCTGTCCACCGCTTCCGAATCGAGGTCCCCGTCGACACGTTCGGCGCGTTGCTGCCGATGCTGACGCAGCTGCGTGCCGTCCCCGGCACACCCTCCACGGAGGCATCGGCGACCATCATCGAGGGCGACATTCCCGCTGCACACGTACACGCGCTGCAGCAACAACTGCCCGGACTGACTCGCGGGGAGGGCGTACTGGAGGCCACGTTCGACCACTACGAGCCCGTCAGAGGTGCGCCTCCCACACGCTCTCGCACCGACCTCAACCCCCTGGACCGAAAGGAGTACCTGCTGCATGTGCTGCGGCGAGTGTGAATGAGGGTGCCGGCCCGCACGCGATCATCCAACAGCGGCACCCCACCTCGGGGTCGCAGTGCACTCACCCGGCATCCCATCGCGTAGGCTCCGCGGCACGAGGGCGAAGGGGCGAGTCAATGCCAGCACCAGTGACAGCGGACACCACGTACGAGCCGGTGGCGGGGTGGGCGAAGATTCCGCACGGAGTCTTTCTCCGCGAGGCGACCTCGGTGGCGGTCGATTCGCAGGATCGCGTGCACGTGTTCAATCGCGGCAATGTGCCGGTGCTGGTGTTCGATCGCGATGGGAGCCTCATCGACCAGTGGGGGAACGACACCCCGCACGCTGGGATGACGACGATCACCGATCCGTACGGCGTGTCGCGTCAGGTGTGGGATGGCGTCCGCTTCCCGTGGGCGCACGCCGTCCGAACGGACGTCGAGGACAACCTCTGGCTGGTCGATGTCCACCTGCACCAGGTGTTCAAGACTGACCGCTTCGGGAAGGTGTTGATGACGCTCGGTTCCGGTGTCCCCGCGCCGAAGCAGGGCGGGGAGCCGTTCAACCGTCCCACGGACGTGGCTGTCCACCCGAAGACCGGCGAGGTTTTCGTGAGCGACGGCTACGGGAACTCTCGTGTGCACCGCTTCGCGGCCGATGGCTCCCACATGCTGTCGTGGGGCGAGCCGGGCTCTGATCACGGGCATTTCAGCCTGCCGCACAGCATCGCGTTCGTCGACGACGACCACGTCATCGTCTGTGACCGTGAAAACCACCGAGTGCAGGTGTTCACCCTCGATGGCACGTTCGTGCGCGCCTGGCACGTGCACCACGCCGTCGCGGTGACGCGTGGGCGCGGCGACGATGACCGGCTGTACGTCGCGGAGCAGGGGCCACCGCCGGTGCAGTTCGGCGTGCCGAACCTGGGCCACCGCGTCTCGATCTATACGCCGGAGGGCGACCTCGTGAAGCGCATCGGCGCGCCGCTCCCCGGCGAGGCGCCCGACCAGTTCCTCTGGCCCCACGCGATCGCGACCGATTCGCATGGCGATATATATGTGGCCGAGGTCTCGTGCGTGGAGGTCGGGAGCAAGCAGGTGCCGCCCCGCGAGATGGTCAGCCTGCGCAAGTGGCGGCGCACCAGCGGCTGACGCGCGCTATACGCGGGTGGTATAACGGGCTCCCGACCCGCGGTCAGTACGCACGGGTGGGAAGGGAGCGCGCCATGACGACCACCATCAGCCCTGCGGACTGCCTCGCGATCACCGAGGGCGAAACGACCGTCGCGGGACTCGATGCGCCGGTGCGCATCGTCCGCGACCGTTGGGGCATCCCGCACATCAAGGCGGAGAGCATGCGCGACGCGTTCTTCGCGCAGGGGTTCTGTATCGCGCAGGACCGCGCGTTCCAGATCGACCTCTACCGCCGCATGGCGCGGGGCACCTCCGCGGCGATGTTGAACGCCGGGCTGCTGAGCCGTGACATCCAGAACCGGCGGCTGGGCTTCGGGCGGCTGGCCGAGGTGGAGTGGGAGCAGCAGACGGACGAGTCGCGCACGGTCTTGCAGGCGTATGCCGACGGCATCAACGCCGCAATCGCGACGCAGCCGCGTTCGTGGGAACACCGCGTCCTGGGTCTGGAGATGGCGCCGTGGTCGCCGGTCGACTCGCTGGCGGTCGTGAAGATGATCAACGTCAACGCGCAGTGGGCCAGCAAACTGAAGTTCGGACAGGTGGCGGCACGCCTCGGCATCGAGGCGGTGCGTGCGCTCATCCCGGACGTACCGCGGGATGCCGCGCTCATCGTCCCCGCGGGGGCGCGGTGGACCGAGGAGACACACCCCTTCCTGGCCGACCCGGAGTCGGCGATGGGCGAGCCGGACGGGCCGATCCCCTCGGGCGGCGGGTCGAACTGCTGGGTGGTGCACGGCTCGCGGACGGCGAGCGGACACCCGATGGTGATCGGCGACCCGCACCTGGCGATCTCCGTGCCCGCGCAGTGGTACGTGGTGCACATGGAGTGCCCGGAGTTCGTTGCTGCGGGGCCGTGCAACCCGTGTTACCCGGGCCCGGTGTTCTACGGCCACAACGGCCACGTCGCGTGGACGATGACCCACGCGCAGGGCGACCGGTGGGATCTGTACCGCGAGCGCATCCGTCAGGGCGCGGCCGGCCCGGAGGCGCTCTTCGAGGATGCGTGGGCGCCGCTCACACGGCTCGACGAGATGTTCGAGGTGCGCGGCAGAGAGCCGGTCACGCGCACGGTGTGGCTGACGCGCCACGGCCCGGTGATCTCTGGCGACCCCACGCGCGACGACGAGGTGATCGCGGCACACTGGGGGTTGGAGGCGCCTGCGCACGACACCGATGCGCTGCTCGCCGTTCTCCGCGCCCGCACGTTCGAGGACGCGCGCGAGGGCTTCCGCAAGTACGACTCCGTCTCCGGCAATTTCTGCTTCGCCGGGCCCTCCGGAGACATCGGCTACCAGTACTCGGGACGGTTGCCGAAGCGGCCCGGGTGGGTGCTGCCGGTGCCGGGCTGGGACGGGAAGCACGAGTGGGACGGCGACATCCCGAAGGATGAACTGCCGTTCGATGAGAACCCGCCCGGCGGTGTGATCCTCACGGCGAACAACCGCACGATCGGGCCCGACTACCCGCACTACCTGTCGTTCACCTCGTCGCGATGGCGCGCCGACCGCCTGCGCGAACTGCTCGATGAGGTCGAAACGTTCGATGCGGACACGATGCGGCTGCTGCAGGGCGACCAGACCAGCATCCACGCGCGCGACCTCGGCCGGCGCTTTGCCGGCGTCGAGGTCGCCGATGCTGGCGCGAAGCGCCTCCGCGGGCTCCTCGAGGGGTGGGATGGCAGGCTCGATGTCGACAGCGCGATTCCCGTCGCCTACGCCAACATCTGCGATGCGCTGATCGCCCGTACCGTGCGGGCCTACTACGCGCAGGTTCCGAACGTGGCCGCCTCCACCTCCGCCGAGGAGTACCGCATCCTCTACGAACAACTGACGGCGGGCCGTCCGCTGATGCTGATGGGCGCAGCGAGTTGGAACGTCGCGATCGCCGAGGCGATGGCGGAGGCATCGAGGGTGATCGTGGAGCGGCACGGCGGCGACCCCGCCGTGTGGCGATGGGGCGCGGAGCACCAGGTGCTGTGGGCGCACAACCTCGGCCGCGACGAGGCGCTCGCCGCCACGGTCAACCTCGGGCTGTACGAGGCGGGGGGCGACGGCATGACGCCGTTTGCAACGCAGACGGAGCGCGGAGCGGCATCCACGCATGGTGTGACGTACCGCCAGATCATCGATCTGGCCGATCTCAACGGCATGAAGATCTGCATCCCGCCGGGCAACTCAGGGCAGCCGGGCTCGCCGCACTACGCCGATCAGCTCGAGCACTGGCTCAACGTGGAGTACCACCCGCTCTACACGCGGTGGGCGGACATCCTGGCGTCCGCGGAGCACAGCCTGGAGTTGAAGCCCGCCTGATCGGCCTGCGTTCGTGGTGGAATCTGCGAGTCGCCGGGTGATCGGCCAGGGGCGTCGCGTGTGCGACGGGTGACCGACGGCGGCCGCGCCAAACCGTCAGATTCGCGCGTTTGCGAGGGAAGGTTCCGGAACGTACTGTACCTGCGCCCACTCGGAGCACGAGTGGGCGCTTCACTTATTCGTGCGGCAAGTGCGGCAGGTACGAATCATGATCTCTCACCAGGCCATCTCTGGCTGGCTGCGCCCGTGGCGCGTGGCCGCGGCGCTCCTCATGTTCACCCTGCTGGCGCTGAGTCCGCTCGGGCGGGCGGAGGCCGCGGTCGGGGTCGTCTTCACCCTGACTGACAACACCGTGAGCGTCCAGACCGCCGGTTAACTGGACATCACCCTCGATGCTGACCTCAACAACGGGGAGACCATTGTCGTGACGTTCCCCGCCGGCTGGACGGTCCAGGCCGGCGCCCTGACCGGGTTTGACACGACGGTCTTCGCACTCCCGCCGACCGTTACGGGGAACGCCGCTGCGCGCACGGTGACGTTCACGATCGACGGGATTCAGACATCGCTCGCCATACTCAACATTCCGATCAACGCCACCGCTGAGCTGGTGAACCCCGGCGCGCCCGCCGCTGGCCTCACCGTAACCGTGGACGCCACAGGCCAGGCGCAGGGCACCAGCGCGGCCTTCGACATCGTCGCCGCCGCCGCGACGGCGGCGATCACCGGCACGATCCAGGCCGGCAATAACACCGAGGGCCACATCGTCGCGGGCGGCGGGACGATCATCATCACGCTGACGAACGACACCTGGGTGGCGGACGACGGCACTTTCGCGGCGCAGCGGCAGAACATCATCAACGGCATCTCCTCCGCGCAGGCCGAGGGCACGGGCTGGAACGCCGTGGTACGGGCCGGGCTGGTCGTCGGCAACGTGGTTCGCACCAGTGCGACGGTCGTCACGGTCACGCTCCCGGCGTTCGCGACGTACAACATCACCGCGAACGAGACGGTCACGGTGACCGTGCCCGGCACGGCGGTGACCGGCGGCAACCCCATCGTTGCCGCGCCCACGTTCAACATCCTGGCCGCTTCCGCGGCGATCACCGGCACGATTCAGGCCGGCGCGAACACCGAGGCCGCGATCGTCGCGGGCGGCGGGACGATCATCATCACGCTGACGAACGACACCTGGGTGCCGGACGACGGCACGTTCGCGGCGCAGCGACAGAACATCATCAACGGCATCACCTCGGCGCAGGCCGAAGGCACCGGCTGGAACACCACCGTGCGCGACACGCTGGCCGTGGGCACCGTGGTCCGCACCAGCGCCACCGTGGTCACCGTCACTCTGCCGGCGATCGCGGGCTACGACATCACCGCGGACGAGACGATCACCGTGACCGTCCCCGCGACGGCGATCGCCAGCGCGGGCGCGCTGACGGCGGCGCCGACGCTCACGATCGTGGCGGCACTTCCGGTTTCCGCGGCGATCACCGGCACGATTCAGGCCGGCGCGAACACCGAGGCCGCCATCGTGGCGGACGGCGGGACGATCATCATCACGTTGACCAACGACACCTGGGTCGCCGCTGGCGGCGTCTTTGACGGGCAGCGCCAGAACATCATCAACGGCATCACCTCGGCCGGTGCGGAGGGCGCCGGCTGGAACGCCGTGGTGCAGGCCGGCCTCGCCGTCGGCACGGTGGTGCGCACCAGCGGCACCGTGGTCACGGTCACGCTGCCGGCCTTCGCCGGCTACAACATCACCGCGAACGAGACGATCACCGTGACCGTCCCGGCGACGGCCGTGACTGGCGCTGCGCTCATCGTCGCCGCGCCCACGTTCACGATCACCTTCACCGCGCCACCGGCGCCCCCGATCTTCGCGCCTGCGCCGACCCTGTGCCCGGTCGGCACGTTCAGCGCCACGGGCTTCACGCCCTGCCAGCCGGCACCGCCAGGTTCGTACGTCAACGTCATCGGCGGCACCAGTGCGACGCCGTGCGCCCCTGGGACGTACAACAACACGTCCGGCTCGGCCTCCTGCGTAGACGCGCCGGTGAACTTCTTCGTTGCCGTTGCGGGTGCGACGACCGCGACGGCCTGCCCCACGGGCACAACGACCAACGCGCCCGGCGCGACGAGCGAGAGCCAGTGCGTCCGCCCGAACCAGGTGAGCAGCGTTTCGTTCACGGCCAACAACTACCGGGCGGGCGCCCTGGCGATCTGGACGCTGGAGTTCACGACATCTGCCACCGGCGCGCTCACCAGCGGCAATCGGATCTACTTGACGGTGACCGGCTACAACTTCTTCGCGTTCGGTAGCCAGACAGGCGCTCCGGCCCTCGGTGGGGACTTCGTCGTTGGGGGTTCGGCGCTTCGCTCATACCAGGAGATCCACCGGATCGCCCCGGACACGATTGAATTCGTCCTGCGGGACGCGTCGCTGGACGCCTCGCAGACGGGGCGCCTCACGCTCGTCATCCCCAACCCGACCGCACGCACGATCGCAAGCGCGGCCATCACAGTCAGGACGACGCGTGATACGACGCCGGGCGCTGCCCTGGCGGACGTGGTGATCACGCCGCCGCCCGGGCCGAAACTCACGTCACTGCTCGTGGGCCCCGAGGACTTCACGAGTCTCGCCCAGTTGATCAACGTACCGCTCGTGGACGGCCAGACGGCTTACACCGTGGATGTGCCGGCCGGCAAGCGCTACTTCGTCGCCGCGGAGGCGGAGCGCGGCGACCTCACCTACCTTCGCGGTACCACCCCGTACGAGCCGAACGTCACGCCGCTGGCTACCGGTACGGTCGTCACCGTCCGTGCCGCTGACGCGAACGGCTCGACGGACTACACGGTCACGCTGCGGGGCGTCCTGCCGACGGTGCGCGACGTGTTCTACACCGTCACGTCCCCCGCCCCCACGGCCAACACGAACCTGAACGTGCGGTTCACGCTGGACCAGCCGCTGCCCGCGGGTGGGCGAATCATGGTTCGACTCCCCGCCGACTTCGCACTCTCGACGGTGCCACTGGCCTCGTTTGTCGCTGGCTCTGGCACCACCACGGTCGCCCAGACCGGGCTGACCTCCAACGTCGTGATCGTGACGACGGGGACGGCAGCGCTGCCGGCGGGCACACCCATCACCCTGCGCTTCCCGGTGACCAATCCGGCCGCAAAGACGATCCTCAAGGCCGGCATGACGGTCCACATCAGTCACGCCGATCTCGGCACGAGCCTCCCGGTGGCGTCCAGCGCCGACATCGTGATCAGCGGCACCGCGGTCAGGCACGTCAGCATCACCTCGAGCTCGCTGACCCCGGGCGCCGCGACGACGATGACGGTGAGGTTCACGCCGACGACGGAGCTGTTAGGGAATGAGACGATCCGGGTCAAATTGGCGGGCTACACGTTCACGGGGGCGTTCGTGGCCACCGCCGGTAGGGGTATCACTCGCCTGACCAGCGGGATGGCGGGTTCCGTCGCCGCGGATGCCACCGACACGGTGGTCATCAGCCTGAGTCCTGACCAGTCGGTGAATGGGGGTACAGAAGCCTCCTTCACCTTCCCCGCGACGAACCCGTCCGCCCGGACCATCCCGGCGGACGGCCTCACGGTCGCCACGTCGAGGGACACGATCCCCGTAGCCTCCTCGGCGGGAATCACGTTCGGGTCGGCGGTCACAGTGACCGCCGTCACGCCGGCGTCCGGGCCAGGGGGCGTCTTCGGTACCAGCACGGTCGTGACGATTGCCGGGACCGGATTCGGCACGTCGACGGCCGGCATCACCTCCGTGACCGTTGGCGGATTCGCCGCGCCCAGCGTGACCTGGGTCAGTTCAACGATCATTCAGGCGACCGTGCCGCCTCGCAGCGTGACCGGTGCGTTCCCCGTGGTGGTGACCGTGGGCGGCGTGGCGAGCAACTCGGACGTGACCTACACCTACACGGGCGCGCTCCTCAATCCAATCATCACGCTGAGCAACACCACGGCGAGTGCAACCGCCGTCACGGCGACGGTGTCGTTCAGTACGCCGGTCGCGATCCCTGCGGGTGGCAGGATCGTGGTGGAGATGCCGGGCTTCACGTGGCCGGGTACGCCCACCGCGACGTTCACCTCACCCAGTGCCCTGGCGAACAGCGCGGCCTTCACCGCGGGGACGCTCACGGTGACACTGAACGCGGGTGTTTCGGTTTCCCCCCAATCGGTCGTCACCTTCACGGTGACGGGCGCCACCAACCCGGCGGCTCAGCCTGCACGCACCAATGTGGTCATGCGTACGACCACGAGCGCGGACCAGGTGCGCGCGCAGACCTCGACCGGGACGCTGGTGGCGATCCCCGGCACTTCCGTCACCGCCTTGACCATCTCGGCCAGCCCGCTGGTGGCGAGCGCAGCGACGACGATCACGACGACGTTCCGCGCCACCACGGCGCTCGTTGCCGCTGACACCATCACCGTCAAGATGACCGGGTACACGTTCCCCGAGGGATCGGTGGCAGTCGCCGCCGGCACCGGCATCACGGGGACCCTGACCGGCACGGTCACGGCAGACGCCCGTGACACCGTCGTAATCCGCGGGGGAGCGGTGGTGGCAGGGACGAGTGCGAGGCTCACCTTCCTGGCCACCAACCCGGGTGCCGGGACAATCGCGACGAGTGCCCTCACCGTGCACACGTCGAAGGACACCACGCCGGTCGACTCCAGCGCGGGCTTCACGCTCACCGCGGCTGGGCCGCGAGTGACCGCGGTCACGCCGGCGTTCGGGCCATCGGGTACTGGCACGGTCGTGAGTATCACCGGGTCCGGATTCGGCACGTCGACAGCCAGCATCACCTCCGTGACCGTTGGCGGATTCGCCGCGCCCAGCGTGACCTGGCTCAGTTCGACGATCATTCAGGCGATCGTGCCGGCTCGCATCGTGACCGGCGCGTTGCCCGTGGTGGTGACCGTGGGCGGCGTGGCGAGCAACTCGGACGTGACCTACACCTACACGGGCGCGCTCCTCAACGCGGCCGTGACGCTGAGCAGCACTGTGCCGAGTGCCACCGCCGTCACCGCGACGGTGGCGTTCGTCACGCCGGTGGCGATCCCCTCAGGTGGCAAGATCGTGGTGGAGATGCCGGGCTTCACGTGGCCGGCGGCGCCTACTGCGACGTTCACCTCATCCAGTGCCCTGGCGAACAGCGCGGCCTTCACCGCGGGGACGCTCACGGTGACACTCAACGCGGGTGTTCCCGCCGACTCGGCCGTCACGTTCACGGTGACCGGCGCCACCAACCCGGCGGCTCAGCCTGCACGCACGAACGTGGTCATGCGTACGACCACGAGCGCGGACGTGGTGGTCGCGCAGACCTCGACCGGCACGATGCCGGCGATCGCGACGGCGGTCAACCGCCTCGTGATCGACGCTCCCTCCTTCGCGTCCGTAGGCGTCGCGTTCGCGCAGCAGCCGACCGTCCGCGTGGTGAACGCGTCCGGCGCAACCGTGGGGGCGGCGACGGACACAGTCACGCTCACCAAGGTGTCTGGTAGCGGCAGCCTGACCTGCACTTCGACGTCCGTCGCCGCAGTCGCCGGCGCGGCAACGTTCGCTGGCTGCCGCATCAGCGCCGCTGACACGTATACGCTTACCGCTAGCGCTACGGGCATCACGAGCGCGAGTCACACGATCACGGTGCAGCGGGCGGTCACGGCAACGAAGTTGACCATCACCTCGGTCGTGCCGACCACGCTGAGGGTGGGCGAGAAGTTCACCCTGACGGTGGCGGCGCAGGATGCAACGGGCGCGACGAACCCGAACCAGATGGGATCGGTGACGCTGGCCTCAAGCACTCCGAGTGCGTTCAAGGGTCTGCTCGAAGCACCGTTTGTGAGCGGCGTGGCGACGTTCAGCGGCCTGTCGTTCAGCACGGCTTCGGCGGCTGGATACGAGATCACGGCAGGCCACGGGGCCCTGACGTCCGCCAGGTCCCCTTCGATCCCCGTGACCGCCGACAACGTGGCGACGCAACTCGTGTTCACGCAGCAGCCGGCGCACGAGGCGTCCGGCGTCGCCTTCACCACGCAGCCGCGGCTGGAGTTCCGGAACGCTGCGAATCAGGTCGTGACATCGGTCACGAGCCCGGTCACGCTGTCGCTGAGCAAGTCGGGTGACACCACCACCTCGTTGATCACGACGGCAACCTCGACGACCGCAGCTGGCGTTGCCACGTTCGCAGGTGTGAATGTGACCGGTGCGGACGCGAACCTCGTGCTGAACGCCACGGCCGCGGTCGGCGGCGTCCAGTTGACCGCCACGTCGGGGCCGTTCACCGTCCACGCGACGGAGGCGGCGGCGACGACCTTGCGGCTGAACCGCGACCTCTCTGTCCTCTCATCCGAGAGTCTGAGGCGCGATCTACAGACGACCCTGAAGAACGAAATTTCCATGTCGCTGCGCGTTTCGAGTACGCGTATCACCGTAGCCAGCATCACGGCCGGCATCACCCAGGAGATCGCCTCCGGCGTGGCCACCGGCCAGGCCGCGCAGGTGAACGAGGCCGGTGAGCCGGTGATTTCCTTCGGCGCGGTGGACATCGATGCATTCGCGGAGGCGAACCCGGCGCCGGCCGGCACGTCCCTGCTGTTCGGGTTCGCCTTCATCGGGCGTGATAGCGCGGGGCTGGATCTTGCCACGGCGCCCGGGTCGATGGCGTTCGACTTCACGCTGCCGGCCGGCCGCGTGCTGGCGGGGACGCCTTCGGGCGACCTGCAGTTCGTGCGCTGGACCGGCACCGAGTGGGTGCTCGTCCCGACACAGGTGACGGCGAACGAGGACGGCTCGTACGACGTCTCGGCCAGCACCACCAGTTTCGACGTCATCGCGCTGATGTTCGCGCCGGGCCTGGGGGCCATCACCGGGTTCAACGGCTACAGCAGCGCCGGCCACGCCCTGGCGGTCTTCGGCGGCGGCCCAGCCAACCTGCTGGCCCGCGCCGCCGAGCTGCGGGGGGCAACCGGCGTGTGGCTGCAGCGCTTCGACGGGCTGTTCCGCGTCCTGCGGGTCAACGGCCCCGCGTTCCTGCTCGACCAGTTCCTCGGCGACTTCGGCCTTGAGCTCGCCGCGAACACGCCGGTGACGCTGGCACAGGCGCGCCCGGCGACGGTCTCGACCGGGACGCCGCCGCCGGCGGCGGCCTCGTCCGGCACGACGCACACCGTCGCCCCGGGGGAGACGCTCTCCGCCATCGGCGTGCGGTACGGCATCCCATGGATGAGCATCGCGGAGGCGAACGGCATCGCCGGCCCGAGCTACGCGATCCGCGACGGGCTCGTGCTGACGATCCCGCAGTAGTACCGGCCCAACGCGCACGAGTACGAAACCGGGGAGGCCATTGGCCTCCCCGGTTTCGTCTGTCCGGTCTGATCGTCCGGGCCGGTACGTCCCGCTACGCCTCGGTCAGCGGCCGGTGAACTTTGGCTCGCGCCGCTCGCGGAAGGCCTGCACGCCCTCGGCGGCGTCCTCGGTCTTGAACAGGCCGGCGACGGAGAGGGAGACGAAGGCGTCCGCCTGTTCCAGGTCGTGGTCGCCCGCCATGTAGACCACGTGCTTGGAGGCGGCCATGCCGTGCGGCGGCCCCTCCGCGATCGCGGTCGCGAGTTCCAGCGCCTCCTCCAGCAGCCGGTCGCGCGGCACGACCTTCAGCACGAGGCCGAGTTCGAGCGCCTCGGTGGCGTTCACCCGGCGGCCACTGAGCATCAACTCCAGCGCGCGCTGATTGCCCAGCGCCTCCCGCAGCAGCGGCCCGGTGCTCATATCGGCGACCAGCCCGCGCTTGATCTGCGCGACCTGGAAGATGGCGTCGTCCGCGGCGATCCTCAGGTCCGTGGAGAGCGCCAGGCCGAACCCCGCGCCCACCGCGTAGCCGTTGATCGCGCCGATGATCGGCACGTCACAGGAGTGCATCGCGCGCGCAATCGAACGTTCCGCGTGCGGGCGGGCATAGGGGCCACCTCGGCGGACGCCGGGCTGGTTGGAGGTGGGGAAGGAGGTGACATCGCCCCCCGCGCAGAAGGCGCGGCCCTCGCCGGTGACGATGGCTGCGCGGGCGCCGGTCTCGCCGCTGTTCAGGCGTCGTACCAGTTCGTGCATCCCCCGGGAGATGCCGGCGCTCAGCGCGTTCAACTTCTCCGGCCGGTTCAGCCGGGCGATGAGCACCGACCCCACCTGCTCGAACGTGACCTGCTCCTCGGTGTCCGTCTTCGCCTCGGTCTCCGCGGTCATCCTGCACCTCGACTCCCACCGCCACCCGTCGGAGATCGACCAGGGCGGCGCATCACGCGTGTCATCCGGCGCATCGTAGCGTCCGCCCCGCCGTCGATTGTGCCGGGAGTCACGCACCGCGCCGCCGAGGCTTGTACGCTCCCGCCGCGGCATCACGTTCGTGGCGCGACACGTCGTCACGGAGTCTGGAGCGGGGGAGCACGGCATGGCGCAGCCGTTCTCGGGCGTCCGGGTCGTGGAGGTCGGTGGCACCGTCGCGGCTGCGGGCGCGACGAAAGGCCTCAGCGACTACGGGGCCACGGTGACCGTCGTGGAGCCCGGCGCGGGCGACGAGGTGCGCCGCCTGGGCCCGTTCCCGGGCGACCGCCCGCACCTCGACCGCGGCGCCTTCCACCTCGCGTTGAATACCGGGAAGCGCTCGGTCGTCCTCGACCACACCTCGCCCTCCGGGCTGGAGGTGCTGGTGGCGCTGGCGGCGGAGAGCGACCTGGTGCTGCTGCACCTGCCGCCCGAGGAGGCGCGCCGCGTCCTCGATGCCATCGCACGCCTCGACGATTCGGGGCCGACGACGGTGACGCTCGCCGTACACGGAGTGGACGGGCCGTTCGCGGGACGCCAGGAGAACGACCTGACGCTGTTCGCGTGGTCCAACCGGATGTTCCGCCATTCGTTCGATGGACAGGAGCCGCTGCGCTACTCGGCGCAGGTCGCGACGTTGCAGTGGGCCTCTACGGCCACGGCGGTGGCGGCGGCCGCGATCTGGGGACGTCGCCACGATGGCGTGCGCCGCGCGATCGATGTCGGCGGCGTGGAGTCGCTCGCGGGCAACGTCGACAACTGGTTCGTGCCGTGGAGCTTCACCGGCGCGGATACGCCTCGGCCCGCCGGGCTGTCGCGCGTGGCGTACCCGGCTGGCCTGCTCCGCGCGACCGATGGCTACGTCTCGTTCTTCGCGGCGAACGAGCCGTTCTTCAGCCGGCTGTGCAAGGGCATCGGCCACCCCGAGTTCGCCACCGACCCCCGCTTCACCGACCCGGCCCAGAAGCCGGCGCACTTCGACGAGTTCATGGGGCACATCCGCGAGTACCTCGCCACGCGCACCCGCAACGAGGTCTTCCTGGATCTGCAGTCGCACGGCGTGATGGTGGCACCGGTGCTCGATGTCGCCGAGTCGTTCGAGGACGCGCAGGTGGTGGCACGAGGTTCGTTCGTGCGCGTGCAGCAGCCGGGCGTCGGCGAGCACACGCTGGCCGGCGCCCCGTTCCGCCTCGAAGGCGCGTGGTCGCTGGCCCCCGCGCCCGCGCTCGGTGAGCACACGTTCGAGGTGCTATCCGAACTCGGCTACAGCGCCGACGAACAGATCGCGCTGTTCCGCGCCGGCGTCGCCGGATGAACGCCAGGAGGGAGCGACGATGACCTCGCAACTGCTCGCCGGGATCCGCGCGATCGACATGACCGAGGTGTGGGCGGGGCCAATGGGGACGTCCCTGCTCGGTGACCTCGGCGCGGACGTCATACGCCTCGAGTCGTTCCCGCGGCCACCCGCGATCTCCCGCCCGCTGCGGGAAGGCAACGCGGTCCCCGGCGACGGCCCGCCGTACGAACGCGCGGGGTCGCACCACATGGCGAACCGGAACAAGCGCAACATCGCGGTGAACATCCGCAACGAAGAGGGCGCGGAGGTCGTCCGGCGTCTCGTCGCCACCGTCGACGTGCTGGTCGAGGGCTACTCCGCGGGCACGATCGAAGGCCTCGGGCTGGGGTGGGAGCAACTCCACGCGATCAACCCGCGCCTGGTCATGGTCTCGATGCCCGGGTGGGGCGTCGAAGGCCCCTACCGCGGCTACGCGACGCTGGGCTCCGGTCTCGACGCCACGCTCGGACACATGGTGGTGCGCGGCTATCCGGACGGCCCGCCGGACCAGGTGCCGGTGATGTACCACACGGATGCGACGGGTGCCGTCGGCCTCGTGACCGCCGTGGTCGCCGGCCTGCTGCGGCGCGAGGAGACCGGCGAGGGCTGCTTCATCGACATGTCGCAGGCGGAGGCGTTCGCCTGGCATCTGCCCGCGCTGCAGGCGGAGTGGACGATGAACGGGCGCGTGCCCGGGCGCCTCGGGAACGTCGATCCGCACGTGGTGCCGCACGGCTGCTACCTGGCGGCGGGCGGCGAGGCGGGCGCGGTCGCCTGGGTGACCATCGCCGCCGAGAACGATGCGCAGTGGGCTGGCGTCGCCCGCGCGGCGGGCCACGCCGAGTGGGCCGAAGCACCACACCCGTGGGCGACCGTGACGGGGCGCCTGCGGGCCCGCGCGGACATCGATGCCGCGCTCGCGGCGTACGCCGCCTCCGGCACCGCCGAGGAGATCGCCACGAACGTTGCGGAGGCGGGCGGAATTGCGGCGCCCGTGATCTACCACATCGGTCTGATGACCAGCCCTCAGATCGCGCATCGGGAGTGGCTACAGACGGTGACTCATCGCTACGCCGGGACGCAGACGCTGGGCGGTTTCCTCTGGCGGATCGAGCCGGACGCGCCCTCGTGGGATCTCGCGTGTGGGTTGGTTGGCGAGCACAACGTCGAGATCCTGCAGGGCCTCGGCTACAGCGCGGAGCAGGTGGCCGCACTGCTGGAGCGCGGTGCCATCGGGGATCGCTACGGCGCTAGGTAAGCGAGCGCGGACGCTCCCGCGCGTCCTACGCGCGCCGCACCGAAGCGAAGACGGCCGCGAAGAGCACGTACGCGATCATCGCCGTGATCACGAAGCCGGCGACCGTGGACTGCGGCCCGTACCGCTCGATGAGAATGCCCATCGGCAGCGCGCCGAGCGGCTGCAGGCCGCTCACCACCTGCCACACCGACATCACCCGGCCGCGGAACTCGTTCCTGGCGGCGACCTGGATCAGGGTGTTGTTCAGGGTGAACGCGATCGAAGAGAAGATCCCGGCCGCCGCCAGCGCCGCCAGCGAGAGCGCGTAGTTACTGGAGAGCGTGAAGCCCAGCACCATCACCATGTAGATCCCGAAGCACCCGATCAGCATCGCTCCCTTGCGCTTCGGGTTTCCCATCAGCGTGAGCGCGGTCAGCCCGACCATCGAGCCCCACCCTCCCATCGCGGAGAGCTGTCCGAACGCCTCGGGGCCTCGGTTCAGCACGTCCTGCGCGAAGACCGCCAGGAACGGGAGGTAGGGGAAGATCAGGAGCGTGGGGATCGCGTGGGCGAGGATCAGCCCCAGCACGAGCTTGTCGCGCCACGAGTAGGCGAAGCCATCTCGTACATCGCTGACCGCCGAGCCGAGTCCCCGCGGGTTCTCGATCCGCTTCTGCCGGGTGGTCGTGCTGATCATCAGCGTGAAGATCACGGCGGCAACTTCCAGGCATGCCATCACGATGAAGAGCGTCCCGGTGCCCCAGAAGCCGATCACCATCCCGGCGAGGGGAGGCCCAGCGATCCGCGACACGTTCTGGATGACCGAGTTCATCGTCACGGCATTGAGGAAGGTTTCGTCGGTCGAGATGTCGTACACGAAGGACTGTCGCGCCGGCTGGCTGAACGACTGGATGACGCCACCGGCGAATGCCAGGACGTACACGTGCCACAGCTCGATGTGACCCGAGAGGATCAGGACCGCGAAGATCGTCGCCTGCACGGCGCTGGCGATCGTCGTCTGCGCGAGCACCAGGCGTCGAGGGAATCGGTCGGCGATGTACCCGCCGAGTGGCGCGGTGATGACCCCGACGCCGCCGCGGAACGCGGAGATCGTCCCGAGCTGGATCGGCGAGCCGGTCAGTTCAAGCGCGAGCCACGCGAGCCCCAGCTGCTGTGCCCACTGCCCAAACCCCAGTGCCAACGTCGACAGCCCGAGGTACCGGAAGTCGCGCTGTTCGAACGCAGCGAAGGCTGTCCTCATCCGCCCCCGGGGAGGGGCGGCCGGCGGGTCGGGCGCAGGTTCAGCGTTCGTCACAAGCAGGTATTTCTGGCACTCAAAAGTAACGACATCCGTGCGACCAATACCGAGCGTGCCGATCCGTGATCAGCAGCGCTTTTCGCGACGAGCGCGAACCGCGGCGAGCATACGCCTGAGATCAAGCGATTGGAGAGAGGTATACAGTGCGGACGCCTTGATGGAATTGGAGGGGCTGCGAGCGAGGGAGACCACGATGGCCCGACCGAAGATCTGCGCAACGATGGCTGAAGCAGTGGCCGATATTCCTGACGGGATCACGCTGCTGGTACCCGGATTCGGCGTGGGGACGCCGCTGAACCTGCTGACCGCGCTCTATCACCAGGGCGCGAAGGGTATGACTCTCGTCCAGAACGGCCAGGGCAACGCCTCCACCGATGCTCGCGTCCGAAACTCCGGCAATCTCATCGAGGATGGCCGCGTGAAGAAGGTGATCGCATCGTTCACTGCGGCGACGCATCCTTCGCGCGTGTCGAAGACCGAACAGATGGTGCGGGACGGTCTCCTGGATGTGGAACTGGTGCCGCAGGGAACCGTCGCCGAGCGCATCCGCGCCGGTGGCGCCGGGATCCCCGCCTTCTACACGCCCGCCGGCGTGGGGACGCTGCTGTCCGAGGGCAAGGAGCATCGCGAGTTCAACGGGCGTTCGTACGTCCTCGAGGAGGGCATCGTCGCGGACTACGCGTTCATTCATGCGTGGAAGGCCGACACGGCCGGCAACCTGATCTACCGGCACGGCGCGCGCAACTACAACCCGATCGCAGCGATGGCCGGGCGGCACACCATCGTCGAGGTGGAGGAGCCGATCGTCGAGGCGGGGATGCTCGAGCCGGACGAGATCCACACGCCGGGTATCTACGTTGCGCGCATGGTGCAGATCCCGCCGGACGGTATCCTCCGCCCCATTCGCCCGCCCGCACCCGCTGTCGAGGCGCGCGAAGAACACGCCGGCGGCGGCAAGCGCCGCCTGAACCGCGAGCAGATGGCGGCCGCCATCGGGCGTCATTTCCGTGCCGGCTCCACGGTGAACCTCGGCATCGGCATCCCGACGCTCGCCTCCGGCTACACGCGTGACGAGGACGACATCACTTTTACCTCCGAGAACGGCGTGATTGGCTACGGCCGGATCGCGACGCCGGAGGAGGCCGACCCGGATGTCTGGAACGCCGGCGGCCAGCAGGTCACGCTGCGCCCGGGCGCGAGCTTTGTGAATCACGCTGATTCGTTTGCACTGATCCGGGGCGGCAACCTCGATGTGACCGTGCTCGGTGCGTACGAGGCGGCGGCCGATGGGTCGTTCGCGAACTGGCGTCTGAGTGACGCGCCCTTCGACAACCTCGGCGGCATCGGCGGTGCGATGGACCTCGTCGCGTCGGCGAAGGAGATATGGCTGGCGATGGAACACACGACGCGAGACGGGAAGCCGCGCCTGCTGCAGACCTGCACGCTGCCGGTCACGTCCCCGGGTGGGGTGACGCTCATCGTCACCGACCTGGCGGTGATCGCCGTTCGGGCTGGTCAGTTCATCCTGGAGGAGTACGCGCCCGGGTACACGCCCGAGGAGATCGCCGCCGTGACCGGTGCGCCACTGCAGGTCAGCCCGACGGTGAAGGAGATTGCGCTCTAGGCCACGGCTGAAGAGCCAAGATCCCCAGCGAGCAAGCACGTCAGGCCACCTTGCGGGTGACGTCTGGTGTTGCCTCGTACGCTGTGATCATGGTCTATCTCCGTTGGTTCGCCGTCGTTCTCGTCGCCGTGGTCACCGTTGCATGCGGTGAACCCGATGCCGGACCGGACGGCACGCCCGACGCGACTGTCGCCGCGTCGTCCCCAACTGCCACCGCAGGTGCCTCCGCGACGGTGACCGGGACCGCGACCGAGGCAGCGACCGCCTCTGCGACGGCGACGGCCACCGTTCCCACGACCGTCACAGCCACCGCCACAACGACCGCCGTCACTACCGCGACCGCCGCGCCGACAGTCACCACCGCCACGCCCGCACCGGCATCGCTGGGGATCCGGGCGACCCGGCTGCAGATCCCATCGCAGAACCTCGATGCCGAGGTCGTGCTGAGTTACACCACTCCTGACACCGGAGCGCCTTACCCGGGCTGTGCCGCCCCGCCCCCCGGCGGCCAGACGCTCACGGTCCCCAACTTCGGGATTGCGACGCCGAAGCAGGCGTTCGCCGGCCTTGAGCACGTCGCGTGGATCTTCGGGCACAGTCGGTGGCAGGGCGCACCGGGCCTGCTCATGGTGCTGCAGTACCTCGGCCACGGCGACGTCCTGCTGGTCGATGGCATCGACCGTGCGACCGGCGATGCCGTCGAGCGCCGGCGTTACGTGGTGGAGGGCATCTACCTCGCCGACCGCGATTCAGGCGGCGACTAGTCGAGGCGGAGGGCGCTGGCCCGCTGCCGCGCACCCCGGCGGTGATCCTTCAGACCAGCGTGCGTGAGTGGGGCGCGGATCGCCCGTGGATCCTCGACCGAGCGCGGGTCATGGCCACGGCCACGAACGTGGTGGAGGGCGATCTCGAGGACCCCTGCAAGTACCTGCTGTTGTTCGTCATCGCCCGGCTGTCGTAGGCCGCAGGCCGTCCCCCCACCTCCAGCAGGTGCGATCGGTGGGTGAGCGCGCTGATCGCGGGCGTTAGACGGCCACCTCGATCCAACGGTGGCACCGTTGAGGTACGTTGGATGCGGGGTGGCTAGCGAAGGCCCGCTGTTGCCCACCCGTCCGCGCTCCACTTCTGTCCCTGTACGCCCCTGGATCGCCCTGCTCGGGGCGCTGATCCTGCTCCTCGCCACCGCGCACGTTGCCGGAGCGGAACTGGAGCCGCGTACGAGTCCCGTCGGTGGTGGGTGCGCTGATCTGAGGAGCGTGGCGGGCCCGGACGGCGACACGATCCGCTGCGTCCAGCATGGGACGGCGTCTCAGGTACTACAGCGCGCCACCGGAGCCGATGGCTCGCCCTGGCGCCGCCTCTGGGACGGGGGCGCCATAGCCACCGCCGCGCTCGTCGAGGCCGACGGGAGCCCGACCGCCTCGACTGCACCACTCGCCGGGACCATTGGCGGCACCCTGCCTCATTTCGGTGGCACCGGCTTCGTCATCTGGAACGGTGGGCCGGTTCACCGGTTGGTCGAGGCGGCCGGCGAGCAGGGCTGTGCCGCTCGATCCGTGTGGGTCATGGTGGGCGGCCGGTTCGTCGGCTACAACGCGGGGGCGCCGCCCTTCGTGAATGCACACTGGCTATCGCAGTTCCCCACGGACATCCCGGCGCAGACCCCGCTGCTGGTCGTCTGCAGCGAGGCGAGCATTGCGATGCTCCCGGACACCCCGTCCGTGCTCGAGGAAGTCGTCATCGGCCACTCCGTGCAGGGACGCCCGATCGAGATGTTCTGCGTGGGTGACGGCTCGCACCTGGTGCTGCTCGTCGGCGGTATGCACACGGGTGTCGAGGAGAACACCGTCACGCTTGCGCGGCAGATGGTGGTGGAGATGGAGCGCGGCGGGCTCTCGATTCCCCTCGTGGTGCGGCTCTGCGCGATCCCGGTGCTGAACCCGGATGGCCTGGCCCATGACCAGCGCACCAATGCGAACGGCGTCGATCTCAACCGCAACTGGGCGACCAGTGATTGGCACCCGGAGGCGTTCCATCCCGCCAGCGGTACCGTCAGCGGCGGCACCGCACCACTGTCCGAGCCGGAGACGCGCGCGCTGGCCGACTTCGTGATCGTGGCCCGCCCGACGATCGTCGTGGTGTGGCACTCGTACGCGGCGCTCGTCGAGGGGAACGACATTCCACTCGCGGAACACCTCGGACTCGCATACGCGGAGGCGGCGGCACTCGACTACGTCGAGCACTGGGAGGCCTACCCGATCACCGGGCAATTCATCGACGCGATGGAGGCCGCCGGTGTCGCGGCGATCGATGTGGAACTGCGGTGGTCAGACGATAGCGACGCCGCGGCGCAGCAGGACGGCGTCAACGCGCTCCTCACCGCACTCGCGTACGAGGTGCGGTAGGCAGCATCTACGCCCGCTTCTCCTAGCCCACCGCGGCGACGAAGTCAGCGATCAGCCGGTTGAATTCTGCCGGCGCCTCCAGGTTGGAGAGGTGCCCCACGTTGGGGATGGTCTCCAGCCGCGCTCCCGGGATAGCGTCCGCCATCGCCTTCGAGAAGTCTGGCGAGATCAACGCGTCCGCGCTCGATGTGATCACCAGCGTTGGTACGGAGATAGCCGCCAGATCGCCCTGTGAGTCGGCCCGCTGAGCCATGGCCAACGCGGCCTGCGCGATCGCCTCGGGCGTCTGGCCGCGAATGATCGCCGCGACTCGGTCGCGCACCCTGGCAGGCGCAGCGTCGGACAGCAGGGGCGGAGGCGAATCCGCGAGGAAGTTGCCTTCGCTGCGGAGGCGAGTCGCCAGCCCCTGGCGACGCTCCTTCGCGGCGGCATCGTCTGCATCCGCCCGCGTGTTCGCGAGGATCAGACCGGCCACCTTGGCCCCGTGGCGGCGCAGATACGCGAAGGCGACGTAGCCGCCCATCGAGAGTCCACACACAATCACCCGATCGATGCCCGCCGCGACGATCGCGGCATCCGCGTGATCCGCCGCCGTGTCCATCCAGCCCGCGGGGTCCGCGGAGGGTGCGCCTCCGAAGCCCGGCAGATTCACGGCGACCACCGGAACGCCCGAGGTCGCCGTGACCTGTTCGCTCCACATCTGGGCATCCAATGGGAACGCGTGCAGCAAGAGCAGTCCAGTGGTCATGAGTCTCTCCTTCGTCGGGTCGATGATTTCACTGTACGGGACGGTTCAAGCCGTCGCCCACGTTCGTCGACGTTACGTCTCGCCAGCGCCAGCGGAACGGATGGCGCCCTCCCGCGATGCATCCACGAACGCCTCGAACAATCGGGTCGATGCGGCCTCGTGCATCGGGTCACCACTCATCTCGGGTCGCTCGGGGTGCCACTGCACTCCGAGTGCGAACGGGTGGTCGGGCGCCTCGAACGCCTCAAGGACGACCACGCCGCCTTCGTCCGTGCGACCGGACTCCACCAGGCCCGGCGCGAGCCGTTCCGGTGTCACGGCCTGGTGGTGGCGCGAGTTCACGCGAAGGGGCGCCTCCCCCGCGATCCGCGCGAGGAGCGAGCCGGGCGTAACCGTGACGCCGTGCCAGCCAGACTCGTCTGTCCCGGCGGGGCCGCGATGGGGCATGCGTTCATCGATGTGCTGGAGCAACGATCCGCCGCACGCGACGTTCATCACCTGCGCACCGCGACAGATCGCGAGCAACGGGCGGCGCTGATCGAGCGCCAGTCGTGCCAGGTCGATCTCCATCTCGTCGCGGGCAGGTACCGACCGCTGAACGGACCGGTGGCGCGCCTCCCCGTAGCGCGCGGGGTCGACATCAACGCCACCGATGATCACCAGTCCATCGTGCTCCGGAACGTCGCCTGGGACGTAATGGTCGAAGTGAATCGGGATCGCGTCGCCACCGGCGGCGGCGATGGCGCGCGCGTAGTCCGCCGAGTAGTCATCCCAGCCGCCATCGACGGCAGCGTGCTGAGTGGTGATCAGGATGCGCGGGCGGGTACTTGTGGGACTCATGTGCATACTCTGATGGGCGCTGCCGGGTACCGCTCGAGGATACAGCGATGCGGGGCGTGCTATGCGCGGCGTCAGCGTGTCGCGGGAACCTCGTCGAATGCGCCGAGAATCGTGATCTGCTCAAACCCGAGGCCGTGGAGGAACGTTTCGAGCGTGGTCTTCGCGTTCGCGGTCGCATGCTCCAGGATGCCCGCGGTCAGCGCTTGTTCGCGCAGGATCTGCTCGGCCGCCAGCCGCGCCTGGCTCTCCAGATCGCGGTCGGCACCGCGGAAGATGCCGGTTTCGCGGTCGTAGACCTGGGTGCTCTCGTTATCGAGCGCGGCGTAGAGGATCTTGGCCTCCGGGAGGCGAATGCGGACGGAGTTGGCCTCGCGGTCGACCTCGACGTCCTCGTCACGGAGCTGTGCGAGGTCGACGCCCGCACCGATGCGAGCGACGGCGAAGAGGAAGATACGGTCCCCACGGAAGAAGTTGAGGAAGCCCGCGTCCTGGCCGCGCTCAATCGTCGTGTACTCCACGACCTCCACGGTCACCAGGTCCGACAGTTCGCGGATGCTCTCGATGACGGTCGGGCCGACGTTCATGATCGGCTCGGTCTTGAACGGGTTGACGCCCTCGATCCGCCCGCCGATCCACAGCACGCCGCCGATCAGCAGGATCGCGATGAAGATGAGGCTCACCAGGCAGAACGCGATGCCGATTCCCATTGAACCATGGTACGGCCCGGCTGCAGCGCTGTCTGAGTGCGCGCCTCGTTCCGCGCTCGACCGGGCCTCAGACGCGCGAATGCTCATCGATCTGCCGCGGAGCGCCATGTCTCGCGTGTGTGACGAATTGGTGACGCTCCCCGACCTAGCGTCGGAGCACCGATTGATGCCGTTCGGCAAGGAAGTTCGACATGCCAGCGTCTGGTTTCCGCCCGCTCGCGATGGCCGAGGTGACCTCTTGAGATTCCCAATCAAGGCCACGGCGGCGGCTCTCAGCCTGGGCGCTGTGGCGCTCTTCCTGAAGAAGCGCAGGGACCGTCAGCACGGTCGCCTCGAAGCCACCCTGGATGGGCTGCGCTCCGGGCTCTCTTCACTCGTTGCCGGCGCCTGCGCCGGCGCGCAGGCCGCAACGGATCACACGGTATGCAACGGTTCACTGTGCACCTTTAGGAGGAAGTTCATGGCAGGCAAAAAGGATCGCGCAAAGGGCAAGGCCAGCGAGGCTGCGGGCGCGACTCGCAAGAAGGTGGGCGAGGCCATCGGCAACGATGAGATGCAGGCCAAGGGTGCCGCTCAGGAACTCAAGGGCAAGGGCCAGGGTGTCGTTGCCAATGTGAAGAGAAGCTCGCGGGTAAGCCCGAGTAGCGAGGCGCCACAGTGCGTTCGTGCCGAGGGTGACGCGCTCCGGAGCGCGGATGGAGTCTCATTGTGAACATGTTCGGTCTGGTGCTCGCGATGCTGATAGGCATCCTCCTGGTGCTCTTTGGAGCCCAGAACGCGCAGGCCGTGAACCTGCACTTTCTCGCCTGGGAGACTACGTCCGTACCGCTCGTGCTCGCCCTCGGCATCGCCATGCTCGTCGGGGTGGTGATGAGCCTTCTGCTCTCAATCCCCACGCGGATCCACGGCCGGCAGGAGCGCCGCGCACTGACGCGCCAGATCGAAGCGCAAGATCGCGCCCTCGCAACGCCATACATCGTCCCGGCCGACCCCATCCCGGATGCAGACGAAACGAACCGCACGGTGAGTGCCGGGTAGCCAGAGCGATGAGCCGCGTCGCCGCGTTTCTCGCCGCTCAACTGGGGAACGAGCAGCCCGCCGTCACCCCTCGCGCGACTCCACCCGTCGAGGGGCAAACGACTGCTCGCGTTCCTCGATCTGGTCGATGTGCATGCGGTAGTGGCGGTAGACGCCGCGCAGCATCTGCAGCACGGGCAGATTGCCCCAGCCGGTATTGCGTCCCACCCGCGCGAGCGCCTCATCCGGAACTGAGTCAATGATCGCCAGCGTATGGCGGTGGCGCTGCTCCAGGGCAGCGACGAGTTCGTCCAGCGAGCGCAGGTTGCCCGGGGGAGGGAACGGATTGCTCTCCTCGACTACCCGGTACTTCGCCCACAGTTCTGCCAGATCCGGCTCGTCCTCAGTCGCTGCGCGCACCGCCATGGATGTCCAGATGTCATCGGCAAGGAGCAGGTGTTCCAGTTGCTGGAGGGCGGACCACTCGCCGGGCTGAGGCGGCCTGCGCAGTTCGTCACCGGAGCGACGCCGCACCGCGACCACGATCTCATTGTGGTGTGCCTGCAGCTTCTCGATGACATCGCGGCGCTGCTCACCTGGCTCAGGCACGTCGCACCTCCACCGGGACGAGGCGTTCGGGAGGTGCGACGCCGACCCGGTGTCGCACCTCCACGCGATGACGCCTATCCGCGAGGCAGCCCGAGGCCGCGGGTCGCGATGATGTTGCGCTGGATCTCAGACGACCCCGCCGCAATCGTGCGCGGGATCGAGGTCACGTACAGGCGCGTGAACTGAGCGCCCATCGGGGCCATCGGGTCGTCCCGATCCCAGAGGTTGCCGTACAGCCCGAAGACCCGTGTCCCGAGCCGGGCGGCGCGCTGGACCAACTCCGAGTTGAAGAGCTTGCTCGTGGAGGCCTCGTAGTTCGGGATCAATCCACGGTTCTGCATCGAGATGATGCGGAACGAGAAGTTGAACAGCACCTCGGTCTGCACGTAGGCATCGGCGAGTTCGTGGCGCAGGGCGACACTCTCCGAGAGGCGCGACTTCGGCCGGCCCTCGGCGCTCCCCGCGTAGGTGATGAGGTTCGTCAGGAGGCGGCGGTTCTCGATCGCCCCGGCGATGTTGGAACGCTCGAAGTCCAGCAGCGAAGCGCCCACGTACCAACCGCGGTTCTCGTCGCCAACGAGGTTCTTGGCCGGCACACGCACGTCCTCGAAGAACGTCTCGTTGAAGCCGTGCTCCCACGCCATGTTGATCAAGGGCCGCACGTTCAGGCCCGGCGTGTGGATGTCCATCATCAGGAACGAGATGCCGCGGTGCTTCGGCGCCTCCGGGTCGGTGCGGACCAGGGCGAACAGCCAGTCCGCGGTGTGCGCGCCGGAGGTCCAGATCTTCTGCCCGTTGATGACGTAGTCGTCGCCGTCCTTGATGGCGCGCGTCTGGAGGGACGCGAGGTCCGAGCCGGCGCCCGGCTCTGAGTAGCCCTCCGCCCACGCGACCTCACCGGAGAGGATGCGGGGCAGGTGCTCGGCACGCTGCGCCTCGGTGCCGTGGACGATCAGTGTGGGGCCCAGGAGCGAGACACCCATGCCGCCCACACCCGGCGCCTGCGCCTGTGCCATCTCCTGCTTGAAGACGAACTGCTCCATCGGGCTCAGTCCGGCTCCGCCGTACTCCTTGGGCCAGTGGGGCGCGATCCATCCGCGCTCGGCGAGGGCGTTCGCCCATTCGCTCGCGGCCTGCCGTGCTGCCGGGTCCTTCGAGATGCGGTCGGACTGCCAGGATCCGGCGCCTTCAGCTGAAGAGCCGCGCCGGTAGCGCTCGGGCATCTTCGTTTCGATGACTTCACGAACCTGAGCACGGAACGTCGCCTGCTCTGCGGAGTCATTCCAGTCCACATCGTCCTCTTTTCCAGGGTCGCGCAGACGCGCGCGAGCACGAGTGTAATCCCAGCCCACAAGCCCACAAGCCCACAAGCCCACAAGCCCCGGAGCGCCGGCGCCCTCGCCGGTCGCCGGGCGGATGCGGCATGATGCGGGAGCCCGTGGACGCCGCTCGGCACTCAGGGCACGCCGCCAGTCGTGATGGGAGGCCCGCCGTGGGTACCGAGTTGTTCGAGGTCATCCACTCGATGCGCGCGATGCGGCGGCTGAAGCCGGATCCGATCCCGGACGCCCTCGTGAGGCAGGTGCTGGAGGCCGGTGTCGCCGCGCCGAATCCGAGCAACCAGCAGCGCTGGCGTTTCCTCGTGGTGAAGGACGCGGACATCAAGCAGCGCGTGCAGGTGTACTACGCCCGGGCGCTGGACGAGGGCATCCGCGACCACTACCTGAGCGCGCCGCTCCCGCCCGGTGTCACCAAGCAGGGCTACGCGCGTCAGTTGAGCGCGGTGGAGTACCTCACCGAGCACTTCCACGAGGCGCCCGTCTGGATCGTCGCTTGCCTGGAGGATGGAGCGTCACCGAACCGGGGGACGGGTGCCTCGATCTACCCGGCGGTGCAGAACATGTTGCTGGCGGCGCGGGCGCTGGGCCTTGGCGCGACCCTGACCAGCCGCCACATCCGTCACGCCGCCGAGGTCGACGCGATCTTTGGGCTGCCGGCGGACGCGCACTCGTACGCGATCATCCCGCTGGGGTACCCGATGGGGCGCTTCGGCCCGACGCGGCGCGCACCTCTCGAGGAGGTCGTGTACTCGGACCGGTGGGGCCAGGCCTACGCCTCCGCGGAGTAACTCGGCGGAGTAGGCGCACACGTGCCTAGACGAGCCCGACGGCGTCCGCCTCCAGGCCCAGCGTGCGAATCGTCTCCGCGGTGGGCCGGCCGGTCTGCGGATCCCAACCCTGCTCGATGTAGTAGTCGGTCACGATCTCGTCGATCTGTTCGTTGGTCAGGCCCTTGTGGAGCGGCAGGTCCTCGGAGAATCGCTTCGGGAGGCGGTCGTCCGCCCGGGTCATGCCTTCCCGCATGTTGAACAGGCGGGCGAGGGTGAGGCCTCGGTGGGCCGTCGCAACCATCTCTGCCTGATCCACGCCCCAGCCGGTGACGGCGTTGATGATCTGCTCCGACTGGTCGTCGTCGTAGGCCAGGAAGTGGCACATGCCAATCTGGTTGCGGAGGCCGTTCTTGTCGCCGGTCTGGCGCATGTGGTCGCCGCCGGTGGGGGCGAGCAGGTAGCTGGCGCGCATCGGCGGCATGTGCCGCGGGTCGTGCATCGCCATCTCCATGCCCTTCACGGTCGTCAGGAACTCCTCGGAGCCCTCCGCGATCTGGGCGGCGGCGCGCTGTGAGCCCTCGGCGAGCAGGTCGCCGATGCCCTCGCGGTACGCGATGCGCTCCAGCATCTGCACCACGGCGTCACCGTTGCTGAACTGCAGTTTGATGCCGTCTGTGTCCTCGACGGTGAGGATGCCCTTCTCGTAGCACTCCATCGCCCACGCAATCGTGGCGCCGGCGGTGATCGTGTCCATGCCCAGGTAGTTGCACACCTCGTTGGACTTGCACACGGCGATGATGTCGTCCACGCCGAGGTTGGGGCCGAGCGAGGCGAGCGATTCGTACTCCGGCCCGCCGTACTTCGGATCCACGCGGTAACGGCCCTGCGGGTCGACGGCGATCTTCACGCCCTTGCGCGTGACGCCGGCGTCCTCCTCGCGCTGCTCGATCTGCACGACCTTCTTGCAGCGCACCGAGCAGGCGTAGCAGGCACCCATGTCGATGCGTACTTCTTCCTTGATCGCAATGGCGTCCACCTTGGCGATCTCATCGAAGGCGCCCATGCGGTAGTTCAGAGTCGGCATGCCGCCATCGAGGTTCTTGCCCTGCATGGCACCGCCGGTGCCGTACTCATGGAAGCCACGGTGCACCTGGTCCACCGTGCTGCTGACCCACTTCGCCATCGAGAGCAGCGCGGGCTGGTCGGCCACCTTCACCGCGGTACGCCCGCGGACGGCGATCGCCTTCAACTTCTTGGAGCCCATCACCGCACCCATGCCGCTGCGGCCGGCGAACTCATTGAGGTCATTCACGATGTTGCCGAAGCGGACCAGGTTCTCGCCGGCGGGGCCGATCTGCGCGATGCGCACGCGGGGGTCCGCCAGTTCCTCGTGGAGGATGTCCTCCACGTCGCCGGTGATCTTGCCCCATAGGTGGCTTGCGTCGCGGATCTCCACGTCGCCGTCGTTGATCCAGAGGTAGACCGGGGTGCTCGATGCGCCGTGCACGACGATGGCGTCCCAGCCGGCGCGCTTCAATTCCGCGCCCCAGAAGCCGCCCGCCTCCGCCTCGCCGAAGCCGCCCGAGAGCGGTGACTTCGCGCCGACGCTGTGCCGGCCGGCACCGGGCACGGGCGAACCCGTCAGGACGCCCGGTGCGAACACCACGATGTTGTCCGGCCCTAGCGGATCGGCACCCGTCGGGACGTGCTTCAGCAGGTAGTGGCCGATGAGGCCGCGCCCACCGCCGTACCGGCGGAAGAAGGCGTCGCCCGGCTCCTCCACCGTGGTGGTGCCAGCGGTCAGGTCAACGTGCAGGATCTTGTTCCAGTAGCCGAAGCGATCCACGGGACCTCCTCCGTGCGGGGGGGTGATTGAATTCGGAAGGGGGCCTAGCCGCCTTCCATCTGACTGAACAGCACCACGTCATCGCCCTCGTTCAGCGGCGTGTCCAGGCGGCCTCGCTCGCCGTTCAGTCCGACCGTCACGTCCTCCTGCGGAGGGATGCCCGCCGCCGACACGAGGTCGGCCACCGTGGCACCCGGGATGAGGATGAACGTGCGCGTCCCCGGCTGATTCTCCGGCTCGAAGCGGCGCAGATCGGCGAAGAGGGACAGCCGCACGGCGATGGTGGAACTGGTCTGTGGTTCCGTCATGATGCGAGCGATTCTACATGGCTACGACGTGGCTGGAGGGGGCGTGCGGATCCATCCGCAATCTCATACAGCCGTGGTCGCCGGGCTACGGACGCCCGGAAGCGGGCGCGCGAACCAGATCGAGACCGCCGCGAGTGCAAACAGGCCCGAGATCCCGAGGAACGCGGTCTGGTAGGAGCCGGTCGAATCGAACGAGGCGCCCACCAGCGGCGGCCCCACGAGTGCAGACCCCAGCGTCAGGAAGTTGATCAGCCCGAAGATCGTGCCGAACGACCTCAGCCCAAACGTGTCCTGCACCAGCAGCGGCAGGATCACGCCGAGTGCGCCAAACCCGAGGCCAAACACGGGCACGAACAGCCACACGGCGGGGCCTGTCACGAACAGCATCCACACCAGCCCGGTGACCTGGCAGGAGAGGCTGAAGATCAACGCGTACCGCGCGGGATAGCGCTCGCAGAACCAGCCGAAGAACACCTTGCCACCCATCCCGAAGAAGGCGAGGACGCTGAGCGAGGCGGCCGCCGTGGTCTTGGTGATACCGACGTGCTCTAGGTGCGGGACGATCTGCGGCAGGACTGACTGGTACGTCACCTGCGCGAAGAACAGCGCGAACACCACGAGGGCGAATGATCGGCTGCGCACCGCCTCGCGCAGGCTGACCCCGAGCGAGGTGGGCGATACGGCCGTGGCTGGTGGCGCGGCCTCGAGGGTGCTCGTGTCCGCCTCGGTGCGACGTTCAACCGCCGGCGCCTCGCGCACGATCAGCAACACCAGCGGCAGGAGCGCCGCGAACAACAGCCCGTATACCACGTACGCCGCTTGCCACCCGACCGAGTTCACCAGCACAGCGGTCAGCGACGAGAAGAGGATGCCGCCGAAGTTCGCACCCATCGAGGTGAACCCCATCGCGCGTCCGCGGTTGGTATCGAACCACGCACCGACGAGGCGTGCGCCGGTAATCATCACCGCGCCGGGCATCGCGGCGAACTGGAGCGCACTGAGCGCATAGAACTGCCACAGTTCGGTCATCGCCGGGCGCAGCAACTGGCTGACCGCGAGCGCCGCGACCGAGATCGCCATCACCGGCCTCGCACCCCAGCGGTCCAGCGCCCAGCCCACCGGCAGCGCGAACAGCCCCGCCACCGCGAAGAACGACATCGCCGAGCTGACCTCGGTGCGCGTCCAGCCGAAGTCGCGTTCGAGTTCGGTGAGGAACACGCCGAACGAGTACTGCACGATCCCGATGGTGAGCGTGAACGCCAGGAAGACGACGACGGCGACGAGCAGCCGGTAGCGAGGGTGCCGCGACCACTGATCCACTTGATCCCCGACGTTCTAGCGGACGGTTCGTCCGGCCCGGCGCGCGCTGACTGGAACGCGACACTGACGATACCGAGGTGCGCGCCCTCCTGCGCGGACGCCGGCGCTACGCTGCGCCCAACGGACAGGGTCGGATGCATGGATCCGCCCGGGAGGTGACGCATGACCGCAATCTCGGTACACATCGACCGCCGCGAGGCGTATGCGGACGGGGTGGCGTTCGGCGAAGCCGGCACGTACGAGCGTATCGATGGCAGCGTGACCTTCTCGGTCGACCCGCTCCACGAGGCGAACCGGGCCGTCGTCGACCTCGACCTGGCGCCCCGCGACGAGGGCGGTCGGGTGCGGTTCACCGCCGACTTCGTCATCATCACCCCGCGGGAGGCCGGACGCGGGAACGGCGCGCTCATCGTGGACGTGGTCAACCGCGGGCGTCCGCGCGCGATCCCGATGCTGAACCGCGTGGGGCCGGCCCGACCGCAGGACCTGGCGCCGGGCGATGGCTTCCTCTTCCGCCACGGCTTCTCGGTCGCCTCGATCGGCTGGCAGTGGGATGTCTACCGCGAGGACGGCCTCCTCGGCTTCGATGCGCCGCTGGCGCTGTCGGAGGGTAAGCCGGTCACCGGCCAGAGCATCGTGGAGATCCGTCCGAACACGCGCGAGCGCACGTTCCCGCTGGCGAATCGCGGCCACCGTCCGTACCCGGCCGTCGACCTCCAAGAGCCCGCGGCACGCCTGATCGTGCGCGACTTCGAGGACGGCGAGGACACGGAGGTGCGTCGCTCCGCCTGGCAGTTCGCGCGTGAGACGCCTGACGGCGTGCAGCCGAGCGCCGAGCACATTCACATGCCCGATGGTTTCGAGCCCGGGCGCATCTACCACGTCATCTACACCGCCACGGACGCGCGGGTGGTGGGCACGGGCCTGCTGGCCGTGCGCGAGATCGCGTCGTTCCTGCGTGCACCGTCCGAGTTGAACCCGTGCGCCGCCGGCTTCCAGCGGGTGATCGGCTTCGGTGTGTCGCAGACCGGGCGCTTCCTGCGGACGCTGCTCGCCCACGGTCTGAACGCCGACGAGAGCGGGCGCGCCGCCTTCGATGGATTGCTCGTGCACATCGCCGGGGGGCGCCTCGGCGAGTTCAACCACCGCTTCGCTCAGCCCTCGCAGCAGTCGGTGTCGGGCTTCGGGCACCGCTTCCCGTTCGCGGACGAACCGCTGACCGACCCGTACAGCGGCGAGACGGCCGGGCTGCTCGACCGCGTGCGCGCGGTTGGTGTCGCCCCGCGTGTCATCTACACCAACAGTTCCGCCGAGTACTGGCGCGGCGATGGCAGCCTGGTCCACGTTGACCCCGCCGGGGAGCGCGACCTGGCCTCCGCGCCAGGGTCGCGCATCTACCACTTCGCCGGGACGCAGCACACGGTCGGCTCTGTGCCTCAACGCCGCGAGATCGCCGAGGGCGGCGGGCAGGGCCGCTACGGCGCCAACGTCACCGACTACCGCCCGCTGCTCCGTGCCGCACTGAGCCACCTCGACGCATGGATCGCTGAGGGCGCCGAGCCACCGCCGAGCCGCCACGCGCGCATCGTGGATGGCACCGCCGTCCCACGGGCCACGGCGCTGGCCGCGCAGCCGCTGCCGGGCCTCGTGCAGCCCGATCCGGAGCGGTTGTGGGTGGTGCGCACGGTCGACCTCGGGCCGGAGGCGGGGCGTGGGATCGGCCGCTACCCGGCGGTCGAGGGCGACACCTACGCCGCTCTGGTCTCCGCCGTGGATAGCGATGGGAACGAGGTCGCCGGGGTGCGGCTGCCGGATCTCACCGTGCCCGTTGGTACGCACCTGCCGTGGAACCCGCGCCACCCGGACACGGGAGCGGCCGAGCAGATCCTGCCGATGCAGGGCTCATCGCACTTCTTCGCCCCCACGCGAGCCGCCCGCGACGCGACGGGCGACCCGCGCGCCTCGATCGAGGAGCGGTACCCCTCGCGCGAGGCGTACCGGGAGCGGGTCCAGGTCGCCGCCGAGGTGCTGATCGCGGAGCGGTACCTGCTCGCGGAGGACCTGGACGTGGTGATCGAGGCGTGCCTCGCGCGGTACCACGAGGCCGTGGCGGTCGCCGCCGCGGAGTAGGATGCGCCCGGCCGGATGCTGGCGGGGAGGTGGGTGCCATGACGAGTCGAGTGATGGTCGGCGGTACGACGTACGAGGTGCGCACGGACTGGCAGCGACTGCCGGACGGCATGCGAGTGGTGGAGGTGCCAGGCGTCGCGGTCGGCCTCGATGGGCGCGTGTACCTCCTGACGCGGAACCCGGAGAACCCGGTGGTGGTGCTCTCGCCCGAGGGGGAGTTCATCACGACGTTTGGCGCGGGCGTGTTCACCAACCGGACGCACGCGATCCGCGCCACCGCCGACGGCTTCCTCTACTGCGTCGATGACGGCTCCCACACCATCACGAAGTGGACGACCGATGGCGAACTGGTGATGACCATCGGCACGCCGGGGCAGCCGTCACCCAAGTTCAGCGGTGAGCCGTTCAACCGCCCGACGGACGTGGCCCTGGCCCCGGACGGCACGCTGTTCATCAGCGACGGCTACGGCAACGCGCGCATCCATCACTACTCATCGGACGGCGAGCTGCTGTCCTCGTGGGGGACGCCAGGCATCGAGCCTGGGCAGTTCATGGTGCCGCACAACATCGCGCTGGATGGCGACCGGCTGTATGTGGCCGACCGCGAGGCGCACCGCGTGCAGGTGTTCACACCGACCGGCGCCCTGCTCGAGGTGTGGAACAACATCCACCGCCCCTGCGCGATCGCCGCGGACGCCGAGCATCACGTCTATGTGGGCGAACTGAACGCCGTCCCGCTGATGGAGGGCGCCCCGGGGATGGGCCACCGAATCAGCATCTTCGATGCCACTGGCACCTTGCTGGGGCGCATCGGTGACCCCGAGGAGGGCGAGGCGCCCGGCCAGTTCATGGCGCCCCACGGGCTGGCGGTGAGCCCGACGGGCGATGTCTACGTGGGCGAAGTTTCGTACACGATCCGTGGCAGCCACATGACGCCGCCCCGCGAACTGAAGTCGTTCACCCGCATGGAGCGGCAGCACTAGGCGACGTTCCGTCGCCTCGGCGGAATTTGCTGCCTTCAGCTATCCACAGGCCATCACATATGGCGTACAGTCCCGCCGATCCTGATAACCGGGATCGCGGGAGTGACCGGGGAAGCCCATGACGCGCAGAGGAATGCTCTCCTTCGTACTGGCTATCTGCGGAGTGCTGAGCGTCGTCGGCGTCGCCAGCGCGCAGGCTGCCGGGAGTGACGGCTCGATACCGGCTCGGCTGACCGGCCCGTGCCAGGTAACCGCGACTATCAACGGAACCGGTACCACCATCGACCCGTCATCCTCGGGCGGGGTGTACACGGTGCCGCTCAGTGGGTCGGCGAATTACTCCGGCTCCATCGCGGTGCCGGCGGAAGAGCGATTCGCTGGGGGCAGCGTCTGGGTGGTGACACCGCCCGGCATTCCTTCGTTCACCATCAAGTCCTGGGAAGACCCCGTGGCCGAGACCGTGGGCGACACCGGCGAGGTCTCATGGGATCTGCCGGGCGCGCTGCCTCGCGGCATCATCTTCACCGTCGAGGGCGTCCACAACGACACCGCGACCTGCACCGGGGCGATCACCGTGAAGGTCGAGGGTGGTATCACCGACAGTCCCGTCGGGCTGGCATCGGTGGCACTCACGCTCGTCACCGCAGCGGTACTCGGCTTCGCAGCGATCCCGCGCGGGCTGTAACACACGACCTGAGCATCGGAGGTAATCGGATGACTGCCATTCAACCGTCGCGAGGCCGTGGACGTCCCGTGTTGGGCGCCGTATTCGGCCTGCTCTTTGGCCTCTTTCTCACGTTCGACCTGCTGATGATGAGCGTGTTCGCACTCGACAGCGTGATGGTGATCGCACTCCCGATCATCATGCTGTTGGTCGGACTCGCGCTGGGCATCCTGCAACCGCTGAAATTCTTGAAGCGGTAGGTCGGCCGCGCTCCTCCCGTCGGCACACTCGACTGGCGGACAGGAGCGCGCATGGCTGACATCACTCCCACGATCACGCTGCGCGGTGGACTTGAGATCCCTCGCGTGGGTCTCGGCACGTGGCCGATGGACGACGCGGACTCCGAGCGCGCCGTGCTCAGCGCCATCGAGGCGGGGTACCGCCTCTTCGACACCGCCGAGAACTACAAAAACGAGGCCGGAGTGGGGCGCGGCATGCGCGCCAGCGGTGTGCCGCGCGAGCAGTTGTTCGTCACCACCAAGTTCAACCGTGAGTGGCACGGCGAGGATCTGGTGCGTGAGGCGTTCGAGCGCAGCGCGGAGCGCCTGGGCGTCGAGTATATCGACCTGCTGCTGATCCACTGGCCGAACCCGGAGCAGGATCGCTACGTGGACGCGTGGCGCGGCATGATCCGCCTCCGCGACGCGGGCCTGGTGCGTGCCATCGGCGTCTCCAACTTCAAGCCGGCGCACCTGGAGCGGCTGCGCACCGAGGTCGGCGAGATGCCGGCCCTGAACCAGGTGCAACTGAACCCGTTCATCACGCAGGCCGCGACGCGCGAGTACGACGCCGCGCACGGCATCGTCACGGAGTCATGGGCGCCGATCAGCAAGGGACACGAGCGCCTGATGGAGCAGCCGGTGATTGCCGGCCTCGCCGAGCGCTACGGGAAGACGCCCGCACAGATCGTGCTGCGCTGGCACCTGGAACTCGGCCTCGTGACGATTCCTAAGTCCGGCAACCCGCAGCGGATGCGCGAGAACCTCGACGTGTTCGACTTCGCACTCACGCCCGCCGAGGTGGCCGAGATCACCGGTCTGGACGGCGGCACGGGCGCCCCGGCCGACTCCGACAAGTTCGGGCACTAGCCCTCGAGTACCCGGATGGTGCGCTCAGGCGTTGCCCTCGCGCTCCTGCTGCATCGACTCGAGCGAGGGCGTGCGGTAGCGGTCGGCGGGGTCGTCCCAGCCCTTGAAGTTCGGTGCGCGCTTCTCCGCGAAGGCGCGGCGGGACTCCATCAGATCGCTGAGCGCCCCGTGTCCGCGGAGGCGGTCCGCCAGTTCCTCCAGCGCTTCCGGCACCTGCGGGCGCAGCGCGCGCATCATCACCAGGGTGTTCACCCGCGCGGCCGGTGGGAGCGAGAGCAGATGCGCGGCCATCGACCGCGCCTCGTCCATCAGCGTCTCCGGCTCGGTGATGCGGTTGAGCCAGCCCACCTGGTGCATCCGCTCCGCCGTGAAGCGGAACGCGAACGCCATCTCTGTCGCCACGGTGTGAGGGACGTTGCCGGCGTGGCCGTGGGCGTAGCCGCCCAGCAGCCAGCGCTTCGCCTCGGACATCTCGAAGACGGCACCGGCGACGGCGACGCGCAGATCGGCGTGCTCGGCAATCGCAAAGCCGCCACCCATGCAGAAGCCGTTGATCGCGGCGATGACCGGCTTCTGGATGCTGCGCTGGTCGTACGGGTTCACGAGCCTCGGGCGTTCATCGCCGGCGCGAAGGTTGGTCGGCGCGCTGCTGGTGTCGCCCGGGACGGAGCCGCGCTCTACCGATTCCTTCATGTCCTCGCCGGCGCAGAACGCGCGACCGGTGCCGGTGAAGATCGCCACCTCGGCATCGTCGCTGTCGCGGAACTCGCACCACGCCTCGGCCAGCGCGCGACGCATCTCGACGCCCAGCGCATTGAGGCGGTCGGGGCGGTTCATGCGGATCACCATCAGCGCGCCGTCACGCTCCGTCTCGACGATCGCCATGGCAGATCCCTCCTCCGTGCGCCTCAGCACGCACATCAGCGCGGAACGTCGTGCCGCGCTGGTACTTCGTGGCCGCAGCATAGCGCCTCGGGCAGGGCGGATCAGGCGTACCGGCGAACCGGTACACTCCCGCCGGAGGGGCACCGATGGCCACCGAGAGCACCGACCCGACTCGAGCCGTGGACCCGCGCGATGCGCTGGGCGCGGGCTGGCAGGCACCCTCGACGGACGGGGGCGCAGTCCTGCCGTCCGCGCTGACCGGCGTTCGAGTGCTGGACTTCACCCGCTACCAGCAGGGCCCGTTCGCCACGCTGCTCCTCGCCGACATGGGTGCGGAGGTGCTGAAGGTGGAGCCGCCCGGCGGCGAGGCAGGCCGTGCGAACGGACTGGGCCCGGACGGATTCTCGTCCTACTTCGAAGGTCACAACCGCGGCAAGAAGAGCATCACACTCGATCTGAAGGTGCCCGAGGCACTGGCGGCGGTGCGCCGAATCGTCCCCACCTGCGACGTGGTCGTGGAGAACTTCAGTCCCGGCGTCATGGAGCGGTTGGGTCTCGGCTACGACGACCTGAGGCAACTGAAGCCGGACATCATCATGGCCTCCGCCTCGGCGTGGGGCCGCTCCGGCCCGTGGGCGAACCGCGGCGGCTTCGACCACGTCGCGCAGGCGCTCAGCGGCGTGATGTACGAGCAGGGCGAAGGCCCGGGCGGCGAGCCGCAGGCACTGATCGGCGGTTTCGCGGACCAGGTCAGCGCCATGCTGCTGGCGTACGGTATCGCCTCCGCGCTGCTGGTGCGGGAGCGGGACGGCATCGGCCAGTTCATCGATGGGTCGCTCATCGGTGGCATGGTCGCGATGCAGTCGAAGCAGATCTATGAGTTCCTGCGCACCGGCCAGCAGAGCGGCTTCCAGCGCCGTCGTGCCGCGACCTACACGAACTACGAGTGCGCGGACGGCCGCCAGGTCGCCATCGCCGCGAACACGCAGGCGATGTGGGAGCGCATGTGCGACGCGCTCGATGCCGCGTGGATGCGCACCGACGAGCGCTTCGCCGACCCCTTCGGCCGGGCGAAGTACAAGGACGAACTCGCCGAGGAACTCGAGCGTATCTTCCTCGCGCGGCCCGTCGCCGAGTGGCTGGACCGCCTCGAACTGTCCGACGTGCCGCACGCACCGGTGCTGGACTACGCCGGGATGTCGGAGCACCCGCAGTACTGGGCGAACGGCTACCTGCAGGAGATCGATTCGCCCGTCCTCGGCCGGATGCGGGTGCCGGGGCCGCCGATCCACATGAGTGCCACCCCGCCCCGGATCCAGGGCTCCGGCCCACCGCTGGGCATGCACACCGAAGAGATCCTGCTCGGCGTCGGCTACTCCTGGGCGGAGATCGAGGCGCTCAAGGACACGGGCGCCATCCAGACGGCCTAGTCACCGCTCCCTCTTGCAGAACGTTTGTTATCATCCGCGCGCCCGGGCGGCTGGATGGCCGCGCGGCGGGGGAGAGGAGCGGGGTGATGCCTCATCACCTGGAAGGCAAGACGGCGATCGTGACCGGCGGCGGTCGTGGCATCGGGCGCGGCATCGCGCTCGCGCTGGCGGCGCAGGGCGCGAAGGTGATCGTCAACGACTACGGCGCGACCGTGGAAGGCCAGGGCACCGACAACATGCCGGCCAGTCAGGTCGTCGAGGAGATTCGCAAGGCCGGCGGTACCGCGGAGCCGAACTTCGCGGACGTCTCCGACCACCGCGCGGCGGAAGACCTGGTGCGCCAGGCGATCAACACCTGGGGTCACCTGGACATCCTGGTGAACGTCGCCGGCATCCTGCGCGAGCGGATGATCTTCAACATGACGGAAGAGGAGTGGGACGCCGTGATCCGCGTCCATCTGAAGGGGACGTACAACACGACCCACTTCGCTTCCATCCACTGGCGGTCCGACCGCCGAGGTGGCTACCGGCTGATCAACTTCACCTCGACCGCCGGCATCAACGGCTCCGCCGGGCAGCCGAACTACGCGGCGGCGAAGGCCGGCCTCATCGGGTTCACGAAGTCGTGTGCGAACGCACTCGCGCGCTACGGCGTCACCTCGAACGCCATCGCGCCCGGCGCGGCGACGCGCATGACGGACCGAGGCCTGGCGAACCAGGACGCGACCCGTTCCGGCGCCGCACCGAGCGCGCGTGCGGGCGGTAGCGAGCGTGACCCGGAGAACGTGGCACCGATCGTGGTGTACCTCTGCTCCGGCGAGGCGGAGAACGTCTCCGGCCGCGTGATTGCCGCCTCCGGCTACCGGATCGGCCTCTACAGCGACATGCAGATGGAACGCGAGATCTTTAACGACGGCCCGTGGGACGTCGACCGGCTATTCGAACTCGCACCGAACACGCTGTTCAAAGGCCTGACGCCACCGGACGGCAACCGCCCGATGAGCGCCAGCGCCTGATCAGGGCGCGCGAAGTGTGCACGGAAGGGCTGGCCGTCAGGCCAGCCCTTCCCAGTGCTCCACGCCGTCCAGGAAGTTGAGCAGGTGCATGCGCCACTGCTTCGGCTGGTCGTTGGTGATCGCGTGACTGCACTCGTCCATCATCACCAGTTGCGACCCGCGGATCATGCGATGCATCATCACCGCGCCGCCCGGCGGCGTCATGGTGTCCTGTAGCCCCTGCAGAATGAGCACCGGCGCGGTGATCTTTGGTAGATCCGCCGTCCAGTGGTAGGTCGCCATCGCGCGCACGACGCTCGCGTACACGCGGCCGGGAATCTTCAGCGTCTGCTGCCGCCCGAACTCCGCCTTCTCGTCTGGCAGCCCCCGCACGGGGATGTTGTAGTTGGCGTACGTGTCCGCCTGCCGCAACGCCTCCGCTGTGCCCTCGGTCTCTGCGACCAGGGCGCGGCGCTCCCATGCGTCCGCGAGGCGCTCCCCCACCTGGCTGGAGGTGCAGAGCAGGAACGCTGAACGCACCATCTCCGGGTAGTCCAGCACGAACCGCTGCGTGATCGCGCCGCCCATCGAGTTGCCGCCCACATGGGCCTTCTCGATGCCGAGCGCACGCAACAGCCCGGCGAGGTCGCTCGCATGCATCGATGGTGTGTACGGGATCTCCGGCTTGTCGGAGTCGCCATGGCCGCGGACGTCCCAGCGCAGGACGGCGTGTCGCTTCGCGAGGTGCGGCACATCCGCGTCCCACGACCGGAGCGATGAGCCCATGCCGTGCGTGAGGACGATGACCGACTGCGCCGCCGGATCGCCGTCCAGTTCGTAGTTCAGTGCCAGTTCGTCGTTGATGCCAACCTTCATGGCCTACTGCCTTACTGCGGCGTTCCTGCGCCGCGCTCCTGTTGCTTCACCGCTCCGGCGGGCATGGGGTAGCCGCGCCCGATGGCGCCCGCCGCCTCCAGCGCCGCGATCTCCGCGGCGGAGTAGCCCGCCTCCGCCAGTACCTCGTCCATGTGTTCGCCGACGAGGCCGCACACGCGATCCCACGAGGGCGCATCGGGCGCGATCGACCAGAGGAAGCCGGGCATGATGTTCGCGCCCGCACATTCGTGCACGACCATCTGGAACCAGTCGCGCGCCAGCATCTGCGGGCTGCTCGGCAGTTCGGCCGGCCGCGTCGCCGGCGCCGCAATGGCACCGGCCGCCTGTACCGCATCCGCCACGTCCGAGGCCGCTCGCTCGCGAGTGAACGCGGCCACGGCCGTATCCACGGCATCGCGCGCGCGCAGGCGGCCCGTGACGGTCGCCCACGGGTGGCCGTCAGCCGCCCACTCCGGGTGCCCGAGCGCGCTCGCGAGGCCAGCCCATTGGCGGTCGTCCTCGGCCGCGACGAAGACCCACGAGTCATCGCCGGCGGCCTGATAGACATCGTGCGGCACGACGTGAGGATCGGTGTTGCCGAGCGGGCCGGAGACGCGGCCGTTCATCGTCCAGTCGGCGTAGAGGCCGGGCAGTTGCCACGCCATCGCCTCCACCTGCGACATGTCGATGAAGCAGCCCTCGCCGGTCTGCTCCACGCGGCGGAGGCCCGTCATGACGGCGGCGACGAGCGCCAACGCGCCTGTGGCGTCCGAGTGATAAACGGGCTTGGTGTCGTCCGGGCTGTCGCCGGGATAGCCGCGCACGAAGGTGTGCCCGAGGTACGCGTCCAGTCCGGAGCCGAGCGTGACGTAGCCCTGGAACGGCCCCTGCACGCCCCAGCCGGGCATCGAGACCATCACCAGCCGCGGGTTGATCGCGTGGAGCGTCTCCCAGCCCCACCCCATCGCATCGATGGTGCCCGCCGAGTAGCCCTCGTACAGCACGTCAGCGGAGCGGACCAGCCGCCGGAACGGCTCGGCCGCGTCGCTGTGGCGGAGGTTGAAGGCGACGTTGCGCTTGTTGCGGTTGGCGAGGTGGTGGACCATCCCGCGCTCGTACGGCGCCCCCTCGCCCGGCTTCACCGTGGCGCCTTCGACGAGCACGCGGGTCTGCGAGGCGCGCGGGTACGACTCCACCTTGATCACGTCGGCGCCGAGGTCACCCAGCAGCGAGCCAGCCATGGGCCCCGCCCAGACCTCGCTCAGTTCGAGCACGCGCAGACCGTTCAGCAGCGACGAGGTCATGGCGTCATCCCGTCACCCCCGCGCGGAAGAGCGCGATCTGTTCGTCGCGGCTGTACCCGGCGCCATCCAGCAGCGCGACCGTGTGCTCGCCGAGGCGCGGTGCCGGGCGCGCCTGCCACGCATCGTCATCGCCACCGCGGAGACGGAACGGCGGGCCGGGGATGGTGATCGCCCCAACGCCCGGCTGGTCAAACGTGACGAAGGTGCCGCGCGCCGTTGCCTGCACGTCCGTGAGTACCTCGGCCGCGGTGAGGGTGGGGGAGACCATCACGCCGAACGCCTGAAGTTCGGTGACCACCTCGTGGCGAGTGCGCGTCTCCAGCCACGGCCCGAGGTGTGCCATGAAATCATCGAAGTGCTCCGCCTTTGCGAGTGGCGTCGCGAAGCGGGGATCCTTCGGGAGATCGGGCTGGCCGAGCGCTTCGCACAGCCGGCCGAAGAAGCGATCCCCGGCCGCGGCGAACATCACCCAGCCGTCCTTACAGCGGTAGTTGCCCGCCGGGTAGGCGGCCTTCGAGCGGCCGGCGGTGCGAGGCGCCTCCGCGCCCATGAACGACCACTGGAGGAAGAACGAATCGACGTTGCCGGAGATCGCCTCGATGCCCGCGATCTCGATCTCGCGGCGCGGTTGTCCGTGCTGCGTCGCCCAGATCGAAGCGAAGCCGGCCGCGGCGGCGGTGCTGCCCACCTGCATCGTCGCCAGGTGCGGCGCGTAACGCAGCGGCGCGCGCCCCGGCTGCGAGTGCGTGTGCATCCGCGTGCTCCACGCGAAGATCGAGGTGTCAGTCTCCCTCCGGTCGGCGTACGGGCCGGTCAGGCCGTGCGGTGTGATCGTGATGATGCTCACCCCGGCGGCCTCGGCCAGTAGCAGGATGCGCCGCGTCGCGTCCGGCGAGAGTTCCGTGACCGCCAGGTCCGCGCCCTGCAGCAGCCGTCCGAGTACCTCGCGCCCCGAGGGCGATTCGAGGTCGAGCGGAATCGACTGCTTGCCGGTGTTGGTCGAGAGGTGGAACGCGCCAGCGTTGATGTCCGGTCGGTCGCCCGGGAAGGGCGGCAACCGCCGCACCTGGCCGCCCGCGAGCGGTTCCACGGCGATCACGTCCGCACCGAAGTCAGAGAACGCCTTCGTCGCCGCCGCAGCGGCGAGCGCGCCACCGACCTCCACGATTCGGGTTCCGGCCAGCGGTTGTTCCACGTGTCCCTCGCCTGGTGATCCCGGGAGGTGTTCCGGCCCGACGTTGCTAACACGCGCCGGAGAAGGCCGTCAATCACGGGCGCAATCACCGGTGCTACATTGCCGTCGCGCTGCGCTCAGCAAGGAGGGCCCCATGCCCGGATTGAGGGATCAGTACGCCGTCGTCGGGATCGGGATGACCGAGTTCTCCCGCAACTCCGGTCGCACCACGCGTGCGCTGGGCGTGGAGGCGGTGCGCGCCGCGATGATCGATGCCGGCCTCGGTGCCGGGGACATCGATGGGATGCTCTCGTACCACGGGAACGACTCGACCACCTCGCCCGTGATCGCCGGGGACCTGGGCATCCGCCTGAACTTCTACATGGACTGCTCCGGTGGTGGCTCCAGCACGGAGGCGCTGATCGGCCTCGCGATGGGCGCCATCGAGGTGGGCATGTGCCGCACCGTCGTCATCTTCCGTGCGATGAACGGCTACACGGAGGCACGCATCGGCGGGACGGGGCGGCAGGCGCCGGTGTTCCGGGGCGCCTCGGTAGATGTGGCGATGCACGGGATGCACTCGGCGGCGCAGTCGTTTGCGCCCTCCTTCATGCGCCACATGTACGAGTACGGCACCACCAGCGAGCAGGTGGCGCACGTGAAGGTGGCGCACAGTAAGCACGCCTCCAACAACCCGCGCGCCCTCTACCCGCAGCGGATGACCGTCGAGGACGTCGTCAACTCGCGGTGGATCACCAAGCCGCTGCACCTGCTGGACTGCTGCGTGGAGACCGACAACGGCGTCGCGATCATCGTGACCAGCGCCGAGCACGCTCGTGACCTCCGCCAGGCACCGGCCTACATCATGGGCGTGGCGGGGCGCGTGAATAAGGAGCAGCCGGGCGGCTCCCACTGGTCGCGCGGCCCGATCTCGCGTGTCGCGGGCTACTACGGCGCGCCGATCGTCTTCGGGCAGGCCGGTGTCGGCCCGGAGGACGTGGATGTGACCGGCTCGTACGACGCGTTCACCTTCACCACGATGCTGCAACTGGAGGCGTACGGCTTCTGCGCGGAGGGTGAAGGTGGGGGCTACGTCTCCAGCGGCATCATCGAACTCGGCGGCGCACGACCCAACAACACCGCCGGCGGGCACCTGTGTGAGGGCTACACGCACGGCATCGGCCACGTCGTGGAGAACGTGCGCCAACTTCGCCACCAGGCGGACGACTTCTGCACCGGCTGGGCGGAGGGCAAACACACCTACGATTACTCGGAAGGTGGTTGTCGCCAGGTGAAGGACGTGGAGATCGCCATGAACCTCGGCTGGGCCAGTCCCGCGACCGGCTCCGCGCTCATCATGCGCCGGTAGGGAGGCGACACCATGGCCGAGTACCTGGGCGTCAAGGTGGAGATCCTCTCCAACGACCCCGAGCACCGCGAGTTCCTGGAGCACGCCGGCCAGGGCCGCTTTGTCCTCCAGAAGTGCGAGGACTGTGCCCGCCTGCGCTACCCCATCGGCAACGCCTGCCCGTTCTGCCAGGCGCTTGGCTGGTCGTGGGAGGCCGTGTCGGGGCGCGGCACGATCTACTCGTACCAGATCGTCACGCACGGCATTCACCCGGCGTTCCGAGGCGTGACGCCGTACCCGGTGGTCCTCGTCGAACTCGATGAGCAGCGCGGTGTCCCGACCGAGTACGACGGGCTGCGCATCCTCGGACTGCTCGTGGACACCCTCGGGCAGCCCGAACACGAAGAGCGCACCGGCATCGGCTTGCGCGTGCAGGTCGACTTCGCAGACCTCGGCGACGGGCTCGGGCTTCCGCGCTTCCGTCTCTCCGACGAACCCGCCGAGCACCCCGTCTGGCAGTACACCGCAGGTTTCGCGCGCCCGGCATGACCCCGGCCGCGCCACATCGAACGCATCGAGGAGGCACGAGATGACCACACCGCCACGCAAGACGTACGAAGAGCGCAAGGCGCAGGCGGACGAGTTTCTCGCGAACCACCGCCTTGGCATCCTCGCCACCGGCCGCCGCGACGGCACGCCGCAGCAATCGATCCTCAGTTACCAGGTACGCGGCGAGGACATCGTCATTGCGAGCGGGTCGGACGCCGCGAAGGTGAAGAACGTCCGCCGCCTGCCGGGCGTCTCGCTGGCGGTCTCGGATGGCCCGACGTGTGTGGTCGTGTACGGCGATGCGCGCCTGTTGACCGGCGCGGGGGCCGAGGCGTACCTAGGCGAGAAGCCGGGCAGCGGCCGTCAGACCGGGGAGCCGACGCTGATCGTCTTCGCGCCCCACACCTACCGCTGGTCGCGCCTGGACGGCTAACGCCGCCCGGCTGCTACTCCGGCCAGCGGTCGTACACGAGGAACTCGTCGAGCGGCGCTCGACGGTTCGGCCCATAGGCGCGATCCGGCCAGCCCAGCGGGATGATCGCGGCCGTGTCGTACCCCTCGGGGATACGCAGGATCGCGTGGATCTGCGCGCGGCGGATGCGATGGCGCGTGGTCATCACTGTGCCCAGCCCCACGGCGCGCGCCGCGAGCATCAGGTTCTGGCACGCCGGGTAGACGGAGGCGCCCGTCTGGAAACCCGCACGGCCCGTCCTCGCTGGCACCTGCACGCACGGGACGATCAGTACCGGCGCCCGCGACAGCGTCCCGCTGCCCGAGGGCTGTCGCGCCGCCGGGGCCGCCGAATCACCCGTCTGCGCCGCCTCGTACTCGTCGCTGATCGCGTCCTTCACTGCCTGATCCCGCACCACGACGAAGCGCCACGGCTGCGTGTTGGAACCGGAGGGCGCGTGGAGCGCCGCCTGCAGCACGATGCGCAGGTCGTCGTCGGTGACGGGGCGGTCTGACCAGTCGCGCACCGCGCGCTGGTGGCGGAACAGGTCCATCGCGTCGGTGATCGGCTGCATGGCTCGGCCTCCTGTGGCGTCCTCGGCGATTCTCGCACGGGCGACGCGCGGCGCTACGATGCCGCCCGCAGCAGTTACCGCCGCAGGAGGTGCCCCGTGCCCACGATCATCGACCACGCCACAATTGTGTCCGCCGATGCCGGCCGGCGGGTGCTCTACGACGCGGCGATTGGCATCGAGGACGACCGGATCGTGGCGCTCGGGCCGAGCGCGGAGGTGCACGCGCGGCTGCCCGGCGCAGAGGTCGTGGATGGCCGAGGCAAGGCGGTGATGCCGGGCTTCGCGAACTGCCACACGCACTTCACCCTGACGCTGTCACGCGGCATCCAGGAGGACTTCTCGTTCCCCTCCACGCTGAAGTTCCCGCGCGCTGTCGCCTCCTACATCACGGACGAGGAGCGGACCGTGATGGCGCAACTGGGCGCGCTGGAGTCGATCCGCTCCGGCACCACGGCAGCGTTCGAGATTGGCGGCAACCTCGAGGTGTACGCGGAGGCGATGGCGTCGACCGGCATCCGCATCGTGCTCGGCGAGACCGCGGCGGACCTCGATCAGCCAAAGGCGGCTCACGACGGTGTGTTCGAGTACGACGATGCGCGCGGCGAGGCCTCGCTCGAACGCATCGAGGCGCTGCACACGCGCTGGCACGGCGCGGCCGACGGGCGGCTCTCGGTCGCCGTCGCCGCGCATGCGCCCGAGGCGGTGTCGCCGGGGTTGCTCCGCCGGCTGCGCGACCTGCAGGAGCGCCTGGGCACGATCGCCACGATCCACCTCAACCAGTCGTGGTGGGAGGTGGAGGCGGTGATGCGCGTCCGCGGCGTGCTGCCCACCGAGTACCTGTTCCAGAACGACTACCTCCATGACCGGCTGGTCGCCGGTCACTGCCGCTGCATGGAGACGCGCGAAATCGCGCTGCTCGGCCGATCCGGCGCGTACGCATCGTTCAACTCGGCGATCGCGGCGCGGCGCGGCTACAGCCCGCGTGTCTCGGAACTGGCCGCCGCCGGCTGCACCATCGCCATGGGCAGCGACAACATGGCGGAAGACATGGTGGAGGTAATGCGCACCGGCCTGTTCATGGAGCGCGTCCGCCTCGGCGACGGCGAGCAGCCCACGCCCGAGGAGGTGCTCCAGTGGGCGACCGCGAACGGCCATCGCGCGCTGGGCCTCACCGATTCCGGTTCGCTCGAGGTCGGCAAGAAGGCGGACCTGATCGTGATCGATACGCAGCGCGCGCACCTCGTGCCCACCATGCGCATCGTCTCCGCGTTCGTGCACCAGGGCACGCCCGCCGATGTGCGCTCGATGATGGTGGATGGCGCATGGGTGATGCGCGACGGCGCGGTGCTGACGATGGACGAGCCCGCGATCGTCGCGGAGGCGGAACGCATCGGCCGCCGCGCATGGGGACGGCTGCTCGCCGACTACCCGGACGTGCCGCTGCCGATCAGGCTCGACACGACGACGTAGGCCGACGGGCCGGGCTCAGGCGGGCGGCGCCACCGAGAGCCGCCCCTGGACGCCGTGCTTCTCGATCAGCCGCGCGACCAGCCCGGAGGACTTCGCCTCCTCCACGAACTCGCGCAGGAACGCCGCCGCGGCCGTGTTCGCCTTCGGTGTCCCCACCGCCTGCTGCACGGCCGCAAACTGGCCGTCCAGCACACGCGCGCCCGGCATCTTCGCGGCGTCCTCCAGCAGGCCGGGTCGCAGCCCGGCGAGCACATCGAGCCCCTGCTCGATGAACTGTGCAGTCGCGCCACCCGGGCTGTCGGAGGCGATGAGCGTGGCCTGCTTGATGTTTCGTTCGAGCCACAGCCCATACGCGCTGCGCGCCGAGGTGATGATGCGCACCCCCGGGCGGTCGACCTCATCGATCGACTGGATCGGCGAACCCGCGGGCACGAGGTAGGTCGACTCGATCTCCGCGTAGGCGGCGGTGAACTCGATCTTCTCGGCGCGCTGTGGCTCGGCGCCGATCAGCGCGATGTCCCACGCGTCCACCTCGACCGCGTCTGCGATCTCGCCGGGCGACTTGAACGGCACGAGTTTCAGCGTCACACCGAGGCGTTCGGCAATCGTGCGCGCCATGTCGGGCGAGACGCCGTCCGGGTCGCCCTCCGGCGTGCGGCCCGTGACGAGCAGGAAGTTCCCCATGTTGATCGCCGCGCGCAGCACCGCGCCGCGGGTCAGTTCACCCCGTGCTTCGTCAGTCATGGCGTACTCCATTGCTGCCGCGCCGTGCGCCGAGGTTGACCGGGACGCCCGAGTCTCTGCGCTACTCAGGACGATACCGGCTGGCGAACAGCCGTCAGCCGTCAGCCGTCAGCCGTCAGCCGTCAGCCGTCAGCCGTCAGCCGATCGTGACCTCGCGCAAGTCCTCGGCGATCACGAGGGTGGCACCCGTGACCTGCTGCACGGCCTCCGCCGACCATCCGGGGGCGACTTCGCGCAGGAGCAGGCCGCCCTCGGTGACATCGATCACCGCCACATCGGTCACGATGCGGTTCACGCACGCAGCCGCGGTCAGTGGCAGCGTGCAGCGCTCGACGACCTTCGGGGAGCCGTCGCGGGCGGTGTGGTACATCAACACCACCGTTCGCTTCGCGCACGTCGCGAGATCCGGCGCGCCGCCGAGGTTCCCCGCGATCTTGCCGGGGACGTGCGTGTTCGCCAGGTTGCCTCCGGTGTCCACCTGCAGCCCGCCTAGCACGGTGACATCGATGTGCCCGCCCCGCACGATGGCGAACGATTCATCGTGGCTGAGGAAGACCATGCCCGGCCTCGGCCGGACCGGGCGGTTGCCGACCATGAAGACGTACGGGTCGACCTCGTCCGGGTGTTGGGCCAGCGGGCCGTAGCCGAGCAGTCCGTGCTCGGAGTGCAGGATCACCTCCCGCCCCTCCGGGATGTAGTCGGCGCAGGCGAGCGGCAGCCCGATGCCCAGGTTCACCACCGCGCCATCGTGGAACTCGCGCGCCGCGACCATCGCCATCACCGCTGCGTCCAGCCGAGGCGGCTCTAGCACGGGTCCTCCCAGCGCTGCGCCGGCGCCGCCGGGCGCACCACGATCCGCTGCACGTACACGCCCGGCGTGTGGATGGCGTCGGGTGCGAGGTCGCCCAGCGGCACCACTTCATCCACCTCCGCGATCGTGACGCGCGCTGCGCCCGCCATCGTCTCGTTGAAGGTGCGTGCACCGCGGAAGACCAGGTTCCCGTACCGGTCCGCCTTCCAGGCGCGGATGATTGCGAAGTCCGCGTGCAACGCACGTTCGAGGACGTGCGGGACGCCATCGAAGTCGCGCACCTCTTTGCCTTCGGCGGTCGCGGTACCGGGGCCGACTGGCGTGTAGAAGCCGGCGATGCCCGCCTTGGCGCAGCGGATCCGCTCGGCCAGCGAGCCCTGGCCAATGAGTTCGAGTTCCACCTCGCCGCGCTCCAGTGCCGCCTCGAACGGCCACATCCGCGCATGGCCGGTGGAGACCGGGAACGTGGTGATCAGCCGCTTGATGCGCCCGAGTTCGGCGAGCAGTCCCGGATCCCAGTAGTCCATCGGCCACGCGACGATGGGCGCCAGTTGCTCGCGCAACTGCTGAGCGTTCGCCATCCCCGTGCCCGCCGAGGTGGACGCCACCGTCAGCCCGTCCGCGCCGAGGCGTGCCAGCGCCGCGATCAGATAGGAGGGCATGTTGAAGGGCGAGGCGAAGCCTCCGCAGTGGACGCGCGCGCCCGAGGCGATGTCCGCCACCGCCTCATCGAACGTTGCCACGACCTTGTCGATCACTCGCCACCTCTGCCGTCGCCGTGCTCGCCACGGCAAGCCGAGATCGTAGGCGGGGCGTCGAGTGGCCGGGAGGTGGACACCTGCTAGAAGAACAGACGGGCTGCCTCGGTCTCCAGCGCGCGCCGCTCGCCCTCATCCATCGGCTCGTAGTCGGTCACCGCCGCAACGTTCTCGTGGATGCGCGACGGGTACCGGGCGCCGGGAATCGCCGTGGAGACGCCGGGGTGGGAGAGGACATAGCGCAGGAGGTTCGGCGCGGTGAGCGGGCCGTCGTAGCCCTCGGCTAGCCGGCCGCGCATGGTGCTGGTGCGGCCCGACCCACCGAGCGGCCGCATCACGATCACGCCCACATCGAGTGACGCGGCGAGGTCGATCAGGTGCGCGGTCTCCGGAAAGAAGGCGGAGTACTCCAGCATGATCGCGCTGAAGTGGCCGCTCCTAATCGCCTCGCGCGCCACATCGATGTCGTGGCAAGAGACGCCGATGTGGCCGACGAGGCCGCGATACTGCGCGATCTGCAGGCCAGCCAGCGCGCCTTCGTCCGAGGTCACTTCGCGCCACGCCTCTGGCGTCGAGATGTCGTGCAATTGATAGAGGTCGATCTGCTCCACGCCGAGCGTGCTCAGCGAACGATCGACATCGCGCTGACTGCCGTTGATCGAGTGGCTGAACGTCTTGCTCGCGATCAGGAAGTCACGCGACTCGCGCGCGCGCACCTCCTGGCCGATGAGGAATTCGCTCCCAGCGTACTCGCGCGCGGTGTCGATGAAGTTGATGCCGGCGTCCACCGCGGCCCGGAGCGTCTCGGCGCCCTCGTCCGAGGTCGGCGTGTCCATCGCACCGAGGCCTAGCTCCGTCACCATCAGGCCGGACCGTCCGAGTTGTCGCCGGTTGATCGCCATCGACGTCTCCGCGCTAGCCGCCCGCGGCGGCGATGCTCTCCGCGAGGCGGTCGCCCAGCACCGGCCCGTACGAGCGCGACCGCAGGATGCCGTCGCGATCGATGAAGAACGTCGCCGGCAGGCCCAGGACGCCGTACGTCTGCGCCACGCTGCCGGTGACATCGAAGGCGATCGTGAATGTGAGGCCGAGTTCGTCCACGAACCGCAGCGCGCCCTCGCGCGAGTCGGAGGAGGTGAGGTTGACCGCGACGATCTGGAAGTCGCCCGCCTCCAGCCGCGCGTCGTGCGCCTTCTGGAACTCCGGCATCTCGAACCGGCAGGGGCCGCACCACGTCGCCCAGAAGTTGACCATCACCACCTTGCCGCGCGCCTCGGAGAGGCGGAACGTGCCGTCCACCGTCTCCAGCGTGAAGTCCGGTGCGGGCCGCCCAATCTCCAACGCCTGGCCGGCGACCACGCTGCCGTCCGCGTCGCCGAGGAACTCGCGCTGCACGAGCACCGCCGTGGTGCCGCCGACGATCACGAAGACCAGGAAGTAGCGCATGAGCCGCCTGCGGAGCGACTCTTGCTGCATCGGTGCGTCCATACCCCTAGGTTAGAGCACGGTCGGGTTGTGAACCCGGCGCGGTGAGGCGGCGCGCCGCGGCCTGGCAGCCGTGTCCCCGCCTCGGCGAGCACCAGCGGAGGCCTCGATGGTGGATTCGGTCGAGGGCGAACGGGAGTCACTCGACGTGCTGCGCGCCCGCCTGGAGGCCGCCCGACGCGAGATCGAGCGACTGAGCATCGTCGACGACCACGGATCCGGCGAGCGCACCGCGCGTCTGGCCGGCCTGTCGTCGTGGCAGATCGAGGCGGCGCGCCTGGAGCAGCTGATCGAGGCGATGCGGGAGCCTCCGGCGCGGTAGGCCGGCCTGCTCGGGGGCACCGTGAGGCTCAGACGACCTTGCGGGATACACTGGGCGTGCATCCCACGCGCGATCAGGGGAACCATGCCAGAGAGCACGATCTCGCCAATTCTCGCGATCGGATCCCTGCTGGTGCTGTTCGCATCGAGCGCTGCCGCGCTCGGTGCCGGTGCCCCCGCGGCGGAGAGCCTTCGGCGGCTACTGGTTGCCCGAGGGCAATGGCTGGCGTTCGGCGTCGCGCTGCTCGCGATGAGCGGCTCCCTCTACTACTCGGAGGTCGCCAACTTCGTCCCCTGCCTGCTCTGCTGGTACCAGCGCATCGCGATGTACCCGCTCGTGCTGATCCTGCTGGCAGCGGCCGTGACCCGTGACGTCCGAGCGGCGAAGTACGTCGTGCCGCTGGCGGTCATCGGCCTGCTCGTGTCCGTCTATCACTACCAGTTGGAACTCTTCCCCGAGCAGGCCACGGTCTGCACCGCGGGCGTGCCGTGCACCTTCCGTCACGTCGAAGAACTGGGCTTCATCTCGATCCCGTTCATGGCGGGGGTCGGGTTCATCTCGATCCTGGCGCTGCAGGTCGCGATCTGGCGGGCCCGCCGGTTCGAGGGCGCACGGGAGGGCTGAGGTGGCGCGCGACCCGAACTCGCGGCTGGTCTACTCCACCGATGGCGAGCGCGTCACCGGCGAGGCACCCTCGCGGGCGCGTCGCGCCGAAGCACCGAAGCCCGCTGGTACGCCATCGCGCACCGCGCCGCCCGCCGATGGCTGGGTGCGCGTCCAGCGCACCAAGGCCGGGCGCGGCGGCAAGACGGTGACGCTGGTCACCGGCTTGCCGGGGAGCCCTGCC
>JAQCKI010000056.1 GCA_027592645.1 Chloroflexota bacterium | reverse complement strand
CGCCCCCGACGGCTGGCTGCGGGGTCGCCGCGCTCAGCAGCAACCTGAGCGCTTGCCAGCCACCGAATGCAGCGACGGCCGCGATCCCCGCGGCGAGGATGCCGAGGATCCTCGGGTCGCGCGCCGCCGCCAGCGTGCCGGCGACCGCGAATGCGGCCAGCGCCGCCATCCCGACGCGTGGCCGCTTCGCCGCGACCGGACCAAGCGCTGCCCCAGCGCCGAGGCAGACGACCACGATCGTGCCGAGTAGCACCGCCTTGTCGTTGGTGCCGAAGAGCGAGATCGCCGTCTTCACGACAAACGAAGGCGAGTAGTCCACGACGAGGTCACCGACCGAGACGATCAGCGACACCCGACCGAGCGCGCCCGAGATCAACTCGATCAGACCGAGCGCCACGGCGGCGGCGAGGAAGCCTGCCACAGCGTCCAGCCGCACATCCCGCCGTAGGGCGGGGTCGTGTGTCTCAGTCATGTGCGGCCCCTGTATCAATCGAGTGGTGCCGGCTGCTGTCCGGACGCGGGCAGGCCCACCTCCACCACCAGTCCCGTACCACCGGCAGGGGGGCGTGCTCGCACCCAGCCCCCGTAGTGCGTCGCAACGCCGTGAACGATCGAGAGTCCCATGCCGCTCCCGCCACTCCGCTGGCGCGCGCGGTCGCCACGGGAGAATGGATCGAACATGGCGCCCAGTTCCGTTGCCTCCAGACCCGGACCGTTGTCCTCCACCGACAATTCACCGTACGCCCCGGCGGCACGTGTCCGCACCACCACGGCCGTTCCGGGTGGGGTGTGAGCGATCACATTCTCCAGGATCGCGCGCGTGATCCGGCCGATGGATTCCGGCGGTGCCTGCACCACCGCGGACGCGAGGTCGTCCACCACCCGCACGCGGTGTGACTCCATGAGCGGTTGCATCCTCACCAGTTCCCGACCGACAACCACGGCCAGGTCGGTCGCCGGAACGTCTGCGCCGGCCGGCGGAGCGAGGCGTGCGAGGTCCAGGAGCGTGTCCACGAGCGTGGAGGCCTCGTTCGCAACGGCGCTGATCTCCACGAGCAGCGCGCGAACCTCGGGTGGCGGCGCTCCACGCAGGCCGACCTCCGACGCAGCGCGGATGACGGCGATCGGCGATCGAAGTTCGTGGGCAGCGCCCGCGACAAACGCCTCCTGCCGCAGGTACGCCTCGCGCACCGGTCGAAGCGCACGACCGGCGACCACGTACGCGAGCGTGGAGGCAAGCACCGCCCACACGACTACGCTCCCCACCAGTGTCGTGGCGACGACCTTCACCTCGGCGTCGCGCCGCGCGAGGCTACGACCGGCCACGACGACGCCGGCCACGGTCCCTTCGATGACCACCGGGTGGTAGTGGAGGCGGAACCGGTCATCCCCGACGGAGCGGTGGGCGCGGCTCGGCTCACCTGACTCCATCGCGGCGTGTACCGCACCTGGCGGGAACATCTCGTCCACCGGCAATAGGCGCGGATTGGCAATCAGCGTCCCATCCACCGCAAACGCGAAGACAAAGACGGGCCCGAATGCGACCGGAACCGCCGCCTCATCCATGCTGCGGTCGACTAGCAGCAGGGTGGTCGACTCCTCAATCACCTCCGCGATGTCGGCATCGATCTCACGGTCCATGACCGCGATCACGGTGATGAAAATCATCGCGGCGAGCACGATGAACAGCGCCACGCCGGAGGTCGCGTACAGGATCGTGAGTTGGCGCCGGGCGCGGTTGAACATCGGTGGGTCCGCCTAGGTGGCGGCGGGAAGGTCCAGCCGATAGCCGGCACCCCGAACGGTGGCGATGGTGAGCGTGGCACCGAGCTTCGCGCGCAGGTAGTGGATGTACTGCTCCACGGCGTTGGGCGCGACGTCGATGTCGTAGCCCCAGACCCGGGCGAGGATGGTCTGGCGCGTCAGCAGCCGGCCGGGGTTCTGGAGCAGCAACTCCAGCAGGCGATACTCGGTCGGGGTTAGATCCACGCGCGCGCCATCCACACGCACCTCGTGACTCGTGCGATCCATCGAAACACCACCGACCGACAGCAGGTCAGGTTGCGTGCGACCGGCGCGACGGTGCAACGCGCGGATGCGCGCGAGCAACTCGTCGAAGGCGAACGGCTTGGTCAGGTAGTCGTCTGCCCCCGCCTCCAGTCCCGAGACGCGATCAGAAACGGCATCGCGCGCGGTGAGCAGCAGCACGGGAGTGGCGACGCCCGCAGCGCGGAGCGCGGTCAGCACCTCGTGCCCGTCCATCTCCGGCAGCATCACGTCCAGCACGATCACGTCTACGTCCGGCGACATGGCGAGCCGCAGCCCTTCCGCGCCATCGAACCCGGCGGAGACTGCGCAGCCCTCGGCGGTGAGCCCCTGTCGCAGGACCCGCACCAGGCTCTGGTCGTCATCGACGACCAGTACTCGCATGCCCATAGCGTATCGCGCGCAGGCCGGGCTGCTTCTCAGGAAACTCGAATGATCTACTCAGGAGGCGCTCAGCGATTCCGGGCCACACTGCACTCATCAACAAGCCTGCTGATGGAGAGGGGTCTTCGATGACACAGCAGACGATGGGGGCGAACAAGGGTGCCGGCAACCCGCTGGCGAACCTGTGGAGCATGGTGCAGACGTTCCGTGGCGGCGATGCGGGCCTGACCGCCCGCGCCAGCCGCCGGGTGCGCAAGGCTCTCGGCGACGACGCTGCGAACATCATGGTGGACGCGATCAGCGGCAGCGTGACCTTGCGTGGTTCCGTGAAGTCCAAGGAACTGTCGCAGGCAGCTGCCGAGGCCGTGCGCGGTACCCGCGGGGCGGCGGGCGTCCTGAACTTCCTCGAAGTCCGGTAGCGAGGCCAGGGCCCCGCGCAACTGCCGCGCGCGAGGGCAACCGCAACCTGATACTCGCTCTGCTAAACCCACAATGCCGCCCTCACGGGCGGCATTGTGGCGTCTGGAGCGATCGATACGACAAACGGATCGCGAATCCTGCCGTTTCATGCATGTGAGGCTGACGACCGTACGTTTGGGCGTACCGTAATTGGTAACACCTCACGAATGGGAAAGTAGGCGTCATGGGCGCACTGACGTGGATTGCTGTTGGACTGGTAGCGGGCTTCCTCGCGAAGTTCGTCATGAAGGGTGGCCCCGGAGGCATTGGCCCGATCGGCCTGATCTGGACGGCAGTCCTGGGTGTCGCCGGCGCGCTGATCGGCGGCTTCATCAGCACGCGGTTGGGCTACGGCGACGTCACCGGCTTCGACCTACGAAGCGTATTGATCGCCACCGCCGGTGCCGTGCTGGTGATCTTCATCGCCAAGGCGGTCGGCCCGAGGTAGCGGGGAGCCAGTAGCCGGTCGCCCGGCACCTATCGCAGCACCGCCTCCTTCACGCCGCCGGCGGCCAGCATGGCATCCGCGCGTGGCTCAAGCCCAGCCTCATGCAGGATGGCGCGCGTGTCCTGTCCGAGCGCGGGCGCGGGGTTGCCGGCGGTGACCGGCGTCCGTGACAGCCTCGGCGCGGGGCCGGTGGTCGTGACCAGGCCCAGGCCGGGGTGCTCGCGCGTGATGCTCAGGCCGTGCGCTTGCACCCAGGCGTCGTCCATCAGGACGCGCGTGTCGTTCACCACGGCGTGCGCACCGATGCCGGCGGCGCACAGGCGCGATACCCACTCATCGATGGTGCCGCCGGCGGCGATGCGCTCGGCGAGCGCCACCTCCAGCACGGCGCCGCTCAACGAATCCACGCCGTCGAGGCCCATCACGCCGCCGAGCGCGTGGCGGTCCGACTGCCGCGCGCCGAGGAAGAACCAGCCGTCGCTCGCCTCGTAGGCGCGGTGCAACGGCCCGGAGCCGATGGCGTCCTGGCCGCGCGGCTCACCGAGCGGTGTGGTGGACTCCGCCACGACAAACGGCGTCTGAAGCAGCGTGGAGGTGTACGCCAGCGCCGCGTCCACCTGCTGGCCCTCGCCGGTCTTCTGCCGGTGGAGGAGCGCCAGCGCCACGCCCAGTGCACCCAGGTAGCCGGTGCCGTAGTCGTTCACGGCGTACCGCTGGAGTTGTGGCTGTGCATCACCGCCGAAGCGTTCCTGCATGCCCGTGGCAGCCTGCGCGATCTGCTCGTGCCCGGGGCGGCCCGCGTACGGGCCCACGTGGCCGTACGTGTTCAGCGATGCGTAGATGATGTCCGGCTTGCGGGCGCGCACCTGCTCATAGCCGAAGCCGAGGCGCGTCGCGGTGTCCTTGCGGAAGTTCTGGACGACGACATCCGCGGTATCGATGAGCGCCCAGAGCGTCTCCAGGCCTTCTGGCGTCTTGAGGTCCAGCACAATGCTGCGCTTCGCGCGGTTGACGTCACCGTGGAAAGCGGGCGTCGGCGGGCGGTCGGGTGCCTCGATCTTGATCACGTCCGCGCCGTACTCGGCCAGGGTGCGACCGCAGGTGGGGCCGGCGAGCACGATGCAGAGGTCGAGCACGCGGACGCCGTCCAGCGCGGCGCGCAGCGTGGCGTCCGTGCTGCCCGACGCCACTGGCTTCGGGCGGCCGAGCGAGGCGAGGATGGCGGCGCGATCCGCGTCCGGCTTCGGGCGCAGGCCCTGCACGGCCGGCGGCGTGAGCGACATGCGCACGGGGATCCCCGGCTGCTTCGTCTTGCCGAGCACCGGGTCGTTCATTTCCACGATGGTGCCGGAGCCCAGCGCGTGCTCGTGGGACAGCCACTCGGCTGTCGGACGGCACACGGCGCACTCGCCACCCGCGTCAGAGACCAGCGCCTCCCACTCGGCGGCGTTGCGCGTCTTGAACAGCGCCTTCGCCCGCGCGTTGAGGTCCTTCGCTAGTTCCGGTTCCTTGGTGAGCCGCGCGCGGTCGGTCAGGCCCATGGCGATCCACTCGCCGACGCCGGCCGCCTCCAGCACTTGCTGGGTGCGCGTGTTGCCGGTGTGGAACATCACCCAGCGCCCGTCCTTGCATTCGAACTGGGTGGTGAGGCCACCGCCATCGAGTACCGGCAGCGCCGCCGTGTGGACGCGCAGGCCGTTGTAGCCCACGGCGCCGAACATCGCATCGAACAGCGGCACCTGGATGCGCTGCCCGACGCCATCGCGCTCGCGAACACCGAGCGCCATCGTGATCGCCACAGCCGCCTGGATAGCGGCGTAGGACGAGGCCAGCGGCACGGCGGAGTAGACCGGGGCCCCGGCAACCTCAGACGTGCGTCCGCGGCGATAGAGACCGCCGGCGGCGCTCACCACGCCCTCCCACGCCGCCACGCCCGAGCGCGGGTCGTCATCCGCGAAACCGGGGAGCGAGCAGTAGACCAGGTGTGGGTGCGACGCTGTCATGGCGACGGCACCGAGGCCCAGGCGATCCATCACGCCGGGCCGGAAGTTCTCGATCACCACGTCCGCACCGGCGACCAGCGTGCGTGCGGTCGACAGGTCGGCCTCGTTCTTCAGGTCGAGGACGATGCTGCGCTTACCGCGCAGGTAGGCAGCGTTGGCGGGGTGATCCCAGCGCGGGCCCCCGGGCGGGTCGATGCGGATCACCTCGGCGCCCTGGTCGGCGAGCAGCTGCGCCGCGAGCGGCCCCGCGATGTACTGCCCGAAGTCGATGACGCGGATCCCCGCGAGTGCACTCGCCATGATCGTCCCCCTGCATGGCCGCGATCAGCGGCCCGCCGCGCCTCGGCGCGGTGATGTCTGTCGTGGCGCGGAGTCTAGTACGTCCGGCCAACGATGCGTGCGGACGCAGAGGAGGGGCGCCTCGCGACGCCCCTCCTCGTGTGTCCGGTTCGCCCGAAGGCGGGACGGCTAGCCGCGCGGCAGGCCCAGCCCGCGCGTGGCGATGATGTTGCGCTGAATCTCGGAGGTGCCGGCCGCAATCGTGCTGGACACCGAGGAGACGTACGAGTGCGTGAACTTGGCGTCCATCGGCGCGTACTTGTCCTTCTCCTCCCAGATGTGGGAGTAGAGGCCAAAGACCTTCGTGCCAGTGCGGGCCAACTTCTGGTTGAGTTCCGAGTTGAACAACTTGGCCGTGGAGGCCTCGTAGTTCGGGATCAGCCCCTTCGCCTGCATCGAGACGATGCGGAACGAGAAGTTGAACTGAACCTCGGTCTCGATGTACTCCTGCGCGACCTCATGCCGGAGCGGGTCGTTGCCCGCCAGCCGCGACTTGGCCTGGCCGTCGGACGTCTTCACATACGTGAGCAGGTCGTCGATGCTGCGGCGGGAGACGATGGCCCCGGTGATGTTGGAGCGCTCGAAGTCGAGCAGCGTGGCGCCCACGTACCAGCCGCGGTTGATCTCACCGACGGTGTTGCGGACCGGAACACGCACGTCCTCGAAGAACGTCTCGTTGAAGTTGTGCTCGTTCGCCATGTTGATCAGCGGGCGCACAGTGATGCCGGGCGTCAACTTGTCCATGAGCAGGAACGAGATGCCGCGGTGCTTCGGCGCATCCGGATCCGTGCGGGTCAGCACGTACAGCCAGTCGGCGATGTGGGCACCGGACGTCCAGATCTTCTGGCCGTTGATGACGAAGTCGTCGCCATCGCGGATGGCGCGCGTCTGGAGCGAGGCGAGGTCGGAACCGGCGCCCGGCTCGGAGTAGCCCTGCCGCCAGTTCACCTCACCGGAGAGGATCTTCGGGAGGTGCTCTGCCTTCTGCTCAGGCGTGCCGTGCACGATGAGGGTGGGGCCCAGTTGGCTGACGCCCTGGCCACCGACACGCGGCGCCTTGTTGATCGCCATCTCCTGGTTGAAGATGAACTGCTCCATCGGGCTCAGACCCGCTCCGCCGTATTCCTTCGGCCAGTGCGGGGCGACCCAGCCCTTCTCAGCAAGGGCGTTCTGCCAGTCGAGCGCGGCCTGACGGTGCGTGGGGTCGACGGACTTGCGGTCCACGTCCCAGCCCTGGCCCTCGCCCTCTTCAATGTGCTTGTAGCGGTCAGGAAGGCGGCTCTGGATGACGCCGCGCACTTCTGCGCGGAACGCCGCCTGCTCCGGGGAGTCAGACCAGTCCATATACATACTCCTAGTTCTGCCCGCGCACAGACGTCGGGCGAGCGTGGACGCGTGGATGTTGCGATGTCTGGCGCGGTATGTCAATGGTAATGACGCGACCCGGATGCCCAACGGGGGTACCGTTCCGGGGGGCATCGCGGCTTACCCGCCTGAGCAGGTTTCGGGGGATCAGCCATGCAGGCAGCCGCGCTCGCGGTCCGCTTTCTCCTGGAACTGCTGGCGCTCATCGCGCTCGGGACCTGGGGCTACCAGGCCGGGGGAGGCGGCGTGGCCGGCTGGGCGCTGGCCGCCGCCCTTCCAACTGCTGCCGCCACCGTGTGGGGCGTCTTCCGCATCCCGGACGATCCGAAGCCCGCACCTGTCGCCGTCCCTGGCCCCGTCCGCCTGATGATCGAGGCGGCATTCTTCGGCGGCGCGGCGACGGCGCTCGTGGGCATCGGGCAGCCGGCGCTGGCGGCGGCGTTCGGTGGGGCGGTGCTTGTCGACTACGCCCTGTTGCCCGGCCGATGGGGCCGCCTCGCTCGCTGGCGCTGACGAGCGGAGATCGACGTAGATCGCCCCTCGATGGCTGAGAACGCCGTTGCGCGTGACGGCACAGGACCCACCCGGGTCCCATGAGGAGCGGGAGATCGCGCCTCACCAGGTACCCATGGCGTCGCGGCGCCGATCTACAATCCCCCGCACCGAAGGCACCTCTTCGGGATCACGTCGGGGGTCTGTAATGCACGGTCGAACTCACGTCCGCCGCCCGGAAGCGGCACCGCCGGCGGCAACGTCGGCTGAAGGCGCGTCCGTCCAGCGCACCGCCTCCGCCAACGCTGCGAGCCTCCTGCGCATGCAGAGCGTCGCCGGCAATCGCGCGGTGCAGCGCCAGTTGCGCGACGCTACGGTGCAGCGCCAGACGGACGATACCCCGTACAGGCCGATGCCGAGCGCTGCCGGCTACTCGCCATTGCCGAACGACGCCGTCGACTCGCCGATGCCCGATGCCGGCTACTCGCCATTCCCAAACGACGCCGTCGACTCGCCGATGCCTTCCGGGCCGGCCTACGATCCCGCCTACCAGCTCTCGCCCGACCTCCCGCCCTCCTACACGGCGATGCCCGGCGCACCCGCGCCGGCAGCCGCCGCCACAGAACCAGATCACGAGTACCAGGTGTATCGGCCGATGGCTGGCGGCCCTGCAGCGTCCGCCGCGGCGTCGCCATCCGCGCCCGCGGGGCCCGAGCGCCCGGCACCACTGAAGTTGCCAGAGAAGTTCAAGGACGAAGACAAGAAGGTCGGCTGGCGCGCGACGTACGGTATGGACATGAGCACTCTGTCGCCGGAGCAGCAGCAGCAGCGCGCTGCAATGGCGGAGAGGACCAGCATCGTCACGAAGTACAACTCCCCCGAGGAGGTCGCGGCCAACACACTCACACCCAGCGGCGAGGGGTAGAAGGCACTGACCACGGCCAGTGGTGACAAGGCCTCCATACGCGCCACCGAGTACGCGATGTCGCCCGATGGGAAGGTGGTCGCCAACCTGAGCGGGCGGCAGTCCAACACGCTGCCCACGGGACAACGCCAGAACATCCACCACTCGACGATGCTCGCCGGTGGCGACGTGGCGCACGCCGGACACATCGGTGTGAACGAAGGCCAGGTGAACTACCTGGACGACGACAGCGGCCACTACCGCCCGTCCGAGGCTCACACGTACGACGCGTTCAATCGCCTGGCAGAATCAGGCGTGCTGAATTCAGACTCAGCGACCGGCAAGGTCAACCTGGTCGATAAGAAGGGCGTGAAGGGCGTGAACCGGGGCGAATCCGCATCCGTCCACTTCTCCGGGTACAAGCAGGCGCAAGGCAACGAGACCGGCATCCGCAACAAGTCGGCGATGCTGAAGGAACTCGGCGAGAAGGTGCCACGCTACGAACAGCCTGACCGCCCGGCCCCATCCCCCGTCGTGTCGGCCGAGGCCAGCGAGTACGCGCTGTCCAATGTCGATTCGCCCTCGGGGAACGCCTCGGGCGGTGGCCTTGAACTCGACGAGTCGGGCCCGTCTACGCCGGCGCCTACACCCAGCCAGGCGCCGGAGTACGCGCTGTCCAACATCGCGCAGGAGGAGGCCCCTCCGTCCGCCCTGCCACCCGCACCTACCCCGTACGGTGGTGACTACAAGGTGTCCGATCTGTAAGCCCGCGGACGCAGCGGCCTCCTGGCCCGCTCGTGCTGCCCCCTGGCCCCCGTACAATGCGCTCCCAACCCGACTGACCACACTGGAGCCGCTCATGGGCCGCAAGCAGGACATCGTCGAAGCGATCAACACCGTGGACGCGCGCCTAGCGACGTTGCACGACCGCATCCTCGCGAGCGGCGAGGCTCCGCTGCCGGAGGGCACCTGGCGCGTCCGCGACGCCCTCAGCCACCTGGCGGCACGCGCCAACGGCGTGGCGCGCATCATGGCGCGCGTGGAGGCAGCAGCGAACCCTCAGGCGGCCCAGCCCGCCGCGCCGCGCAACGTGGACGAGATCAACGCGGGCCAGGTGGAGGAGCGCACCAGCAAGACCGTCGCCGAACTGCTAGAGGAGATCCGCACCGGCCACGCTGCCGCCATCGCCGCCATCGCGGGGATCGATGACACCGTCCTGGCGCGCGAGATCCCTCTGGGCTTCCGCCCGGGCGAGGCCGCCGTGGGTGAGTTGATGGTGATGGGCGGCGCCCGCCACGACCACGGCCACCTCGACCAAATCGAAGCGGCACTGAAGTAGCGCCCACCGGGCAGGGGTCACGATGAGCGCACTCTTCCAGCCGATCACGCTCCGCGAGGTTGAAGTCCGCAACCGCGTCTTCGTCTCGCCGATGTGCCAGTACTCCGCGACGGACGAAGGCTTCCCCACGGACTGGCATCTCGTGCACCTCGGCTCGCGGGCGACCGGCGGGGCGGGCATGGTGATCGCGGAGGCGACGGCCGTGTCGCCGGAGGGGCGCATTTCCCCGTGGGACCTGGGCATCTGGAGCGACGCGCACGCCGAGGCGTACCGGCGAATCACGGCGTTCATCGCCTCGCAGGGCGCGGTGCCCGCGATGCAGCTGGCGCACGCGGGCCGCAAGGCCTCCACGAACCGCCCGTGGTCCGGGGGCAAGCCGATGGACGCCGGCCACCACGGCTGGACGCCCGTGGGTCCGAGCGAGATCCCCTACCACGAGGGCTACCCGACCCCCCACGAACTCTCCTCCGCCGAGGTGCGCCAGGTCATCGATGACTTCGCTGCGGCGGCGCAGCGGGCGGCTTCGGCCGGCTTCCGCGCCGTGGAGGTGCACGCGGCCCACGGCTACCTGCTGCACGAATTCCTGTCGCCGCTCACCAACCTGCGCACCGACGAGTATGGCGGCACGTTCGAGCGGCGCACGCGCCTGGCGGTAGACGTGGCACGGGCCGTGCGCGAGTCGTTCCCGGCGGCGCTGCCGGTCATCGTGCGGCTCTCCGCCAGCGAGTACGTGGACGGCGGCTGGGAGATCGACCAGTCCGTCGCGCTCGCGCGGCTGCTCAAGGAGGTGGGTGTCGACATGATCGACGCCTCCTCCGGCGGCAACTTGCCACACCAGCAGTTGCGGCCCTACCCCGGCTACCAGGTGCCATTCGCCCGCGCGATCCGCGAGCGAGCGCAGATCCCCACGGCGGCCGTGGGCCTGATCACGGCCCCTCAGCAGGCGGAGGCGATCGTCGCGGGCGGGGACGCGGACGTGGTGCTGCTGGCCCGCGAACTGTTGCGCGACCCACACTGGCCCCTGCGCGCCGCGCACGCCCTCAAGGCAGAGGTCGCCTGGCCCGTCCAGTACGAGCGGGCGCGCTTCTAGGCACGCGCGACGCCGTCACCGCGCACTCGTGCGCCCTCGAACAAGGGGGCTAGGCGGATTCGTTATGATGCGCGCGCTACGCCGCTGCACCGCCCCACGGGCGGCGCGGTGTGGCCTCGCCGGGCCAACAGGCCCCGGCAGCGGGTGCGCCGACCAGGCATGGCGGCGATAGGAGCAAAGGGGGCTACATGGGAGCACTGGACGGCAAGGTCATCCTGGTGACCGGCGGCGGACGCGGCATTGGCCGCGCGACGGCGCTGCTGGCCGCGGCCGAGGGCGGCACGGTGGTCATCGCTGACAACGGCTGCGAACCGGACGGAACCGGCTCGAACCCGGCGATCGCGCAGGCGGTCGCGGACGAGATCACCTCAAAGGGCGGGAAGGCGAAGGCGATCTCCGTGGACGTCTCCACGATGGCCGGCGCCGAGGAGGCGATGCGCGCAACGCTGGACAACTTCGGCCGCATTGACGGCCTGGTCACGTCCGCCGGCGTGCGGCGCGACACCCCGATCTGGGAGATGACCGAAGACGACTGGGACTCGGTGGTCAACGGCAACACCAAGACCGCGTTCACGGTCGCGAAACTGGCTTCGATCGCGATGCGCCAGCAGCGCTACGGGCGCATGGTCATGCTGACCTCGGACGCCGGACTCGGCGCGGTGGGTGCTTCCAACTACGCCGCCGCCTCGGAGGGCGTGGTGGGGCTCAGCCGCACCGTTGCGCGTGACCTCGGGCGCTACGGCGCTACCTGCAACGCGGTCTCGCCGCTGGCGCGGACGCGGCTCGCGAGCGGCTACTCAGAGGAACTGCGGCCGCCGGCTGGCGTGCTGTCCTCTGACGAGATGGCCCGCATCGCCACGCCGTTCCCGACTCGCCAGTGGGAGGGTGATGGCCACCCGGACGACCCGCAGAGCGTGGCTCCGCTGATCTGCTACCTGCTGACCGAAGGCTCGGAGAACATTAACGGCCAGTTGATGGGCGTCCGCGGCGGCGAGGTCTACCTCTACAACTCCCCCTCGATCGACCGGCAGATCCTGTCGTTCGGCCGGCGGTTCACGATGGACGAGATGGACGAGCAGATGCCGCGCACGCTGGCGTTTGGCGTCACCACCCCGCTGCGCCAGTAACGCGGCATACCGACAGGAGTACGAGATGGGTGAACGACTGAAGGGGCGCGTCGCAATCGTCACCGGCGCCGCGCGCGGCATTGGCCGGGGCGTGGCGCTGCAGATGGCGGAAGAGGGCGCATCGATCGTGGTCGCCGACTTCGGCGGCAACCTGGATGGCACCGGCGCGGACAAGGGTCCCAGCGACGACGTGGTCCAGGAAATCAAGGCGATGGGTGGCAAGGCGATCGCCCACTACGGCGATGTTTCCAAGTTCGCCGACATGAAGGACCTGGTGGACACCACCATGTCCGAGTTCGGTCGGGTGGACGCACTCTGCCACGTGGCCGGCATCCTCCGCGACCGCATGGTCTTCAACATGACGGAAGAGGAATGGGACGCCGTGCTGAACGTGCACCTGAAGGGTGCCTTTAACACGGTGCGGAACGTGCTGCCGCCGATGCTGAAGCAGAAGTACGGTCGCATCCTGATCTTCTCCTCCGGGTCAGGTCTGGGCTCTACGGGCCAGGCGAACTACTCAGCGGCGAAGGAGGGCATGGTGGGCTTCGCGCGGGCGCTGTCCCGCGAGGTCGGCCCGCACGGCATCGCGGTGAACGCGATCTACCCGGGTGGCAACACCCGCATGACACAGTCCGTTCCCGCGGCTGCGGCACAGATCCGTGCCGCTGCGGGCATCCTGCGCCAGGGCCAGCCGGTCTCCGCGCGGGCGGCTGCGGTACCGGACGGCCCGTCGCCGCGTGACCCGGAGAACAACGCGCCGACGGTGGCGTGGCTGTGCTCCGAGGCCGGCGGCGCGATCAGCGGCCACGTGATCGGCACCTCCGGGTGGCAGGCCTCTCGCTACCACCCGCGCCAGGTGGTGAAGAGCATCCACCAGCCGCGTTACTGGACCGTGGACGAACTCGCCCGCGCGATCCCGGGCCAGCTGATGGACGGCGTCCCGAACCCGGCGCCGAAGCTCCAGCCGAAGGAAGGCGAGTAGCGGCTCACCGGGGACGCACTACCCGGTAGTCACTCGACACGACAGCGCCGCCCATCGGGCGGCGCTGTCTCGTTCTTCCCGGCGTCGCGTCAGTCCTCGGTGGCCCACCCGCGCGAGCGCTCCACGGCGCGCCGCCAGCCGGCGTGCAGTACTTCGCGCTGCTCGGCCGGCATCTGCGGCTCAAAGATGGTGAGGTCGCTCGCGGCGGCAGAGGCGAACTCGGCGGCGTCGCCCCACGCCCCCGCGGCGATCCCGGCGAGCCCGGCGGCGCCGAGGGCGGTCACCTCCAGTTGCGCCGGCCGGTGCAACGGCACGCCCAGGATGTCCGCCTGGAACTGCATCAGGAAGTCGTTGCGGCAGGCGCCGCCATCCACCCGCAGCGCCGCGAGCGGCACGCCCGAGTCCGCCGCGAAGCACTCAACGAGGTCGCGCGTCTGGTAGGCGATCGCCTCCAGCGTCGCGCGCACGATGTGGGCGCGGGCCGTGCCGCGCGTGAGGCCGACGATCGTGCCTCGCGCCGCCTCGTCCCAGTAAGGCGCGCCGAGGCCGGTGAAGGCTGGCACCAGGTAGACGCCGCCCGCGTCCAGCACGGAGCGCGCGACCGCCTCCGTCTCGGCGGCGCTCCGCACGAGGCCCAGCCCGTCCCGGAGCCACTGCACCGCCGCGCCCGCGACGAACACGCTGCCCTCCAGCGCGTAGGCCGGTGCGGCCTCGGCGGTGCGGGCTGCGACGGTCGTGAGCAGGCCGGAGGCACTCGGACGCGCCTCCGCGCCGGTGTGCGTGAGCAGGAAACAGCCGGTGCCGTACGTGTTCTTCGCCACGCCCGCGGTCACGCCGCTCTGCCCGAAGAGCGCCGCCTGCTGGTCGCCCGCGACGCCCAGCACCGGGATCGCCGTGCCAAACCACTCGGCGTCGGTCTCACCGAATGATCCCGACGAGGGCCGCACGTCCGGCAGCATCGCGCGCGGGATGTTCAGCGCGGCGAGCAGCCCGTCCGACCAGTCGTGTCGGTGGATGTCGTACAGCATCGTGCGGGAGGCGTTGGTCTCATCGGTCGCGTGGATGCGGCCGCGCGTGAGCCGGTGGAGGAGCCACGAGTCCACCGTGCCAAAGGCCAGTTCGCCACGCTCGGCGCGCGCCTGCGCACCCGGCACGGCGTTGAGGATGAACCGCACCTTCGTTGCTGAGAAATACGCGTCGATACGCAGACCGGTGCGGTCGCGCACCAGTGGCTCGTGTCCCGCCTCGCGCAGTCCCTCGCAGATGGCGGTGGTCTGACGGGACTGCCAGACGATCGCCGGGTAGATCGGCTCGCCGGTCGCACGGTCCCAGACCAGCGCCGTCTCG